>JAOUME010000186.1 GCA_029881655.1 Deltaproteobacteria bacterium | reverse complement strand
CCCCTCTGTTTGCGACTTTATATAAAAACAAAGAAATCCGTCGATTTGAAAACATTGCCAAAACAACAACTCGGTGGATGTTTTATGTTATATTACCACTGAGCATTATGTTGATTTTTTCAGCCAAAGAACTAATGTTAATTTTTGGTGGGGAGTATGTCGAGGGCTATCCAGTATTGATTGTTTATACGTTTTCGATGATCGCTTCTTGTATGGCGGGTGGATTTGAAGATATTCTCAATATGACGGGAAAACAATATATTGAGTTATTAATTTCCTTTATCATTATTTGTTCTCATATTATTATTAATTCGTTTTTAATTCCCATGTTTGGCGTTATTGGCGCGGTGATTACAGTCTCTATAAGCACCTATTCTCTTTTGTTTGCAAGAGTATTAGCGCTTCATTATTATTTAAAAATTACCCCTTTCTCAATCAATTTATTACTACTATTTATTCCTGGAATAATTACATCATTTCTTTTGATAGCCATAAATCAACTTCAAGATTATATCGGAATATTTGGAATTGTTGCTGTTAGAGTTATTGTCGTTATTTTAATTTTTGGGATTTACTTTAAATTTAATAAAAACCCTCAAGATCAACTCATGATTGATTTGATAAGGAAAAAGATGGGTATGTAAAAACCAAATAATGGCAATATACTTAAATGTTAATAATCATTAGAAAAATACTGTTGATTTGCAACAAAACGTATACGGTAAAATCGATAGGTTTAGGATTTGAGTTTCACAGCGGCCAATATACTGTTATTTCTTAAAGTCGCCAGAGGTACAAATTTATCCAATAATGGATATGTTAAGGCTGTCCTCATTCCCCCTCTAATCTCGACAATCTCCATGTCATGCCTTGCAACAAAATTGGTGAATGTCCCTACGCAGAGCCAGCAGGTGTGTTCTTTGTTTGGTTTTACGTCATAAGTAAACAATGCTTTTGCCACAGTACGCCAATGCCAAGGATGAGGAAAGCTTAACAATAGTAACGAATCGTTTTTCATATGATTTTTACATGATTGTAAAAAATTTGAAATATTCCCTAAATGTTCAATAAGATCACCAGCAGTAATAACATCAAATTTCTTACCCAGGTCGAAATCTTCGGCATTGCCCAACTCCATATTAAAACCTTTTTGGACTAAATATTTGACTCCTTCTTCCAAATAATCCAATCCAACGCAACTATTTGCCACCTGATTCAACGCCCCATAAAGCCAATGTTTATTTAAATAATTTTCAGGGTCATGTTGGACGCAACCAATATCGAGAACATCTTTTCCTTTACAATATTTTACAAAAAATGCAATTTTATCATCTTTGAAATCTATTACTCCACCATGGTTTTCATAAAGTCTATGACCTTTCCCATCTAATTTTTTCATAATACAAGTAAATTAATATTTTATTGAGTTGTAAATGCCTTTGTTTAAGAAATAATATATCATTAAATATCAATAAATCTTGTTTTTGACAAGTGTTTTCCAGTTTTCCTATAATTGTTGATCCTTTTCGCTGAATTAATATTAAACTGTTTTAATAGTTTTACCAGGAATGTGACCCGATATTGCTAATACCATCGCCCTAGAATATCTTCGGAGATAGCCCTTTCCTTTTGCGTACCTATAATCTAAAATTAAAAAGAGACACGGTATCGATCCCTTTACAGCTTTCCCAAACAATTCAAATCTTAGTGACGTCTCAATATTATGCCTTTTTTAATCAAATTAGCTTATGAGATCATTTTCCAAATTCGTTTTTAATTTAATTATCCTTGCTTGTGTTTTAACTGGTGTCTGTTTCGCCAAAGAGTCTGGTTTAAATGAATTTGACATCAATAACACTTCAGCTGTCATTGTCCTTCATTACACAGACGACCCTACCATCTCAAAGAGCGCATTTAGGTTTTCTTCTTACATAAATAAAATACTCAGCGTTAAGATAGATCATCGGCCCGTTAAATCCCCTATCAACTTCTTTCAACTTTCGTTTGATCGGAAATTTACTGAGAAAACTCTACCTTCAAGAGACCGAATCAAAAACGATGGTTTTCATTTAAAAGTTTCTGAAGAAAAAATCGATATCGTTGCCTTAAAACCTTCTGGAATTATTTTTGGGATTGCTCAGCTACTGGAAGAGTTCGGATTTCGCTTTTATCTTCCAAATGAGTTGGGGACCATCTATCCGAGACCCCCACTTAAGGCCACTGTTGTGGATCTCGTTTCCAATCCCGCTTTTCGATTCCGATCAATTGGAAAAACCGATTGGTCTTACCAAGTTCTTAGATCCAACGTCAATATCGAATCAATCCCAGAGGATAAAGGAGAGCGGATTTGGGGTTATTTTCATAGCACCGATATTATTTTTCCAAAGGCTTTGAATATCTCAAACCCCGAATATTTTGCTATCCCATCAGAAAAATACCAGAAAATACTTAATACCTTGAATAAAAATAAAATATTACCCGCCACATTTGGTATTAAAATCAGAACGACTCACCCTGAAGTGATTCAAAAAACAGCGTCCCACTTAGCAGAACTATCCAAATCGGGACGTTATTCAATGCTTACTCTCGGCTTAAGTGACGGAAGAGGATTCGATACCAGGAAAGAAGCGACAAAGCTGGATGAATCCTTTGTTAAAGTGGATCGCAAAGTCAGCAGGAGAGTCGTTCTTTTTTACAATGCGGTTGCCAAAGCCTACCGCGCCAAAGGCGGGGAAATCCCCATCAGGGTTGGCTTTTATGATATTTACAATGCCCCGCCCAAAGACAAATCGATAGAACTTGAGCCCGAGTTAGTCCCTTATATTACACATTTTTATTATAGTCAGACAAAACCTATCACCGATTCGTTACATCAATCAAACGTTAAATTCAAAGCTTTGATCGAGGCTTGGGCCTATTATAAAAAACCCCTGTTTTTTTACGAATACCTTTATAAGGTCAACTGGTTGGAACTTCCATGGATGACCTATCCGTTTTTGAAAGACAATCTGACGTTCCTAGCAGGCCAAGGAACCATAGGTTTTTTAACTCAGTTCTCTGAAAAAAATGCATTTTCAAACCTTTTGAATTATTACTTGGTTTCAAAGCTTTTATGGAAACCGAACTCGGATATAGATAAAATCAAAGAAGAATTTTTTCACCTCTTTTATGGGGATTCGGCACCCATTATGGAACAAGTCTACTGGATGTTAGAACAAGACTTCTACAACAGTCCTGGAATTCATGGCCATGCAAAGAAAAACTTTACCAGAGTATTTCAAAAATACACCTTGAACGAAGCTTTACGCATTTCCAAAGAGGAACTTGGCAAAAGCCATGACAAATTGGTCAAAGAGCGAATCCAAATCATGACTTTATGGCTGGAGTACACTGTAACAATGCGCGAAATCTTAGATGGTAACGAAGGAAATAAACAAAGAGAAAAAATTCGAAATATCATAGCTACGGCGACCGAAAAAAACTATCTTTTGTTTGATCAAACAATGCTCCAACAATCTTTGCATAATCATTTGGGCTTTCGTTTTTGATTTAAAAACCGTGATTTCTATCACATGGGGTAAATGGTAAGAAATCGAATCCAATTAAGGAGGCTTTGCTACCAAGTTGAAAACAGTCATTGCGATAAAACATCAATCGATTGATATTTTATGGGCCCCGCAAAAGGGGAAACTTATCGCAAACTGTCAGATATAGATTTTATTCTGGACTAAAATCCTTTTGACTTGATTCCGACAAACTGTCTCCTTATAGTGAAATAACTTGGAAGAAAAGCTAAATAAGGCTTTAACAAGTTTCTACTAATCAGACCACAAAAAATAAACCAATGGGACTTGATTTTGCCAGCTTGAAAGCTTTCGATCATAGCGGCGGGATTATTTTTATGTTACTCGTTTGTATCCTGCTACTTTTATGGAGCAGGCTGAAGCATCCAAAGCACGGGTTTGTCGTGGCTTTCATCACAGGGATATTTTTCACCCGTTGTGTTTTTGTGTTATTAAACTGCTTTTATGATTTTATGCCGCTAACACAAGATGCCGTCCGATTTAACGAAACCATGATCGACCTAGCAAACGTGCTTGAGAACAATGGAATCATAGCTATCAAGAACAAGATCTTGAACACTTACGTTCTGATTCCATCCTTTACACTGCCCTATGCGGTTTTTTACTATCTTTTTGGTCATACTCCGATGATCAGTTTCACGCTCAATACGCTTTTGTTCGCCTATTTAACCTTTAATGTCTATCGAGTCGGGGCAATGTTATACACCAAACAGGCTGGAGTCTTCGCGGCAATCATATACAGCCTCCTCCCTTATTCTAGCATACATAGCACCTACCTGTACCGCGATCCCCTGGTGAACTGTATTTTGATGGAAATATTTTATCAAATTCTAATTTTTTTCGACAATATTAAAAAACGCTGGATTTGGATCGGTTTTTTGTTTTTACTCACAGCCCTGCTTCGATCTGAGAATCTCGTTATATTTACCGCCATCTTCGCCATCATTATGCTCAAGTACAACTTCGAAAAAATTACCCTATTGATGCCCATTAGGGCCATCGGGGTACTGTTTGTCTTGACAATGGTAACTGTCTATATCTTTCAAAACCTGGATAAGTCCTTTGTAAGCATATTTGCTCAATTGGTCGATGTCGAAGTTTTAAAAGAAAGACTGCATATGAATATAATTGAAAGTTCTTATTTGCAGGATCAAACTTTCAATAGTTATGGAGATATCTTCAGATATATGCCCATTCGTACCATTTATTTCATGTTCTCACCTTTTCCTTGGGATTGGTTTAAAATAATACAGGCAATTCCTTTTGCTGAAGCCATGATCATCTTAGTGTTCTTACTTGCGTTACCCAAAGCCATGAAACAACAATATAAAAAACGAAAGATCTTTA
>JAOUME010000185.1 GCA_029881655.1 Deltaproteobacteria bacterium | reverse complement strand
TAATTTAAATTATAATTAGTATTTTAATTTAAATTAAAAGTTTCCATTAATTTTAATTTTGACTCCCAGACCGCTTTTGCCTTCCGCGAAATCACCAGAGATCATTTTTTACTTTTAATAGAGGCGGGATTGCTTTAGATTGGAGTTAAATTCCGTGAGGCGGAAAAACCCTACTGAAGACGCGGTTATCATAGACTGGGGCCGTGGCGCGTTTCAAGGCAAGGACAATAGCGGGCTTATGCTCAAATTAAAAATCCAATCGAAGGTAAGAAGATGAAAAAGATCAAGCCCATGATATTAAACGGACCGCTTAGGATCGCTTTTTTTTGTTTTCTAATGACGGGCCTCGCGGGCCTGACGCCGGGTCTGATAGCCGGAGACAGCGGGGATTCCTGCGTAGAGTGCCATAGCGACCCCGGGTTTTTCGTGACCAACAAGAAGCTTTACCGCTACTATCAGGACTGGCTTCAGTCGCCCCACCGCCTGGAGGATGTCAGCTGTTCTGATTGCCATATGGGTGATCCGTCCAAAAAGACCAAAGAGGCGGCGCACCGCGTCAAAAACGGCAAAAGCACGCTCACCAGCGAACTGGGTTTCAAGGATATCCCCGAGACCTGCAGCGGATGCCACGACGAAATCTATCAGAGCTTTACCAAGAGCCGGCATTTCAAACAGCTTAGCCCGTCCAAAAATTCGCCCCAGGGACCCAACTGTGTAACCTGCCACGGATCGATGAACATCATGGCGGTCAATGTCGCTTCGATCAGAAATATCTGCGAGACCTGCCACAACCCCAAAACGAAAAATCAGCCTGAGATTCCGAAAACCGCGGAGTATCTCCTAAACAAGTTTCTGGCCATTCACCGCTTTTACCGCTTTATCGGCCTAAAGGGCGGTCCCGCCGTCAACAAGGAATTCCTGGCTCGGGTTAACCTGGAGCACCGGGAACTGTCTTCCCTGTGGCATACGTTTAACCTGGCTGACATCGAGAGAAAAACTTTCGAGTTGCTGGACAAGGTACAGTCGAAAAGAAAATCCCTCTCGAAATAAACCCTTTCGGTTGGTTTTTTAAAATCAATTTCGGCATAAAAGGCGGTCTTCAATTTCTTTTTAGCTGTAAAGCTTTTGGTTCGTCCGTGGGCAAGACGGATCAAAAACGCCTCCCCGTTTCTAAACGGACCCGCTTTCCCTTGGGCCGTCCCGGGTGGATCGTCATAAGCTCAGGCTCTCAGGCCCTGACGACGGGTAGCTGGTCCCAGTTGGTCGTATAGGCCGGGCTTTTCATTTCCTGGCGCGTCTTCCAGGGCTGCTCCAGCCCGCAGGCCGCGAACTCCAGGGTCCCCCTGCCGAATCTTAGGTTGACCGCGTCCACCACCCCCATCAGTTTCCGGCCGCGCTCCCTTTTTTCCTCGGCCCCGAAAATGTCCAGCTGAGTATGGCGCTCCGAGGAAAAATTCGATAAGATCACCCCGGCCTGTTTGTAGGAAAAACCCTCACGGTAGATCCTTTGAAGCCCGAAACAGGCATGCCTGATCAATTCGGGGCTGTCGCTGGTGGCTGTCGGCAGATTGAGATGCAGAAAGTTGCTGTACTGGGGATCGTCGGGCTTAAAGCGGTTCGTGGCGAGAAAGACCATCAGCGTCCCGGCCAGCGACCCCTGAGCCCGCAACTTGACCGCAGCCCGGCTGACATAGGTCGCGACCGCCTCCTTCAGCTCGTCTAACTCGACCACGGGCTTGCCGAAGGAACGCGAACTGGTGATCGCCTTCTTGTCTTTAGACATCAGCTCCAAAGGCATGCAGGAAATTCCCCTGAGCTCCAGAACCGTGCGCAGTCCCTTGATCGTCATTTTCTTGCGTACCCAGGAAAAATCCGCTCCCCTGAGCTGGAGCGCGTTCGATATCCCGTGGCGGTTGAGCGTCTGGCTGTAGCGGTAACCCACCCCCCAGATCTCGCTGACCGGAAAGGCCGACAACAGAGCGTCCATATCAACCTCCCCCGAAATATCAAGGACACCCTTAAGCCCCGCGTTCCGCTTGGCCAGCTTATTGGCGATCTTGGCCAGCGTCTTGGTCGTCGCCACCCCCACCGAAACGGGAATACCCACCTCTTTTAAAACCCGCCGCCTCAGTTGATGGGCATAAGCGGTCCGCTCGGTTAAAGGAATACCCGAAAAATCCAGGAAAGCCTCGTCGATCGAATAGGTCTCGATCCGGGGACTAAAACGCGACAGACAATCCATGACCCGCCTCGACATATCCCCGTAAAGCGCGTAATTCGAGGAGAGTGCCTTGAGTCCCTTGCTCCGCACCAACTCACCGCACTTGAAAATCGGAGTCCCGAACCCGATCCCCAGCCCCTTGGCCTCATTGGAACGCGCCACCACACAACCATCGTTGTTTGAAAGCACCACCACCGGCTTGCGCAAAAGCCCCGGGTCGAACACCCGCTCGCAGGAGACATAGAAATTATTGCAATCCACCAGGGCCACTGGACCGATAATCGCCCTCATAACCGATGAATGACATAAGTCGCCACCCCCCAAACCGTAAACTCCCCCTCAGGATTGATCTCGATAGGCGGATAAGCCGCGTTCTCCGCGAACAAAAACAGCTTTCCCTCCCTCCTGATCAGCCTTTTCAACGTCAATTCCCCGTCCAGAACAGCCACCACCACCCGGCCGTCCACCGCCTCCAGGGCACGATCCACCACCAGGAGGTCTCCGCTGAAGATCCCCGCTCCTTCCATCGAATCCCCCGCGGCCCGCACGAAAAAAGTCGCCGAGGGATTAGAGATCAAATGCTGGTTTAGATCCAGACTCTGCTCTAAATAATCATCCGCGGGAGAGGGAAATCCCGCCGACACCCGGCTTAAAAAAAGAGGGCCCAGGAAAACCTTGTCTCTTAAAACGCGGAAAATATCTCCCACGCCAGCGCCCTTTTTTATCTCGACATCTCCCATTTCAATACCTTTATATCCGGTTGACGTTTCCCGCCATTTACGAAATTGCCTAATGTACATTTGTACACTTTTACTAAGCAGTCCGTCAAGTAAATATCCCCAGACTCTCTTCGACAAAAAAACGGCGGATAGGCTTTAAAACTTCGGGCAATCCTGTTAGAATGGACTTAAATCCAGGGGGAAAACACCCGGGAATAACATCAAAGCGGAGAATAAATCATGTGCGGCCGATTTTCCCTGGCATCTGAATTTGAGGCGATCAGAGAGAGTTTCGGAGAGTTGATCTTTGAGGATGAGTGGATATTGAAATACAATATCGCGCCTTCGAGTGAAATTCCCGTGATCGCCGATTTTAGACGGGAGCGTGTTTCGTTTTTTCGCTGGGGGCTGATTCCCTATTGGGCCAAAGACCCCAAGATCGGTAGCCGGATGATTAACGCCAGAGCCGAAACCCTGGAAGAAAAGCCTTCTTTTAGAACTCCCTTTAAACAAAGGCGATGTCTGATTCTAGCGGACGGCTTTTACGAATGGAAAAAAGAAAAAGAAAGAAAAACCCCCTACCGCGTCTGCCTGAAAAGTAAAAAACCCTTTGCGTTCGCAGGTCTTTGGGATCAATGGAGGGCAAACGACGGGCGGCTCCTTTACTCCTGCGTTATTATCACCACGGCCCCAAACGAGCTGGTCCGTCCCATCCATGACCGCATGCCCGCGATTCTAAGGCCTGAGGACTATCCCGTCTGGCTGGGCGAAAGCGGGGTAAATACCGCTGAGCTAAAAGACTGCCTGAAACCTTATGACGATGACCTGATGATGGCCTACCGGGTCTCGCCTCTTCTAAACAATCCAAGAAACGACCGACCAGACTTGATCGAACCTTCAGGCGATACTCCTTAAACTCCTCTGAGTGAGATCATCGGGAAGGGGGCCGCCAACCCATGAGTTCAAACGGGTTCTTTATCAAGGAGAGACGTCCGTTTGCCATAAACCCCTGCCGTTTGGCGGATAAGTTTATTGAAATCGCTTTCGTTTCATGCGCGATACCCCCGTCACGTCCCTTGACGCCGATCTCAGAACCAGGATTGAGTTTTTAAAACTGACCCGTTTCATAGTCCCTAAAGGCTTTTTCGATCTCCGACATGTTATTCATCACAAAAGGTCCATAGCGGGCGACAGGCTCTCCGATCGGCTTCGCGCTGAGGTATAAAAAACGGGTGTTCAGGTCTCTGGCGGCCACTTCCAGATAATCGCCCTTCTCAAAACAAACAAGCGTTCCCGGAGTTTCAAATGACTCTAACGGTTCTTGCCCATTGATAAAACAAACACCGCCTTCCAGCAGGTAAAGGAGCGTGTTTTCCTCACGCTCAGGCTCCAACCTGATCCGGCTATTGGGTTTAAGGGTTATATCGAATACCGCCGGATCGGCCCCGATACCTTTGACCGGGCCACGGGTCCCCTGAAAATCGCCCGCTATGATTTTTATTTCCGCCTTGTTATGGACGCAAACCGGCATCTCCTCCGCTGAAAAGCTCCGGTAATCGGGCTGACACATCTTCCTTTCGGCAGGCAGATTGATCCAAAGCTGAAAGCCCCACAAAAGACCCCGTTCCTGCTTTGGAATCTCTGAGTGAACGATCCCTTTTCCGGCCGTGATCCACTGCGCCCCGCCAGATGAGAGCACCTCGCGGTTGCCCTGGCTGTCCATATGAATCATCTCACCCTGAATCATATAGGTCAGCGTCTCGAAACCCCGGTGAGGGTGATCGGGAAACCCGGCGATGTACTCTTTCGGATCATCCGACTTCATCTCGTCCAATAATAAAAATGGATCGACATGATCCAACTCCCTGCCGCCGATCGAACGGAAAACGGTGACACCCCCTCCTTCCTTTTGGCCCCTGGATTGGATGACCTTCCTGACCCGCCTTGGTTGACGCATGCTTATCTCCTTGATTAGATGTCATCTTATCACGACACCGGGTGATTTCGCAAC
>JAOUME010000184.1 GCA_029881655.1 Deltaproteobacteria bacterium | reverse complement strand
TTGACAACCTTCGGGTTATTCTTTACTTTTATTGAAAATCGAGGCGTAGCGCAGTCCGGTAGCGCACATGTCTGGGGGACATGGGGTCGCAAGTTCAAATCTTGTCGCCTCGACCAAATAATTTAAGCACTTTTGCTGTTTTTATTCATTCCAAAAAATACCACTCCTCAAAAGTAAACCCCCTTGCACGACCCCAATGGTTTTAATTAATCACTTTTTCAGGTTTTTTTATCTGCATTCAAAGCCAAAGTAACCTTTGATGCAGCGAAAGGGGTAGTGTAAACTTAATTGTGTGAATTTGATCTGAGGTAGAAAAAAAGGCTGAGCAACTGACAATGCAAGGTCTGAAAGGCTCTCGTTTATCAGTGGATTGTCACGAAGAAGTGATTATGAGGTGTTAAATGATTATAGGAAACTATAAACTACTGAGTTGATTGGAGCCGACACCCGGAGTCGAACCGGGCACCTACACATTACGAATGTGTTGCTCTACCAGATGAGCTATGTCGGCTTTATCGCTGGGTTTCTAGTTGAAAGGGAGTAATGGTTTGGCTTTGATTAAATATTTTACTTCTCGCCGTGAGTTTACCGGCGGCGGCAACGAGTCCGCCCAGTTTTTTGTCAGCGTTTTGATAGGTATCGTAAAAGCCCACCTGAATCTTGTAATCATATCTTTCAACCCCTCCTTTTCTTTGGGCAATGTGGGCTGAATCCACATAAGGACTGATTTTCTGGAAGAAATTTAAAGCGGAGAGTTTATCTTCGAACCCTGAAAACTGAATAACCCAAGGCATGTTTCGCTGTACTCCAAAGTCGATCAGTTCGCCGCTAAGTTCCTGAAAATCAGGATTTACCGCCCAGTAATCTTCCACGAAAACCTCTTGGTCAGGAAACTGCTCATTGATCTTCTCCGCGATTTGCAGAGCTTCTCTTTCTGTCTCGAAAAATCCGACGCGAACACGGTAGAAATACTGTTTGACCCGTACGGATTTGGTTTTAATCCTTCTCGGTGTCCTATAAAGGTAGGCGTAATAATTATTTTTTACAAGAAACTTCATAACTTCAACCGCCTTTAGGAATTCTCCTTCGTTCAGAGACAAAAGCTGAACCGCAAAATGTTTTTTACGAGCCCGATCAAAACTGATGTTTCGAGTGTTCTTATCTATCTGGTTGATAACCATGCGTTTTTCCTCCTCGATGCCAGGGTGCCAACTACTTTCCAGTGGCGAGAAAACCGTATAGTCGATCTTGTCTTTCTTTTGAACCATAAAAACCTTCCAAAGGCCTTCGCCCTCAAAGGCCTGATTCCTCTCCAGGAGCTTCCATCCGTCCTTGTCCTCGGCGATATATCCCAACTCAAGCTGCACTTCGTTGGATTCGATCCTCAGGTCGGTGGTCGAATCCTCGACGATAACATCACCCGCTTCCGACACCTGTGAGTCAAAAGTACTATCGGAGGTCATTTCGGTTTGTGTCTCCCCTTGAGGTTTTTCATGCGCCCTACTTTCAGCGACCTCATCCATGTGGATCGTCAACTTTAAAATCAGCAAGATGAACAAAACGAGAAAAAGCAATGGCGGTACAATCCAAACCAGCCTCTTGTGTTTGAATTCATCGGGTGTTATATCTTTTAATTTCATCATCTAAACATATCTGACGCTGAGATAATTCTCGTTAGGTTTTCATTGTTGCTGAGCTTATTTCCAATTGTCCCATAGGACTTTTCGAATTAACCTTAAAAGGAATGTTTTTTAATAAAAGTTCCTGATTCACGCTTAAATGTCTAAAGGCCGTATAACCGATCATGGCGGCGTTATCGGTACAATGGATTTTTTCCGGAAAATAAAACATAGCTTTTTTCTTCTTCGCCATCTTTGTCAATGATCTTCTGATCCCAATATTCGAGGCTACTCCTCCCGAAAGAACGAAGCGCTTCAGTCCCGTTTGGTTTATGGCTTGTTCCATCCTTTTGGTAATGATCACCTCCATCGTTCTTTGAAAGCTTGAGGCAAGGTTGATAATCCTGTCCCTGTTTCCAGGAAAATCATCTTGTAAAAAAGAGTCATAGCCAAACAACTCAGATCCTTCCCAATAACAACCCTGTTTAATGATTTCATTTCTCAAGGCGGTTTTCAAACCAGAAAAACTAAAATTAAGCGTTTTTTTCCCATTTAAAGGGATGGGGAACTCAATATCACCTCCTTTGTATTCCTCGGCGATCTTATCGATACTTGGGCCACCAGGGTATTTAAACCCAAGCATTTTAGCTACCTTGTCGTAGGCTTCGCCAGCCGCGTCGTCAATGGTCTTGCCGATTAATTCGTATTGGCCGATCCCATTGGCGATATAAAGGTGAGTATGCCCTCCCGAGGCAATTAAAGCAAGATAGGGGAAAGATAAATCCGGGTGATCCAAAAAAGGCGCTAAAAGATGACCTTCCAAATGATCAACGCCGATTAAAGGCTTGTTGAAAAGCCAGGCCAGACTTTTCGCGAAACTGACCCCAACCAGCAAAGAACCGATGAGACCCGGCGCGTAGGTAACCGCGACCGCGCTTAAATCCGCGGGTCTTAAGCTCTGAGTCCTAAAAAGCTCTCTGAGAATCAAGGGAAGCGTGGTGAGATGTTTTCTGCTGGCGATTTCTGGCACGATTCCGCCAAAACGCTCGTGCAGCTTGATTTGTGAGGATATCTCACTATAAAGGACTTCGCCCTGAAGGTTAATAAGCGCTACAGCCGAATCATCGCAAGAGGTTTCGATCGCTAAAATCATCTTGCCCTGTAATATTTCATCGGCTGGGTTATCTGAAATGTGGTGATATAACGGTTGATCTTGTTTTCCATCTCTTGAAAATCCGGAAAACGTTTTTCCATTTCCTTGAACCGGGGCGTATGAGCCCTGCGCCTTCCCTGGATTTTTTCAACACCGATCTCCCGGTGAAGTAGTTCATGATAAGCCAGGTAATAAAGGATTTCCACCGGAGTTTCCAGCATGTCAAATATCAGAGAAAATGCGATTTCATCCTTATCAGGAGAAAAGTGCGCGAGTTTTCGGGTTGAAAATCTCTTTAACCATCTAACCCGGGGAGGATCGATCATCTCAGGAAACCAGATCGCCTGCACTTTCCGAATGATCTCATCCAGGTTCTGAAAAACCCCCTGAGCCGCGCTTTTGCCCACCCGGAGCTTTAACAGTTCAAAATGACTGTTCTCGAACTCCTGATTTCTTGAGCCGAGAGAAAAGGTCTCCTCAGCCGGAGAGCAAATCAATAAAACGTCCCTGACAAAACCCAGCGAAAAGCGGTCAGAATAGTTCAAACGCTTTGATGACATGTAAGGTATGGCCTTTTTGATCAGTTCAATCTTTTTGCCGCTGGAATTGATAGTCTCGGCTTTCTCCTTTAGTATCTGGGAACGCAATTGAAACGCGATGGTTTGCGGGGATGAGTCTTTTTTGCGCTCGAAAAAAAACATGGGCTTGCTTTTAATTGATCAGTTTTAATATAATTCCAAAGTTTAAATCAACTGATTCATCTTAAACATCGGCAGCAAAACCGCCATCACGATAAATCCCACCATAACCGCCATCCAGATGATCAATAGTGGCTCCAATAAGGCGACCGATTTCTCGATGGTTTGTTTAACCTCCTTGTCCAGAATCTTCGCGACTTTAGCGAGCATGACTTCCATTTTGCTGCTTTCTTCTCCGACCCTGATCATTTGGATGACGCTTGAAGGGAATAATTCAGTCTTCCGCAAAGCCTGAGATAGATCCATACCCTTTTTCGTGATGTCAGCTATAACCTGATCAAACGTATCGTCATAGACTCGGTTTCCCATAACGTGACGGACGACATCCAAAGAGAACTTCAGTTCCACTCCGCTACTGAGCATCGTTCCCAAGGTCTGGGTGAAACGGTAGATAATAACCTTCTTCATAACACTACCCAGAATCGGCATTTTTAAAAGAGTGAAGTCAACCGCCTTTTCTCCCATTGGTGTCTTTTTAAACCGGACAAACCAGAAAGTCACCCCCGCTATCAGTAAAACCAGAATCCACCAGTAGGCCACCATCGTATCGCTGAGAAACATGACAATCTGGGTTGGTAGGGGCAAGGCGACTTCAAATTGCCTGAAAATCGGCACGATCTTGGGCAGAATGAAGGTGATCATGAACACGACAATAAATAATCCCAACAAGGTCATGATGATCGGATAGATCAGGGCGCTCTGGATCTTGGACTTCAGACTCTCCTGTTCTTCCCTATAGCTGGTCAATTCGTTCAAGACATTATCCAAAGTACCTCCCGTTTCGCCAGCCTTAACCATGGCGACAAACATCTTGGGGAAATAATCTGGTTTAGACTCAAGCGCGCTTGCCAGCGAACTCCCCTCGACGATTAAAGATTTCATGCCAGAGAGGATATCCTGAAAGTGGGGGTGCTCGCATTCCTGAATAAGAATATCAAACGCCTTGTCATAAGGAATCCCCGTTGAAACAAGAATGGAAAGCTGTCTGGTAAAACTGGTTATAATCTGAGAAGGAACGGATTTCTTTTTGAAAAGTTGGAAGTCATTTTTGCCGGAGGGTTTTTCTTTGACGCTCGAAATCGAGAGTATATATTGATCTTGAGCCTGGAGTTTCGTGGTGGCCTGCTTCAGGTTGGGGGCATCCAGTTTCCCTTTCTTCTTTTTCCCTTGTTTATCGATTATCTGATATTCGAAGATAGCCATTTCGCCAATCAAATCGTTTTAGAATACTCGACTTTCGGGATACCCTCTTTTCTCAAATAAGCGTCAAACACCATACAGACGTTACGCACTAATATTTTACCGAAGTCCAAAACCTGAATATGACCGGAAGATACTTCGACCAGCCTATCCTTTTCAAGCTTTTCAAGCTCTATGAGTTCTGTCTCAAAGTAGGTTTTAAAAGGGATCCCGAATTGCCGCTCGAATTCAGAAAAAGACAGATAGAAGTGACAGATCAACTTGATGATCGTCCATTTTCTGATCTTG
>JAOUME010000183.1 GCA_029881655.1 Deltaproteobacteria bacterium | reverse complement strand
GGACCGATCCCAGATCCCGCAGGAAAGCCTTTCCCCCAGCCCCTTGTCTATCACCGCAAAATAAGATAAAATTCAATAACAGTTGGGATTCCCGCTTTAGACGGAATCCGTGCGCTTACCCATACCCGGATTTTGAGCTGATCCGTTTGCGCTGTAATCATTGGCTTTTAGCGAAATAAGGCCGATGAAAAATCGCAAGCGCATGATATAATAGAATATATAAAGTCAAACCCTCTAATTGAGTGTAACTTTTGAATAACTTTGACAACAACCTTTTGCGATCCATCGAAATCGCCCAGGCCGAAGCCCTCAAAAGGAAAAATAGCGAACTCAGCGAGTTTCATCTCCTTTGGGGGTTGATCAAAAACCCGCAGACCCAGTCCTCACGCTCCTTAAAGGGTGAGCTGAAAGTCGTCAGAGGGCTTTTGGACCAGTTGCCGACGGTCCAGTCGATCGATCTGTCGAGCCTTAGGCCTTCGCCGAAGCTTTCGGAGTGGTTCACCCTGGCCTCCTCAGACGCGATCCAGGCCAGCAAGGACAAGGTGGGTGAAGCCGACATGCTCCGGCACCTGAAGAAGTTTTTTCCCCAGCTTGAGTTCCAGGCTCCAGACGAGGATGAGCAAGACGATACGCCCGAGTTTCTGATCGATCTGAACGCGCAGGCCAGCGCCGGCAAGCTCGACCCGGTGATCGGCAGAGCGACCGAGATCAGAAGGGTTCAGGAAATCCTGTGCCGCAGAACCAAAAACAACCCGGTCCTGGTGGGCGCTCCCGGAGTCGGAAAGACGGCGATTGTCGAAGGGTTGGCCGGCCTGATCCAGACCAATCAGGTACCCGATATCATCCAGGGGAAAACGATCTATTCGTTGAATATGGGCTCGCTGGTAGCCGGCACCAAGTACCGTGGCGAGTTCGAAGAGAGAATGGAAAACATGATCCGCTTCATCAAGAACAAAGGCCGAGAGGCGATTATCTTTATCGATGAGATCCACCTTTTGATCGGCACGGGAAAGACCGAAGGCGCGATGGACGCGGCCAACCTCCTGAAGCCGGCTTTGTCTAGAGGGGAACTCAACTGCATCGGCGCGACGACCTATGACGAATACAAGAAGTATATCGAAAGCGATTCGGCTTTGGAGAGGCGTTTCCATCTGGTGATGGTCAAGGAGCCGACCAAGGAAGATACGATCCAGATTCTAATGGGGCTAAAGGAGAAACTCGAGATTCACCATGGAATCGAGATCACCGAAGAGGCGATTGTCTCCGCGGTCTATCTTTCGGACCAGTTCATTTCGGATCGTTATTTGCCTGATAAGGCGATCGATATCATCGACGAAGCGGCCGCGGGACTCAAACTAAGCGCTGATTCCATGCCACCGGAATTGGCTGAGTTGGACGCCTTGATCAGGAGCAAAAAGATCTTATCTCAGGCAAACCCTCAAAACAAAGCTCTACCCCAGGAGATTGAGGATCTAGAAGGTGATTTTAATCAGCAAAAAGCTAAATGGGAGAGTCAGGTGCTCAACCTCAAGCGGGTCTCTCAGCTCAAGCAACAGCTTGACCAATTTCATTTTCAACTTTCAAAAGCCGAGAATGACGGGGAATATGAAACAGCGTCACGGATTAAGTACGGAGATATCCCGAAAGTAGAGGATGAATTGAATCAATACGAGGTGTCATGGAAACTTTCACGTAAAAATGTCGGTGATGTGATAGCGCGGTCTACGGGGGTGCCGGTTGAAAGGGTATTAAGGACTCAGCAGGAGAATTTATTGGAACTGGAGTCTTACTTAAAGTCACGGGTTTTCGGTCAAGACGAATCACTACAGGAAATAGCCGATACCTTGATTGCCGCGCACGCGGGCCTATCAGATCAAAGTAGACCCCTGGGCAGTTTCTTGATGCTTGGGCCGTCCGGCGTCGGGAAAACTGAAACCGCTAAATCCTTAGCCGTTTATCTTTTCAACGATGAAAGACATATGATCCGATTTGATTTAAGCGAATATAGTGAAAGACATTCGGTAGCCAAACTGATTGGCGCTCCGCCCGGGTATGTGGGTTATGAAAAGGGTGGGATCTTGACCGAAGCTGTCAGACATAACCCCTACAGTATCGTTTTATTCGACGAAATAGAAAAGGCTCATCCCGATTTCAGCGATATATTAATGCAGATCCTGGATGACGGACGTTTAAGCGATACACAGGGGAGAATCGTAAATTTCAAGAACACCGTTATTTTTTTAACTTCCAATCTAAAAGATTATCAGGCTTTCTTTAAACCCGAGATGATCGGCCGGTTGGATTCAATACTTCATTATAGCCATTTAAATAATGAAATTATAAAGAGACTCTTGGAGCGTGAGTTGCGTTTCTTAAATCAGAAACTCTCAGATAATGAAATTTTAATTGAGTTAAATTCAGATTTAAGGGAAATGATCAGTAGTGCTGGTTTCGATGAAAAATACGGCGCCAGGCCTCTAAAGAATGCCTTTAACCGTCTTGTTATCAGACCCCTTTCAAAAATACTTTTAAAGAAGCCCCAGCTCAAGGGCGATTTAATTTTGGGGTTGGATTCAAACAAAAACACCAAGCTCCTTTAAGTGGTGCTTATAATATTGACCTTTAGATTTGATGGGCCAGGAAAAAACCAGCATTGGAAAAAAAATCAGCTTAAAGGGAATATCCGTTCTACTTTTGGATAGGGACTCCCTCTTTTTAAGAAGCACCAAGCATGACATGGAAGAAAGAGGTGCCAAGATTCTCCTTTCGAGCGATATTTTTTCAGCGAAATTGATTTTAAGTCAGCAAGTCGTACATGCGGTTTTCGCTAACTTTGACATTTTAAGTTTGGATCAATTTGAGTTTTGCTCGGAATACAAGGCGATCAACCCCGATGGCCGTGTTTTCGCCGTTCATCAGGATGAGGTGAAGTTTGAATCGGAATACCGGCATTTTGATATTGATGGTGGATTTTTAAAACCGTTGGATTATGAAAAAGTCGCGCGGAAGTTAAAAAAAGAAGTTCACCTTTTCATTTCTTCCATCAGCACTCTTGATCCTCTAACGGAGATATTAAGACCTTTTTTGATTTTCCGCTCAACATTGATGCGTCAGCGTTTGGCTTTGCTTCCTAATATCGCGTCATCGTCGCATAGCGTTTTGATCACGGGAGAAACAGGAACTGGAAAGGAGATGGTCGCCAGGGCGATTCATTCACTAAGTTCTCAAGTCAATGGCCCTTTCATTGCGCTAAATTGCGGGGCGATCCCTGAAAACTTAATCGAAGGGGAGCTATTTGGTCATGAAAAGGGTTCCTTTACCGGAGCCCAAAGTCTTCATCGGGGGAAATTTGAACTAGCGAAAGACGGCACCTTGTTTTTGGATGAGATTGGGGAGATGCCTCTGGTTTTACAAGCCCGACTTTTAAGAGTGCTTGAGGAGAGGCAGTTTTACCGGGTAGGAGGCGAAAAGCCCATTAGTGTTAATCTCAGGATCGTCGCGGCCACTCAAGTGCATCTTGAAAAAGCGGTTGAGAACGGTCTTTTCAGAGAAGATCTTTATTACCGTTTGAATGTCTTAAGGATTCATCTTCCCGCTCTAAGGGAAAGAACAGAGGATATTGCGTTATTGGCTTGGCATTTTATAGAGAGGGCCTTTTTGGAAATGAACCGGAGTGGGCCTTATCCGACGCTGCCGAACGAGACAATCGCTTTGTTAAAAAAACAACCCTGGCGTGGAAATGTCCGTGAATTAAGAAATCTGATGACAAGGCTTGCCGTCTTGCTTCCGCCGGGAGAGAGAATGGTTAAACCTGATTATATTGCGGCTTATTTTCCCGAAAGGGTTTTTAATAAAGATTGGGAGGGCGAGACGAATGATAAGCAGGATTACTTGCAAAAACGTTTCGATGACAGTAGCGTGATCGAAGTCAGCCCTTCGAATACCTCTGATGAGTCAATTGTGATTCCCTTGGGCAGTAGTATGAAAGAAGCCGAAGAGATCATTCTGAAGAAAACATTGGACTTTGCTGGTGGAAACCGTACACAAACCGCCAAAATATTAGGGGTCGGACTCAGAACAATCAGAAGAAAACTTAACGAATAAAGACGATGGCGAATATTTTTATTGATGGCCAGGCAGGGACGACGGGTCTTCATATCACCGAAAGGCTTGAGAAGCGAAACGATCTAAAATTGCTCCAGATCAAGGAAGCAGATCGAAAGAATCAAAGGGTTAAAAAGGAAGTACTCAATGAGGCTGATCTGGTGGTGCTTTGTCTCCCGGATGAGGCGGCTAAAGAATCGCACGGTCTGATTGAAAATCCAAAAACACGGATTTTGGATGCCAGTAGCGCTCACAGAACTGATCCAGAATGGGTTTATGGTTTGCCGGAATTGGGTTCTGGGCAAAGAGAGAAAATCATAACAGCCCAAAGGGTCTCTAATCCTGGCTGCTATCCGACTGGTTTTATTTTATTGACGGCACCACTGAGAAAAAAAGAGCTTTTATCCAAAGATCATCCTATCACCGTTCAAGGGATTTCAGGTTTTTCAGGTGGAGGAAGAAAATTGATCGAAAAATTTGAGACGGTCAGCGCCAATGACAGTTCCAGTTGGTCCTTTCGGCCCTATGGATTTTCACTTGATCATAAACATCTTCCTGAAATGAAAAAATATGCCCACCTTGATCATGAACCCGTCTTTCTTCCGGGGGTAGCGAATCTTGACCGAGGTCTTTTGGTTCTGGTACCGCTCGCTTTAAGTCAAATCAGACCAAAGCCGGATCTAAAACAAATCCATCAGGTTTTAAGTGAAGCCTATCAAGATGAAACTTTCATAAAGGTTTTTCCGTTAAATGATCAAAGCGTTTTATCAGATGGATTTCTCAGTGCTGGGGATTTAAAGGGGACAAATCGGGTTGAACTGTTCGTTTTTGGCAACGTGGAACGGGCGGTTCTAGTTGCCAGACTTGATAATCTTGGCAAGGGAGCCTCTGGCGCGGCCATCCAGAATATAAACCTGATGCTTGGTATTAACGAAAGTACGGGGCTGATTTAAGCTTTTATTAAAGAATCGGAAG
>JAOUME010000182.1 GCA_029881655.1 Deltaproteobacteria bacterium | reverse complement strand
TGCCGGCGGCTCTTACTGTAAGGCCGCCGGGGAGGAGCCTTTTAGATGATTATCAAATCTTTATCCTTGACTGTGGCTACAGAACGTCAAGGATAAAGATTTGACCCCCTAACATCCACTCTGACGGCGCGTAAAGCCCTTTGCCTACTCTCGCCATATTGTCCCGATCCTAGCCCTTAACCGAGCGGAACTCTCGGAGGGGATTCAGCCTCGCGGCTTCCTCCCAATTCGGTACATTGTCAGGAGGGCTTCGCACCCCGTCATCAGCGCAACGGTAGCACGCCTCCCTAGGATACCGGCGGGGACACACCGGGTGATCTTCGCTAATGTAACTAGCGGTAATCACATACAAAAACGCGACATCGTGTCGCGAATAACGACAGAGCTCAGCGGAAAACTGGCCGAAGGCCGGATTTTCCGCTGAAGCATTTGGTTAGAACATGTTTTTCTTTTTTGATAGGCCATATGAAAGAGCTGCATTTATTATACTTTTAATATTTTCTTTGCAGTTCTTGAATTTGATTTTTCTTAATATTGATTCTCCATTCCTCATTATTAGATTCGAAAACAAAGCGTTAGAGAAGGAACTATTCATATTTCTAACATCTGCAAAATCGAAAATGATATCTTCTCCAGATTCCAGTAATGGCATAATTTCTTTATCTAAAAACGAAAGGGCCTTGTCGCCATTAGCACAAAGTCCTCCAAAATGCTCTTTAATGTGTATTGTTGTTGTCATATAAATAAATCTTCAAACGCATTAGGGTCTTTAATTAATCCAAGTTCTATTTTTGTTTTGTTCAGTAATTCATTAAAATTGTTAAGCATACTTCTTTTAAAAAGAAATGTACACAACGTGCCTTTAAATGACACATTGTCGTTTAAACAATGCACAGCGTCAGTAGACAGATATCCATTCCCTGAAATTATAGTAAATTTTCCATTTAAACTATGGACTGTGTGCCAAAGTAACGATAACCCAACCCCAGCATTTGGGGAACTCCCCCAACCATGCAAATGTGTTTTGCTAGAGACCTCAGGAGTAAGAGCAATTTTTATTGCTTCAATATCATCAATATGCGGTAAATAATGCGGTGACGCATTTTCTTCAAAACTATTCTTGATCCCTATCCCAGTGTCAGCAACCGCAACTCTAATATAATCGCTTGTTGGAGTATATTGGGCACTTGCAAAGCCGGTTCCTTTTGAATGTTGGATTGCATTGTTGCCTAGTTCAGAAATTGAATATTCAAAGTAGTCAAATGGGCCAGTGATTTCTATGTCATCCGATTCAGCCAAAATGGGTTCCATGCATGTTGCGATTTCTGTTGCGAGAGAATCTGTGTCATAGGTAATCCTGCTTACCGGAACAAAGCGTCCAGTAGAGGGATGTCTGCAAAAATCTTCCTCAAGGTCTATGCCGCAATTAGTAAAAAAATCTATGCGTTGCAAATATTTATATGCCGGTGATTGCTTTATATTTCTAGCCGTAACTTTTTTTCCTTCCAAATGCCACCGATGAAATTTGGTAATAAGTGCCACTACAGCTCCTGGCACATAATAATTTACATGCGAAAAGTCGACGATTATATGATCAGAATCGTTTGCACTTCCAAGTAGTTGTATTAATTGTAATAACGAATATTCAAAAATCTGACTTGGGAGCAAAATAGTTGCCATTAAAGTTCTCTTTTTTGGGTTCTAACGTCTTTAATCAGCGGTGGCGCCAATGAACTTGCCGCGTCAGCGCCGCAAATGTTAACGCCATCCGCTGAATTATATTGTTATATTTCCAATTCCTTTAACTTCGCCTTACTGCTGTGAAGTTCGAGTATTTCAACTAACGCAGTGTAAGTTTTTTTCATTATCTCCATAGCTATGGGCTTACTTCGAAATTCGCCTCGATGAGCGACTGCATTACGCTCTGTATTGACTTTTGATATTGACTCTGACCATAGAGTTTTCAAGTTGCCGTGTTCTTCATATTCTTCCATAATCGGTAAATATATATTCTGGTATTTGTTATGAATACCATTTGAATTTTTTAGAAGTTTATCTACAAAAGGCAATGGTAGTTTTCTGTCTTCAACTAGTTCTTGGCGAATGGCAAAATTGACTGCTAATTCTAGACAAGTAGCGCAACGTAAAATAACAACAGACCATTCATTTCGGCTATACAAACCAATTGCCTTGGTCCAGTTTCTACGAACTTTTTCGTCGTCGGACAAGCTGTCATATGGAATACGTTTGAATTTTTTTGCTTTGGCTTTTCTCATGATTTAGCTCTGATAATATAACGTCGTAATCAGCGGTGGCGCCAGAAAACTTGCCGCGTCAGCGCCGCCACCGTTAACGCCATCCGCTGAATTATATTGTTAACTTTTTCCTGCATATCTAGCCAAGATCCCAGAAAGAAACGCATGGTCATCAGGGCTTAATAAATCGCCGTATTTTGCCATAATTGGAGGTAGATACTCAGACGCACATAAGCTCGCATGATGAATCTGGTCGTTTTTGATTGAGATCTCTAATATTTCTTTTCCTTGTTCTGGAGTCAGAAGGTCAACGTATGGTAGCAAATATTTAAATTCATATTCTGCGCCACGAAATGAACCGGAAGTCGCAATTTCATTAAATAGCAATTTAATGACCCATTTAAAATCGGCTTTTATAATCCCTGGCAACAGATCATTAATATAAATTGATTCAGGATTGATCTTTGTAGATTGTATGTTGCCAGCAAAACCCTGAGGAACACTCCCATCTATTGAGAGAGGTATGATGGTCATTTCTTTACGGAAGCTTGCGATACCTGATTCTTGTATACACCACCAAGAATTGTAATAATTTTTACTCCAAAGACTGACAAATATGTCTGTCTTTCCAATCTCCTCTAGTATCTTTAATCTCCATTCTTCGGAGACACTAATATCTTCATGCGCCATAAACGAAGATACGCCAATTTTCGCCAGAATGATCTTAACTTTGCCGGCAATTATTTTATCTTCAGTTTGATAACTAATGAATGCGTACATGATTTCCGTAAGTTAACGACGAGATAAGCTGCTGGCCTAAAAATTTGCAGGAAACATGGCAGCGCTTATCCCAGTCAGCTTAATTATTTGGTTAGAAATTTTTCATTTTCATTTTTTGAAGATGGTACTCCAAAAACTTGCACTGCAAAATAATAGAGCACTGCAAGGATGATAAAGTTAATAGTTACGGTTAAAACAGTAGGCTCGAAAAAATAAAAATATACAAATAGAAAACCTAACAGGAGAAAAGAAGTAATATATTTAATTTCTCCTCGTAGAACCTTCTCGGGGCCTGAATTTGGAATTTTGTCTAATAATTTTTGTGGAATTAATATGCCAATAAAAAAGCCTGCTATTATACCAATTAATAAACCAGGTGCCCCGTGAGTTGTAGTATCCCACAGCCTTTCTGTTATAGGAACACCTTTTGCAGCCCAGTCAGTTGTTGACAATGAATAAGATTTTTCAAAAATTTTGTAGCCAACAAAACCGCCTAAAATAGCAAAGGCAAATGCATTTTCGATTTTGTTTTTCATAATTTCTAACAGTGTATTAGACAGAATGAGCCAATATTGTACTAGGCGGAATCTGTCTTTTATTAAATTGCCTATTCTGTATATCATGGATTGAGCGTGCGCTTCGCGCAACGTCTCACATTAACCATATGCAAGGACATGCCAGATGCCTTGCCCAAAAACAAGCACGGACAAAAACCAGGTCCGGCCCCGGAATCGTTACCTAGAATAGCTTTACTGATCGCGGCGCTATCAATAAAGCTATGTGCCGGCTAAGATGCATCGAGGTTCCCGACTAGCTGACAACGATGGGCAGCAAAGACAGAATTCCGACTTGGCAATTTTGCCAGGCTGTCGATGCTATGCAGATTACCTTGGAAATCTTCGCCGCCGATTGCCTGCCCACAAAAAAGTCCCCCCATTAAACAACATCCCCTCTAGACGCTCACCACCAGCTTGTTAAGCGATTTTTCTTTTATACCAAATAGTCTTGCCGGAATATTTTTCTGGACTTAGTAGTACCACTGCTTTCTGAGCTAACAATTTAGAAGTATCTGTTTTTTCTTTTTCAAAATAGGTGAATATTGTTCCGACAGGATCGCCAACGATGTAATTTTTGATTGAACGAACTATAACATCTACTTTGCGCCCTTTATATTCAGAAAAATTTGGATGTCTTCCAAATTTCTTGTTTTGATAGTCCCAATTCCACATAGTTCGGTACGGTAGATGTTTTTGGTTAAATGGATAGAAGAACCAAACATCAAAGTCTTTCACTCCATTTTTCTTGTCGTTAAAATGCATTGCCGCACCTTGGCAAAGAGCAACGCATAAAGGTTTTTTGATATCATATAGCTCCTGCCATTTACTCCCTTCACCAGAAATAAAATACTCAGAAAGCCTTTTCTCGCTCCCAACCAGAAGTTCTTTTAAATCTTGGGCAGTTATTTGTGCGTTCGATCTTTCTGATGGCATAATTTTCGGTCGCTTAACTTGTTGCTATACAGAACGGGCAAACAGTTTATAGGCACATTCTGCCTAGCGCAAAATTCACATTCATATAACCAGGTATAAGAGTATCAAAATGATATTACTCTTATACCTGGTTATGCGCAACCGCACATAACTATTGTGAGAATTGTTTGTTTTTTTTAGAAAAAACAGGGAGGTATTACTTGGTGGCGCCTTCCATGTTGGCGCCTTCGAAATTGGCGCCCGTGGTGAAAGCGCCTTCGAGGGCGGCGTTTTCCAGGTTGGCATTTTTGAGGTTGGCGTTGCTCAGATCCGCCTTGTAGAAGTCGGCATCTTCCAGGTTGGCCTCTTCGAGGTTGGCGCCGGCGAGGTTGGCCGATTTAAAGTTGGCGCCTTCGAGGTTGGCGTCCTGCAGGTTGGCGCCGGCCAGGTTGGCCCTTTCCAGATAAGCGCCTTTAAGCTTTTTGCCGGCCAGGTCCGCGCCGGCGAGGTTGCACTCGACACAGCGATTTTCCTTGAGAAGCTTTTCCAGGTCGCTCAACACGACCTTTTCCTTTTCTTTGGG
>JAOUME010000038.1 GCA_029881655.1 Deltaproteobacteria bacterium | reverse complement strand
GATGATCCTTTCAAGCAGGCTATGAGAATGCGCCGCCATGATAATGGTCTTGGCGTTGATCCTTTTTTGAAGGTCATAGATCTTGTAGTAGGGTTTGCCGTATTCGATCACCATTTCGTACTCCGACTTCGGCTTGATCTTTTCGATAAAGCTCCTGGTTTTTTCCGTCTCGTCGGCCTCGATCGATTTGATCTCGGCATCGTCCCATTCCCAGCCATGCTCCATGTTGTAATGAGCGAACTCGGGCAGGGTGGCGACATGGATGAAGAAGATTTTAGCTCCTTCCTTACTCGCCCAGTCGTCGGCGAATTTGACCACGTCCTTGTTGATGCTGGTGAAATCCAACGGGACAATGAAGCGGTTCTTCAAGACCTCCGCCGATCTCCGGTAGACATAGACCGAGCAGTTCGCGTTTTGAACGACATGATCGGTGTTGCTGCCCAGAAATAGCCGGGACATGACCGTATGGGAATGCGCCGCCATAATGATCAGGTCGGGTTGGAGACTCTTCTCCTGCTTGATGATCTCCTGATAGGTGATCCCGATCGAGGAGACCGCCTGGAAATTCGCGCTGATATGCTGTTCATCCAAGAGCTTTTCCAACTGATCTTTCCCGCTTTTATCCTTTTTTGGATTGACATGAAAAAATATAATTTCCGACCCCGTGACCATCGCCCAGTCATTGGCAATCTGTATGACTTCCTTACTGATAGGGCTGGAGTCGAGTGGCACTAAGATTTGTTTGTCCATGGTCCATTTACAGCTATAGGTTAACTCAAAAACGGTTAAGGAAGAAATGACCGCGACCATTGAGGCCCGTCTTATATCACTGTACTAAATTACCACCCTCAACACCAAAAGTAAAGAAAACTACGAGCCCTATTTTAGAACTTATTCCAGTTTCAATCGGCTTGACGCTATCCCGGGCTGAGATTCAAAAAGGATGGACGCTATTTGGACATAATCGCGAGAAATTAGGGTCTGATGGCGAGCGGCAGGAGGCTTGATGTTTGAGCCGTTTCGGATTATCGTAACATCAAACGCAACCCGGGGTTAAAATGACGATGAACACGCAAGGAAAAATCATGGAATGCGGGGGACCGAAATGCCCCACGCCCTGCTGTCAAAAGGAAGTCTATCTCATACCCGGCGAGGTGGTGGTCATCAGGGGCGAAAGCGAGGAGCTTTTTACCGAGTCCCCGGCGGTCTTAAGGAAGCATCCGGAGAAGATTCTTTTGAGTCATGGCCGGAGCTTTATGTCGCACTGCTTTGATGACGGCTGCAAGATCGAAAAAAACAACCCTGATTTCTTACCCAATAAAGCTCAAAAAGGCATCGCCTGCGTCCTTTTCCCTTTTTTCGCGATCAATCGGGACCGCTACTTAGGCCCGCTTCTTAGGCTCTCCATCCTGCCTAAAGAGGCCTGTCCTCTGGTTGAGAACGGCGAGGCGATGAGGAGCCACTTTTATAACAGCGTACTGCCCGTAGTTAAAAACCGTTTTCCCCATGTTGTGAAACTTGAGTTTGACCAATCCCTGGTGCGGATGTTAAAGGAGAATCAGACTGTTTATTTATAGAGCGCTCCTGTTCGGGTTTCAGGGTTGAGCGTGTTATTATCAAAGTACAAGAATAAAATATGCGGTATTTGGGTGTTTTCGGCTCTCTCTGGGGAGCTTTGGGTGTTTTGGGCCTCCTCGGGTTCGCGGTGTACCGGCTGGTGGGTGTCTTTGTCTTGTCCCTGGAATTTGAGTACTTCTGGTATCATTGGCTGGTTATGGCGGCGGGCATTATTTTTATGGCCTACTCCGAGGGCTACAAAGGCTTCCAGAAAGCCTTCTCCCCGAGGGTGGCGGCCCGGACCCTTTATATCCGAGAGAATCCCACCCTGCCTCTGGTCCTTTTCGCCCCTCTTTTCTGCATGTGCTTTTTTTTCGCCACCAAAAAAAGAAAAATCGTGGCCTACTCGCTGACTGTGGGGATTTTGATCATGATCACCCTCTTCAGGCAATTCTCCCAACCCT
The DNA here is from genome assembly GCA_029881655.1 of Deltaproteobacteria bacterium. GTDB lineage: Bacteria > SAR324 > SAR324 > XYD2-FULL-50-16 > XYD2-FULL-50-16 > JAOUME01. The sequence goes on along the minus strand of JAOUME010000038.1, from coordinate 16,798 downwards.
GGCGCGGCGTGCTTGACCTGGGCGTTGTGGTCGGACTGAGCTGGGGAATCCTGGCCACCTTGTATTACATCCTGCTGGCCTTCATGAGCCCCGCCTTTGATGTCTCGCCCGAAATCTCTGAGTAAAGTAGGGGGGTGAAAGCGTTTATGCGTCAACCTGTGATTTCTCCGCGCAAAAAATCATAACACAAAACTATCGCGATTTAAGTTGGGTCGAACGCTTGGACTCCAATCTTTTTGGCGGTCTCGACCAACTTTTTATCCAGGGTAGCCAGAGACAGGTTGTTTCTCATAGCAAGATCCAAATAAGAGGCGTCATAGGTGGAAAGGTCATGCTCCCCTGCCAAAAAGAATATTTCCTGAAACATCCTGAGCGGGGATTCCTGCTCAACTATGATCGGCAAACCTCGCAGCAAGCTCAAAAACCTCATTACAGAGGCTTCATTAAGCCTTTTTTTTCGTTGCGCCACTCTTAGAACATTTCCCACCTCCAACGGCCAAATGGCGGGAGCCAATGCCTCATATTGGCCTAAGCTTTCAAGTATAGACTCCGCGTACGAATTAGACTCATCTTCAAAACACCACGCCATGACGATGGAACAATCCAAAACAAACCGATCCGGCATCAGGCCCTTCCCTCATCGATCATTTCCCTGACCGATAATCCCTTCAGCCGCTGTTTCTTTCGAAACTCTTTCAGTTGCCGGATAATATCCTCGGTTGGCGGCTTCGCCGTGGGATTGGCCGATTGCAGGACCGCTACCGGGACGCCATGCCGGGTGATCGTAATTTTTTCGCCCCTGGATACCTGATCCAAAAGCTGGGGCAGGTGAGTCTTGGCTTCATAGGCTCCTACTGTTTTCATAAATCTCTCCGTTTAGACTGGTCTAAGACTAGTTTATTTTAACATAATAAACCTTGTCAACTTTATAAAACCGACAAAAATGAGATGAGCTTTGAATTGTACTTTATTGGACTCATACTCCAGCCATCAGCAAGTCTCTTTTCCTTCTCTTGACAAATCAGGATATCCGATGTATATCTATAAACGCATTCAGCGGAGGTATTTATGCTTAAAGAACATTCTATCGGTAAATGGGGCAACTCGCTTGCCGTTCGTATTCCAAAAGACGTTTTAGACCAGGTTCACCTGCACCTTAAGGATTCGGTTAATATTTCCGTTCGTGAAGGAGCCATTGTCATCGAACCAAAGAAACGAAAATTGACTCTTGATGAACTCCTCGAAAACTACGAGCCTAGTGAAGCGGTTGATTGGGGTGAAGCTCAAGGTAAAGAAGCGTGGTGAACTATGTCCCCAAACGGCAAGATTTCGTTTGGGTCAATTTCACCCCTCAAGCAGGTCATGAGCAGGCTGGCCATCGCCCCGCTCTGGTGATCAGTCATGATCTTTTCAACCAAAGAACAGGACTTGTTTTTCTTTGTCCTATCACAAACCATCCTCCTCGCAATAACTTCCATGTCCCCTTGGAGAATTTGAAAGTTTCCGGCTGTGTCATGGCAGATCAACTCAAATCGCTTGACTATCATGCCCGCGGCCTCACTTATCAAGGCAAATGTCCCGATGATGTCTTTTACTCCGTCCTAGCCCGAATAAATCCAATCCTGTTTTAGCTCTCTAATAGGGGTATTTTAACGCGTTGAAATAATGATTTGATTGTGTTATGATATAAGTTTGCGAGGCTAAAAGCCAACCTGTTTAAACTTTCCCTTTTCTTTCATTTCGATACGCCCTTCTGCTGGCCTTCATAAGCCCCGCCTTTGACGTCTCGCCCGAAATCGAGGTGTAAGGCCGGGGTGAATGGCTTGGTTTGGCCGTTTTTTTTCAATGCTGGAATTAATTTAAACGCGGAACACATGCATTAGTAATTTAATTATTGTTGACAACAAACAATTATCATATATACAAATGCTTGTTTATTGCATTTACTAAGGTAATATATAAATAAAAAGAAATTAAAACCTGAAAAACGTAAAAACCATGACACTAGCTCTCGAAAGCGAATTTGATTATTATTTAGCGCATCAAGACGAGTTTGTCGAAAAGTATAATGGAAAAGTTTTAGTCATCAAAGACGATAAAATCATTGGTATTTATGACGATGAAGGAGAAGCCTTTATCGAAACCCAAAAAGATCATAAACCAGGGACCTTCTTAATCCATCGTTGCGGGCCAGGCGAAGAAAACTATTCCGCCGATTTCGTTACGCCAAGGGTACGTTTCTCTCAATATGCCTAGCGTACCATCCTTAAGTTTCACAACGGCAGCCGACAGGCTGGTTAATGTCTTAACTAATGAGGTCAATGTCTCAGTTTTCAAAGCCCTCCCACTGGCTAAGGATTTTAGACCCTTTAAGGCAATATGGGATACAGGAGCCACACACACAGTCGTAACAAAAAAAGTTGCCGAAGAATGCGGCCTAAGCCAAATTGATATTGCCGAAACGCATGCCGTCGGCGGGACTTTTAAAACCTCAGTTTATTTAATTTCCTTAGTATTGCCCAATAAGATATTGATAAGCCCTTTAAGAGTTACCGAAGGCGATTTAGGAACTTCTGGTGATGTCTTGATAGGTATGGACATCATTGGTCTTGGAGATTTTGCCGTATCAAATTACGACAATCGAACATTATTTTCATTTCGAATGCCTTCGGAGTCTCATTTTGACTTCACTGGGGAACTGGCGAAACACAAAAAACTAACATCAATTAATGTTGCCAAGCCTGGGCGTAATGAGCCTTGTTCTTGTGGGAGCGGTAAAAAGTACAAACATTGCTGTTTAAATAAGTAAAATCAAATTACACACCTCACTCCCCTCAAGCACTCAATTAAGAACCAAGAGAAGCCGGCTCGTCCGGCTTCTTGAACAGAATGCCGAAAAAGCATTCTGAAATGACCAAAGCGCCAATTCACTCTCCTAACGGACGCAACGTACATAGCTGCCGTTAGCCTTATTGACGTTGCTCACACCGCCATCGTAGAAGCCCACGTCCCAAGCGACCGTAGTATTGCCCGCATAGGTAGTGGACGACCAATAGAAGTCTGCTTTATAGGATTTTAACCGATTTCGGTGTTGATAGAGTACTTGAAGTTCTTCCTTATTCGGTAGTCTCCAGTCGGCATAACCACTCAAGGTAAGAGATGCGCAATAATCCATGGCATTCCGCCAGGAATGTAATTCTTCATAATTGTTGTCCTGCCACATCAGTCCGGTTTTTTCATCGATTGTGACGACATAAAGATCGGCCTTTGGTTTCGGAGGTATTTGAGGGGTTGTCGTAGCTGGAGTTGGTTTTGGATGATTCCCCACCAGCTGTTTGGCCAATTCAACGAGTTTTTCATTCAAGGAACCCAAATCGCCATTATGTTTAATTTCAGCTGAAGCATTGATTTCCCCGCTCGTTAAGACCATGGTCGCGGACAAAAAATAAAGATTTGACGCGATTTTTGTGTAGTTGACAGAAACGACTTGATCCACACCCAATTGTTCTCCGATCTTAACGGCGCATTCCTCCCGGGTGCAGTTTAAGGCCTTTTGGATTTGATCGGGGTTGAACTTATCCACTTCGGCGCTACTGACGATACTGAGGTTTGAATTTCTCGTGATCGCGGAACGAAAAATCCGGCTGAAAATCCGTTTTTGCTTTTGATTTAAATCGCTCGTGTCAATATCCAGTACCGCCACCAGGGTTTTATTAATCTCTTTTTTTGAATCGTAACTGACCCTGGTCGTCGCCAGTATGCTTCCATCCTGGGCATTGATGATCTTAAACCTGAGTGTCGTTTCGTTTCCCTCGATCTCATATTTCCCTTTAATCAAGACGGCATTATTTATTGACGAGCCGGATAGGGATTCGGTCGGTTCGATAACGCGACCCTTCGGGAAATGCTGATCCAAGGCCAGATACAGGCCGTTTTTGATTTTTTTAGCCAATTCATCGGATTCTTTCGTATAGATATTAACCACCGAAATCTCAAGTTTTTTCTTGGAATCGACCGCCTCAAGTTTGCCCTTCAAATAAACCGCTACCCTCTCCAATGCCTCATCCAGGTTGGCCGCGAAACCAAAGCCGGGAATCAACAACAAGAAAATCAATATCAAACCAAGACTTTTTCTCATAGGATAAAATGTTTAGAATGATTAACTGTTTTCAGCTTCATTTAATTTTTTCCACAATTAATCCCTACCACCTCGGCTCGACTCTGTCCATATTCCCGCCTGCGGCTTCCCCCTTTAAGTGAAACTCGGATTACACCCGGTTTTCATCTTGTGACAGATAAACTTTTTTTATTCTTCGGGACAGGGATTGGTTATGATCCGCAAAAACTAACCTTTCTTAAGCTGTTGATTGATAACATCAATAATTTCATCCATGAAAGGATTTTTTTGTTTTTTAATAATCGAGTACATTGTCGAAGAAAAGCTTTCTTTTATATTAAAGACAAACAATTTTTCCTGTCTGAGACTTTCTTTGATCGCTCTTAACGGGAGCATTGAAAAGCATATTCCATCTTCAGTCGCTTTTTGAATAAGATTGATTTCATCCAATTCCGCGATAATTTTTGGCCGAATATTGTAACCGTGAAAAAAAGCTTCGATCTTATAATAAAGATCTGTCGACTTCGTATAATTGATAAAGGGAAACCCATTTAAGGAGTCTGGAAAATTGTCGGTTAAGCGATAGTTTTTCGCGCCGCACACAAACTTAAAATTCCGCCTAAACAACTCATTAATTTCGTAATTTTTAATGTTTATATTCGGCAGATTTCCGGTGATAATCAAATCGAGCCGATTCATTTCCAATTCATGATATAAAAAAGATATTTCTCCCTCCCTGACTCTTATGAAAAAATCGTTTCTCTGAAAAAGCGGATAGATTATATGGTAAATTAAATTTGTCGCCAAAGTCGGAACAATGCCGATGTTAATAATTTGAGTGGATGTTTTCTCTTTATTGTTTATAAAAGTGACCAGATCATCCGTTATCGAAAATATCTTATCCGCGTAAAGCAGTATTTCTTCACCAAACCTAGTTAATAACAGCTTTCTGTGCCTTCTGGCGAACAAAGGCTGTCCGACAAATTCTTCAAATAGTTTCAATTGATCGCTCACCGTAGGCTGAGAAAGGTTTAACTTCTGAGAAGCAGATTTAATGGACCCCCTTTTGGCGATCAACCAAAAATAATATAAGTGACGGATATTGATATTATTCAAATTCATGATTGCGCTTTATTGGATGATTTATTCTTAAAGAGTTTTGAAATGACGCTGCTTTTTTGATTAGGTTTTTTCTTACCTATTATAGTATTAAAATCGATTATACAATCTGTTTGATAATTTTGTAGAATATAATTTAGCGCAATAGACCTCGCATGTTCCCAGTATTCCGATTTGTGGACAATTAATAAAACCAGTCGATTATTAAAACGTTCAATGGATTTACCATCAAACCTAGCCTGGAAACTTAAAGAGCTTCCCGTAACTGTAGTCAAGTCCAGTCAAGTTATAACCCCGATCGATGAAGCTTATTTCAGACAGTTAAGGGAAGAATCTCCGAAAGAACAAAAACTTTTTCTTCTAGGCATCAAACCCAAAGGAACTCTAACGAACCATTTGATTAAACAAATTTATGACTCACTAGAGCCTTTGTCCGTTTTTATGAGTTTTTCAAATAGCCCCGATACAATTTGTTTTGGCATAAGGTGCTATGAAAAATAATTTAAATAGTTTTCCTCATTCCTTACTAAAGGCGTCAAACATTAAATTTAAATTCAAACTGCCCATTGGCAGCGCGTTTTATCGTTCAATTATCCTGGGCTATTCGATACCGAGATTTAAAAAAGATATTATCGCGGGACTGACAGTTGGGGTTATCGCGATGCCGCTAGCGATGGCTTTAGCGATCGCTAGCGGCGTGCCTCCCCAATATGGTCTTTACACCTCGATTATAGCGGGTATCGTCGTCGCTTTGGCAGGCGGATCGCAAGTCAATATTTCAGGACCCACAGCGGCCTTTGTCGTCGTATTATTCCCGATTCAGCAAGCATATGGTATCGGAGGTCTCGCAATCGCGACAACGATGGCTGGAATCATTATGATCGGGTTTGGTATCATGAGAATAGGTAAGATCATTCAAATGATTCCCTATCCGGTTATTATTGGATTTACCTCAGGAATAGGGGTTGTGATCGCGACTCTTCAAATAAAGAATTTCTTTGGACTGGAAGTTGATTTGTCAGGCAATTATATTGAAAAAGTTATCGCCATAACAACTTCTTTACCTACATTGAAGCCTGGGGATCTTTTTGTAGGTTTAATAACATTGCTGACACTGATTATCGTTCAGCGGATCAACCGCCATTTACCCCATTATCTTATTGCTTTGCTTGCCGGCTCGATAACCGCTTTTGTTTTGGGATTGATTTTCCCCATGACGCAAATAGCCACAATCGGCAACAGCTTTACTTATCAAATAAATGAAGCCATCGGTCATGGTATCCCCTCCATTTTACCAGAAATTAAATGGCCCTGGGAATTCCCGGGAGTCACCGGCAAGGCTATCGGTATCAATTATGAGTTGATCAGGTCCTTGTTGGGGGCCGCTTTTTCAATTGCCATGCTGGGGGCGATCGAGTCCCTACTTTCATCTGTTGTCGCGGATGGGTTAGCTGGAACCAAACATGACCCTGACTCCGAGCTGGTTGGGTTGGGCATCGGCAATTTGATTGTTCCTTTCATTGGTGGAATTCCAGCTACTGCGGCAATAGCGAGAACAGCGGCCAGTATACGTTCTGGAGCCACATCTCCTGTCGCCTCAATAGTTCACAGCGTTTTTATCCTGTTAGCCATTATTATGTTTGCCGGCATACTGGCTCATATCCCGATGGCAACTCTCTCGGCGATGCTGTTTCTTGTCGCCTGGAACATGAGTGAATCTCGTCACTTTTTGCGCATCATTAAGGCGGCGCCCAGGCCAGATGTCTATGTCCTTCTGACGTGTTTCTCTCTGACCGTGTTTTTCGATATGATAGTTTCAATCATTTCAGGGGTACTCTTAGCTGGTGTGCTATTTATTAAACGAATGAATGAACTGACTACAAGCAAGTTTATTTTTGAACAGGAACTGGAGAATGTACGTCAAGTACCTAAAGACACAATTGTTTATCAAATCAACGGCCCTTTATTCTTTGGCGCGGCACAAAAAGCTCTAAGCGTTCTGCAGGCTCAGGAAGATTTGAAATTTGTTGTTATTGACATGCTAAACGTACATCATATCGATATGACCGGAATTGTAGCCTTTGAATTTCTTTTGAATGAATTGATGAGAAATAAAGTATTTATTGTCTTAAACCGGCTAAACCCAGATGTACTCCATAAACTAAGAAAAGCTGGTGTTAGACGCAAAAATGAAAAATTGATTCTAACGAAAGAATTCGATAAGGCTTTTGATAAAATTAATGTTATTCAACAAAAAACTTGAGAGTTGTAGCTAAGATTGTAACGCTTCCCACTCGCTTCGTTTCCCTCTTATTCCAATGAGTATCCACCTAATCCGCAATTAATCCCCACCAGCCCGGCTCGACTCTGTCCATATTCCCGCCTGCGGCTTCCCCCTTAAATAAAACTTGAATTTCACCCGGTTTTCTTTTAGAGATAGTTAAACTTTCTTTTATATCGGATCAGGGATTGGTTTATCCGGATTCGAGGGGGGTGATTCATGGTCGGCTTTTATCTTTGAAAAGACCCCAAGCCGATTAATTTTTTCTTTGACTTACGTGCGCGTTAAGTCTAATATGAAAGTAGACTATTTTTTAATTACTCAATCTCAACCGTTGATCGGCCGCAAAGCATGATATCCTATGAACTGACAGAGGGTAATACTTCACTGATAAAGCAAGACAAGCCGCCCTCCGATCTGGCGGAAGGTTACGCAAAGGTGAAGGTCGCCGGCTGCGGTTTATGTCATACCGACCTGAGCTTCATCTTCGGGGGCGTGCAGACAAAAAAGCGGCTACCGTTAGTTTTAGGCCATGAAATCAGCGGTATAGTCACCGAAGGGACTCATGAAGGCAAGAAGGTGATCATCCCGGCGGTGATCCCTTGCGGCACCTGCGAGGCTTGCGGCTGTGGCAATCCCCGGATCTGCTTCCACCAGATCATGCCCGGAAACGATATCGATGGGGGCTTTGCGGAATTTATCGATGTGCCGGAGCGGGAGCTGGTCTTGCTGCCCGACGAGCTGGACGAGGAAAGTCTGGCCCGCCACTCCGTGATAGCGGACGCGGTCACCACACCTTTGCAGGCCATTCACAATCTGCAGCTCAAAGCGGGTGATCTGGCCATCCTGATCGGTTGCGGGGGTGTCGGCGGTTTCGCGGCCCTGCTCGCCCTTTCCTACGGTGCAACCGTCATCGCCCTGGATATCGACGATGAAAAGCTCAAAAAACTCAACCGTCATGGCGTCCAGCACAGCCTCAACATCAAGGGCATGGAAGGGCGCAAGATCAAAGCCCAAATCCGGGACCTCTGCAAGTCCGAGTCCTACCCCATGTTCGCCCACAAGATCTTTGAGATGTCCGGCACGCCCCAGGGCCAGGAGATGGCCTTCTCTCTGATCAATCATGGCGCTTCGGTGGCCACCGTCGGTTTTACCATGGACAAGGTCCAGGTCCGACTGAGCAACCTGATGGCCTTTGACGCGAGAATCATCGGCAACTGGGGAGCCGACCCCAGAATCTACCCGGAGGCGGTTCAGATCGCGGCCAAAGGGGATTTGCGGTTGGAAGAATTTACCGAACTATACCCCTTGGCGCAAATCAATCAGGTGATCGACAAGGCGCGCTCCGGACAGCTTAAGAGCCGGGCCGTTCTGGTTCCCTAAAGCAAATTATAAGGAGAGTTCAATGCCAAATCACGAACTGGTCAGCGAGTTTAACTTAACTCAGGTGCGCTACGAGAAAAGACCCTGCCTGGATCATCAGGGAAAGGAGATCGACGGTCTCTATCAGGCCTGGATCATTCTGGATAACCCCACTCAGTTTAACAGCTACAACACCGACATGGTCAAATCGGTGATCCTGGCGTTCAGAAAGGCCGGCATGGAAAGCGACGTGATGGTGGTGATCTTCACGGCGGTGGGGGAGAAGGCCTTCTGCACCGGCGGCAACACCAAGGAGTACGCCGAGGTTTACGCGGGCAGACCCGATCTTTACTCCCAGTACATGTGCCTTTTCAACGACATGGTCACCCAAATCCTGATGTGCGACAAGCCGGTGATCTGCCGGGTCAACGGTATGCGCATCGGCGGGGGTCAGGAAATCGGCATGGCTTGTGATTTCTCCATCGCCTCCGATCTGGCCCGCTTCGGACAGGCCGGCCCCAAACACGGTTCGGCGCCCGATGGCGGCTCGACCGACTTCCTGCCACTCTTTGTAGGAATCGAGGAGGCCATTTTATCCTGCACGGCCTGCGTCCCCTGGTCCGCGCACAAGGCGAAAAGGCTGGGGCTGATCACCGACCTGGCTCCGGCTTTGAAAATCGACGGCGAATTCGTCGCCAATCCGCTGGTTCATACCGATGAGTGGCTCGACAAGAAGGGGGAGATCATCTACGGAGAGCCTAAAACCGGGACCGAACTGGAGACCGCTAAAGCGCGGCTGAAAAAGGGGGAGATTGATCTGTCGCTTCTGGATGAAAAGACGCAGTCTTTAGCCTACAATCTTCTGATGACCATGCCCGGCTGTCTGATCAAAACTCTCCAGTCTTTAAGGAAGCACAAGCTTCTCCACTGGGACAAGAATAAGGAATCCAACCGCGCCTGGCTCAGCCTGAACATGATGACCGAGGCCAATCTCGGCTTCCGGGCCTTTAACGAAGGCCCCAAACATCGGCGGGAAGTCGATTTCATCGAGCTGAGAAAAAGACTTTCCAAAGGAGAGAGATGGGACAGGGAGTTTATCGACTCGCTGATCCCCAAGGCATGACCTTTATAAAATCGGAGCGGCTGGAAATATTTTAGCTCATCTAATGATAAGGATTAAATATCATGAGCGTGGTGACAACAGAGATACTAGAGGACGGCAGACTGGTCTTGCTTAAGCTCAACCGTCCCAAAGCCAATATCTTAGACGGCGAAATGATCGCCGAGCTTAAAGATGAGATACTAAGCCAGACAATCGATAAAACCCGGGCTCTCGTCATTAGCCACTGCGGTCCCAACTTCTCTTTCGGCGCTTCGGTCAAGGAACATCTGCCCGCTCAGGTCAAGGAGATGTTCATGAAATTCCACCAGCTTTTTTATCTGATCAACGAGCTGTCCATCCCTACCTTGGCTGCGGTCAGGGGCAACTGCCTGGGCGGGGGCATGGAACTGGCCGTTTTTTGTCATTTCCTTTTCGCGCGCCCCGACAGCCTTTTCGCCCAACCCGAGATCAACCTGGGGGTTTTCCCACCCATGGCGGCCCTGATACTGGGGATTAAAAACCAGTCTCTGGCCGATGATCTCTGTCTTAGCGGCCGGACGATCAACGGGAGCGAGCTGAGCGAGCGGGGACTGATCACCGGGCTTGGCGATGATCCCGAAAAAATGGCGCTTGAATTCGCGTCTCAGCATCTTTTGGGTAAAAGCGCCTCATCCCTGAGACAGACCGTTAAGGCGGTGCGCTGGAGAATAAACCAGGCCATGAAAGACCAACTCGTCCAACTGGAGAAAAATTATCTGGTGGATTTGATGTCCACCCATGACGCTTCCGAGGGACTTAACGCTTTTTTGGACAAAAGAACCCCCAACTGGCAAGATAAATAGACATGAGCGAAATAAACGACATCCTAAACCGCTGTCAGGAGCTTTACGAGGATCTTTCTCTGGGCTATGTCCAACGCTGGAAAGAAATGTACGGAAAAAAAGCGGTGGGATTTCTGCCGGTTTATGTCCCCAGAGAACTGATCCGCGCCTCGGGAATGCTGCCGGTGGGCATCATGGGCGGGGGCGATCAAATCGAGATTATCAGGGGGGACGCCTATTTCCAGTCCTACATCTGCCATATCCCCAGAAGCGTGATCGAAATGGCGCTTTCTGGAAAACTCGATTGTCTGGACGGGATGATGTTCCCCTCAATCTGCGATGTCATCCGTAACCTCAGCGGAATGTGGCAATTGATGTTTCCCGAGAAACTCTCCATCTATTTCGACAGCCCCCAGAATTTCGAGTCGGACACCGGAGGAATCTTTTATCAAAACGAGCTAAAGCGAATTTTAGACGAATTTTCCAAACTCAGCGGCATTACAGCCACCGATGAAAGCCTAAGGGATGCCACCGCGCTTTATAACCAGAACCGTCGGCTGACCCAGCAACTCTATCGAAGACGAGCCGACAAGCCCTGGGAAATCCCCACCAGCGAGCTGTACCTGCTTTTAAGGGCCGGCAACATCTTAGAGGTCACCGAACACAATCAAATGCTTGAGCGTTATATGGCGTTGGCGTCGAAGGAAAACCGCAAACCCCTGGACAACAGCCGTCTGGTCCTGAACGGCTCTTTCTGCGAACAGCCACCCCTGGGTTTGATCCGGGCTTTAGAGAGAGCCGGAGGCTATATCGTGGATGATGATTTCGTGCTTGCCGGACGCATGATTAAAAGCGAGATCCCCCTTAAGGGCGATCCTCTTGAAAACATCGTCGAGGCCTATCTGAAGGACTCAAAAGACGTGCCCTTTAAATACAATATCGAGAACAAGGGCGACGAGCTGGTCGAAAGTTTTAGGGAAAACAGGGCCGACGGGGTGATCTTTTGCGCAGCGAGCTTTTGCGATCCCGGTTTATTGGAACAGCCCATGCTCCAGGGAAGGCTGGATAAGGATAAAATAGCTTATACCAGCTTTCAGTTCGCTGAGAACACCGGCCAGTACCAAGTGATCCGCGAACAGGTGGGCACCTTTTCTGATACCATCAAACTCTGGGGAGGACAATGACAGAAAAGACCGCCCGGGAAGTCCTCAAGGACGACTCCATGATGATCCAGAAAAAGTTGATTTCAGGTCATTACAACAACCTGGCCCAGGCGCGGGAGAAGGGAAAGAAGATCGTCTATACCTTCGTCCCGGGAAACATCATCGAGTTGGTCCGCTCCTTCGGACTTCTAAGCATGCTCCCCGAGATCGATTCGCTCCAGTCGGCTATGCGAAAAAAAAGCGATCAGTACGTCGCCGAGGCCGAAAAAATGGGGCATTCTGAGGATGTCTGCACTTACGTGAAGTGTCATATCGGCATGATCCAGTCGGGCATCCCCGGTCCCGATGGCAGACCGCTGCCCGAGCCCGATCTCCTGCTTTTATCCTATACGGGTTGCTTTACCTTCCTAAAGTGGTTCGAGCTTCTGCGTCAGCGGTTTAAATGCCCCGTGGTACTCCTTCAGATCCCCTATCAGGCCGAAGGCAAGATCACCAAAGACATGCGGGATTACATCGTCAAACAGCTGAAAGATGACGTTATCCCCGCTTTGGAAAAGCTCAGCGGCATGAAATACGACGAAGAGCGATTCAAGGACGCCATGCGGAAATCCAGTCAGGCGGAGGAGGATTTCGTCTGGACCTTAAACAGCGCCAAACAAAAACCCAGCCCCATCGACGCCTATTTCGGCGGCGTGTATTATGTCGGCCCTATCTTTACCTACTTCAGGGGTACCGATGAGGCCGCCGAGTATTACCGCGTCCTTAGAGAGGAAGTCACCCAAAGGATCGCCCGGAAACTGGGACCGATCACCCCGGAGGGCCCAATGCGAAATGAAAAATTCCGCATTGTGGTGGAGGGGCCGCCAAACTGGACCCATTTCAGGGAGTTCTGGAAGATGTTTTACGACGAGGAAGCCGTGGTGGTCGCCTCCAGTTACACCAAGGTCGGCGGGGTCTACGAGAGCGGTTTTCGTCACGACCCTGAGAATCCGCTTTCATCCACCGCGGACTACTGCCTGGGCTGTTATACCAATTTGAGCCTGCCCAGCCGGGTTGAGATGATCACAAACTACATCCGCGACTTTCAAGCCGATGGTTTTATCGTCCACTCGGTTAAAAGCTGCAACTCCTTTTCGGCAGGTCAACTCTTAATGCTGAGGGAAATCGAGACCAGGACCGGCAAGTCGGGCGGTTTTATCGAGTCTGATCTGGTGGATTCGAGATACTTCTCCCCCTCGAACATCAAAAACCGGCTGGAATCTTATTTCCAGATGCTGGATCAAAAGAAGGGGGGCCGGTCATGAAATGCTTTTACGGCATCGACCTGGGATCGACCACAACCAAAGCCGTCGTCATGGACCATGAGTCCCACATCATCGGCCGGGGCATCACCAATAGCCGGAGCAACTACGACGCCGCCTGTGAAATCGCCAAGACCGAAGCCTTTATTGACGCCCGCTTCGGACTCCTAAAAAAACAGAGTCGGAAACTAGAGGACAGCGAGGCCGTTTTTAAAAAACTGAGAAGAGCCTTTGAACTGGAGGAGTATCTCGAACAGCTCAAGACGCTGATCCATGAATTAAGACAGTCCCTGGATGAGCCCCGTTTTAAAAACAACTTGAGGGACTTAAGTGAGTTCATCGGTCTTTTGGAGCCCAGGGCCATCCAGTACGGAGAACAGGTCTACCTGAAAGACGACAAACCAGGATCGGATTTTTTCCGAGATAACGCAGCCATGGTCTATACAAGGGTCGCAGAGGAGTTTTGCGCGAAGAAGCGTCTTTCCTTCGACCTGACATCCGGGCTTTTTGACCGCTCCATCATTCGGGTGGAAAACCAGACCTACAACATCGATTTCGATGACAAGATACAATCCGCCTACGAACGGCTGTTCGGGAGAAAAAATCCCAACCCGAAGTTGCTCGACGCCATCAACATGAGCCGGGGAACTAAACTGGAGGAGACTCTCGGGGTGGGTACCGGCTATGGCCGCCTAAGGCTTCCCTTTCCCAAAAAGCAGATCCGCTCGGAAATTCTTTGCCACGGTCTGGGCGCCAACTACATGTTTCCCGGGACGAGAACCGTGCTGGACATCGGAGGCCAGGACACCAAAGGCATTCAGGTGGACGGGGAGGGACTGGTGAGTTCCTTTCAGATGAACGACCGGTGCGCGGCGGGTTGCGGTCGCTACCTGGGCTACATCGCCGAGGAAATGAACATCCCGCTTCCGGACCTCGGACCTTTGGCCCTGGACGCGAAAAAAAACGTCAAGATCAACTCGACCTGCACGGTCTTCGCCGGAGCCGAACTCAGAGATCGGCTGGCCGACGGACAACAGCGAGAGGACATTCTCATGGGTCTTCACCGGGCCATCATCTTCCGCGCCTTAAGCCTTCTGGCCCGCTCGGGAGGTATTAGAGACGAGTTTACCTTCACCGGCGGGGTGGCCAAGAACCAGGCCGCCGTCAAGGCTCTAAGCGAGTTGGTCGGGGAAAACTACGGCAAGGACATCAAAATCAACATCGCTCCCGATTCCATCTTCACGGGTGCCATCGGTGCGGCGCTTTTCGCTGTCAGGGAATACAAAGATAAAGGAGACAATCCATGATCACTGCGGGCATCGACGTGGGTTCCAGCTCGATTAAAATCGCCGTCATGAAAGAGGGTGAACTGATCTATCACCACTCTGAGAAACTTAGACGCAGGGAACCTTTGAAAGTGATCACCCAGGCTTACTCCCTGACGCTGAAAGAGCTTGATTTGAAAGAGGAGGAGATCAAGTACGTGGCGACCACCGGCGAGGCCGAGACGGTGGAGTTTCGGACCGGTCATTTCTATACGATGACGACCCATGCCAGGGGAGGCTTGTTTTTAAACCCAGAGGCCAGAGCGGTGGTGGATGTGGGCGCTCTTCACGCCAGAGCGGTCCAAATAGACGAGAGGGCCAAGGTACTCAATTACCGCATGACCAGCCAGTGCGCTTCGGGATCGGGCCAGTTTTTAGAGAACATCTCGCGCTATCTGGGCATTTCCATCGAGGAGATCGGTTCGATTTCCCTGACCTCCAAAAAACCCGAACCTTGCAGCAGTATCTGCGCCGTGCTGGCCGAAACCGACGCCATCAACATGGTTTCCAGGGGTATCAAAACTCCCGACATCGTTAAGGGCATCCACCTTTCCATCGCCGGTAGGCTGATCAAGCTGCTTCGCGCCTCCAGGGCCAAAGGCGTGGTGATCTTGACCGGCGGTCTGTCGCAAGATATCGGTCTGGTGGCGGCCTTGATCGAACTGGCCGGGATCGACGAGCTGAAAAGCGGTGACAGAACCTATGAATTTAAGACCCATCCCCTGGGAGCATTCGCCGGAGCAATCGGCGCGGCTCTTTGGGGAGCCTTCCGCTATGAGAAGGTCTACAGGAAAATTGTGGCTTAAGTTTTTTTACGCCGCAATTGATATCCCTGTACAGCCAGTAGTGGGGATAATTGAGGCTGCCCGCGTCAAAACGGGTTCCAGTTGGCCGAGAAATGATTTCAAACAGTTATTTAAACTTGAAAACGAAACACAGCCAGTCAGAAAGTTATATTACAGATCTGGATTTTAAAATGAGGTTAACTATAAGATGCTAAAAGGGAAAAAAGCCCTGGTAACCGGGGGGTCGCAGGGAATCGGCGCTTCCATCGCCAAAGCCTTGCTCAAACAGGGCGCTGAGGTGGCCATCACCTGTAAGAACGAGGCGCGGGAAGGGGACTGGCTGATCGGGCAGGCCAAGGCCATGGACTTAAAGGCGTACTCGGTTCAATGCGAGGTTTCCAGTTTCAGGGAGGTCGGGAGCGCCGTCGAGTCGGCGGTCGAATCCCTGGGAGGGCTTGATATCCTGATCAATAACGCCGGGATGAACTGGGACGGGGTTTTATGGAAGATGAGCGAGGAACAGTGGGACTGGGTGATCGCGGTCAACCTGAAGGGCTATTTTAATTTTTGTCGTCATGTAGTCCCGATATTCAAAGAGCAACGCTCCGGTAAAATTATCAACATCACCTCGATCAACGGGCTTAGAGGCAAGTTCGGCCAGAGCAACTATTCGGCATCCAAGGCGGGTATCGTCGGACTGACCAAAAGCCTGGCCCGTGAGTTGGGAGCCTTTAGCGTCAATGTCAACGCGGTGGCGCCCGGTCTGATCGACAGCCCCATGCTGAGCGAGTCGCCGGCAAAGGAGGCGATCATAACACAGGCCATGGAGGAATTGGTCATCAAAAGAATCGGCACACCCGAGGACATCGCCAATGGGGTCGTCTTTTTGGCTTCAGAAATGGCCAGACATATCACGGGCCAGGTCTTAAAGGTGGACGGTGGTCAGTATATTTAAAGATGGGTACTTATCAAAGCGGATTGTTTTTGAATTAACCCGATAAAAACGAAAGCGATGACAAGCTATCAGGATATTGTCGCGGTCGGCATGGCTCGAACGCCGATGGGAAAATTCGGTGGCAGCCTTAAAGACACCAGCGTTCATGAACTGGGCAGGGCGGTATTAAAGGAAGCCTTAAAGAGGGCAGGGATTACGGGAGCCATGTTAAATGAGGTGATTTTCGGTTGCTGCCGCCAGGCGGGTAACGGACCAAATCCCGCCAGAACCGCAAGCGTTATGGCGGAAATCCCGATCGAGGTTCCAGTCTTTACCTTGAACATGGCCTGTCCGTCCGCGATGAAAAGCCTTGATCTGGCAGCACAGTCGCTTGTTCTACATCCGGAGGGCTTTGCGGCGGCGGGCGGGATGGACTCGATGAGCACGATCCCCCATCTTTTAAAGGCGCACCGCTGGCGTGGCTTTAA
>JAOUME010000180.1 GCA_029881655.1 Deltaproteobacteria bacterium | reverse complement strand
TAATCAAGGAGCACTTTCGATGAAAAAACTCATTACAACCTTTCTGGTCTTGTTTCTGTCCTGCGGACTTCTTTTTGCCGAGGACGAGGATGTGGAATTGGATACCTTTGATCAATGTAATAACTGGGCCAGGCATTACTGCCGGACAGGTAATCATGAAGAAGCGGTTAACCAGGAATTGCTCAAGATGAAAAAGGCGGGTGTTCCGATCACCGTTTCACGGATCAAAAGGATGGCTCAGGCAATTCGACCGGATACCGTGCCTGAACCAGAGGATTAAACCAGGATCAACAGAAAACAGACAGGCAAGCCCTCAATTTTTCGGTTTTGAGGTATAGTTTGTTTGGTAGTCTGTTTTTCTTTATCATTATTAATATCCATGTTTGGTTATATTCACCTCGTTATTGATGATGGCTTGCCTAGTGACTAGTAAAGTATTCCGGGAAACCTAAAGTCGTCTTTTTTCATGGCAGGGGAATAAATTTAATTTACTATCATGAGTCTTTTCCAGATAAAATCCGTTATTAATTAATTCTAAAAATTAGGGAAATGCAGGAAGATCGCGTACGCTGGAATAAAAGATACATGAAAAATAATTACTCGTCAGAGCCTTCCCAAATCATTCTGGATTACTTTCACTTGGCTAAGGTGGGCAAGGCATTAGATATCGGAGCTGGAACTGGCAGGAACTCACTTTTTTTGTCACAGCAGGGATTCGAGGTCGATTCGGTTGATATCTCGGAGCTGGCTTTGGAAAGGATCGAAAAAAACAATCCAAAAATTAAGACTTTCCATGCCGATTTAGATGACTTTGAACTTGAAGAAAATTCCTATGAGCTTATCATTAATATCAATTTTTTATTAAGAAGGCTCTATAAGCCGATCATCAAAGCCCTAAAAAAAGACGGAATCTTAATTTTTCAGACGTTTTTAGATAGTCCCCACCTCGAAAATACAACCCGAACCGTTCATAAAGCATTTTATCTAAAAAGCAATGAGCTGCTGAAAGCTTTCGGTGAATTTCAAATCCTCTTTTATGAGGAAAAAGGAATTCTTGATCCCGTCCCCGATCAAAGAAATCTGGCGAGCCTTGTTGCTCTAAAATAATCCGGCTCGAAATATATCACCTTAAACCTTTAAAACTAATTTTTCGTAAATTTAGGGTTTCACGAACCCTTTGGTTCAGGATGCTCAACCAAACTGACCGGCAGAGGAACAGCTTGAGGCTGTGGGACAACTGGATTGAGCCGCACCAGAAACGGCGCCGACTGAAAAAGTCGTTAATAATCTTTTGGTATCCAATGAATCGCAAGAGGGGCAGTTGATTTCGGAATCTTTTTCCGCGATTTTTCTGAGTTCGCTGAATTTATTGTCGCACACATTGCACTGGTAATCAAACAAGGGCATTTATATCTCCTGATTATTTTTTAAGCAAATCAATTATAACTTTCATTATTATGGCAGTATTTGATTGAATTGTCATGACTGATATTTATTTTAACCGTTTTTATTGATATATATTAATAAACAATAAAGCCAATATAAATCAAATAAATAACAAGGCAAGCGGATAAAATAATAAATTACTTGAAAAATTCAATGCGCAACATTACACTAAGGTATTCGCCTAGTTAAAACCCAACCAAACAACTAGTAATATATGAAAACTATAAAAGGGACATATAAAAACGGGAAGATTGTTTTTTTTGAACCGGTGTTTTTGCCAAAGAGTTCGAAGGTTATCGTTACCGCAAACAGAATGAGGAAGGATTGCAAATCCAAGGGACTTCAATCACTGGAAGCGAAAGATGTAAATTATAATCAAATAAGAAAAAACGAAAGAATTAGAGCCCACGGTAAAATAACCATTCTGCATAAGGACGAAAAAAACAGTTTTCACATCTATGATTATTCGAAGGGCGGATTGTGTTTTTTATCGCACAAGGATTTTGCCGTTGACGATTTGATACACGCTGGGATCATGGACCCTCATAACGAAGGTTCCAGTTTGATGGAATTGAAGTTAAGCGTGCGGGGTGTTTTTGAAAACGAAGGGAAACGTCAGGTCGGTTGCAGGTTCGAAGACCCATTGGATGAAGATCTTTGGCATGGGTTGATGCAGTTTATCGGCTAACCTTTTTTTGAACTTGACTAACTCTGAAGACCACAGCCGTTTATATAAATAAATCGTGATAGTGGTCTTCAGAGTTTATCTTTATTCTTCTTCCTTCAATTTGTCTTTTCGTTTCTCGATGACACTTTCTTGAATGTGCTTCGGGCAAATTGCGTAACTGTCGAATTCCATACTAAAAGTTGCCTTGCCCTGAGTGGCGGAACGAAGTGCCGTTGAATAGCCAAACATCTCTGAAAGCGGAACCGTAACCAAGACGACAGTAATGTCATCTCTAACCTCGGACCCGCCGATAATCCCTCTTCTTGAGCTTAAGTCCCCTATCACCGCTCCTTGAAACTCGGTGGGTGTTTCAACCTCGACCTTCATCATCGGTTCTAAAATAACCGCACCAGCACTTCTGACGGCCTGTTTCATCGCCTGCCTTGAACAAATCCGAAAGGCCATGTCACTGGAATCGACATCGTGGTATTTCCCATCGGCGAGGTTGACCTTGATCCCGATCATGGGGAATGCCGCTAAAGGGCCCTCATTCATGACATCCTTGAAGCCGGCTTCACAGGCACTGATGTATTCCGACGGGATATTGCCACCTTTGACCTTATTGTTGAATTCAAACTCTTCTGTCCCTTCCACGTCAAATGGCAACGGTTCAATATCTCCAATAACACAGGCATATTGTCCAGATCCACCAGTTTGTTTTTTGTGAGTGTAATCAAAAGGGGATTTTCGAGTGATAGCTTCCCTGTAGTTGACCTGAGGTGCTCCGATATTCAGTTCAACTTCATATTCGCGGTTCATCCGCTCAATGTAAATTTCCAAGTGAAGTTCACCCATTCCTGAAATAATAGTCTCTCCCGATTCCTGATCTGTTCGGACTTTAAAGGTCGGGTCTTCTTTTATAAATCGGCTGATCGCCTTACCCATTTTAGTGGCAGCGTCGTTATCCTTAGGTGAAATCGCCAATGAAATGACTGGGTTGGCTATAAACATAGACTCCAAGGAAACCTTGATCTTGTCGTCGCAAAAGGTATCCCCAGATGCGCAGTCCACGCCAATCAGCGCAATAATATCTCCAGCGTTGGCGACATCTATGTTTTGTCGATCATTAGAATGCATTCGCACCAGTCTTCCGACCCTTAATTTCTTGCCGGTCCTGGAGTTGTAGATATTCATCCCCTTTTTAAGGGTTCCCTGGTAAATCCTTACATAGGTTAACTGGCCGAATTGCTCGTCAGTGATTTTAAAGGCGAGGCAGACCATCGGGAGGTCCATGTCCGGTTTCAACTCAACGAGTGTTTTCTGATCTCCGACTTCGAAAGCTTTTGCTGGCTTGGCTTCAAGCGGAGAAGGCAAATAACGGCAAATCGCATCCAAAAGGGGTTGAACTGCTTTGTTTTTAAATGCTGATCCCATAAAAACAGGGGTCAACTCAAGGCTGTTGACACCATTCCATATGGCTTGGTGAATTTTATCCTCGCTGATCTCTCTCTCCTCCAGAAGATCTTCCATTAACGCCTCATCGAACATGGAGATGGCCTCCAGCATTTCTGCGCGTTTTTCTACCGCGAATTCTTTTAGGTTGTCCGGAATATCCTTGGTGATTAAATCATCACCCTTTTCGCCCTCGTTATAGATAGCCTTCATGGTGATCAGGTCAACAATACCTTTGAAATTTTCCTCTTCGCCGATCGGAATTTGCATCGCAATGGCGTTGTGGCCGAGTTTATCCCTGAGATCATCAATGCATTTAAAAGGGTTGGAACCCATCCGGTCCATCTTATTGATAAAGGCGACGCGGGGTACATTGTAACGTTTCATCTGTCGGTCAACAGTAATTGACTGTGACTGAACTCCGGCAACGGCACACAAAATCAGTATCGCGCCATCCAAAACTCTTAAGGACCGCTCGACTTCAACTGTGAAGTCAACGTGCCCAGGGGTGTCGATGATATTTATTTTGTTTTCTTTCCAATAAACGCTTGTCGCGGCAGATGTGATCGTTATGCCTTTTTCCTTTTCCAATTCCATGTGGTCCATGGTCGCGCCTGACCCCCCACCCCTGACTTCCTCTATTTTATGGATTTTACCAGCATAGTATAAAATCCTTTCGGTCAAGGTGGTCTTGCCACTATCGATATGAGCGGAAATACCAATATTTCTGGTTGATTTTAATTCTTTCATTTTTTGTAAAACCTTTTTGTGAACCTGATTTTAGTTATGGTCGTATGAAAAAAATCTTAAATTAATTTTGTCGAAAGTTAATCTGAAATCGTAAAGCAGATTGAAAAAATTGTCTATACTCTTTTTCAAGGAGCAGTTTAAAAAATGATGCATTTATAATAACAATATAATAACCAACGGGTTACTTTGAAAACAAATTAATCCAGTGGCAGAAAATTCAGTGGAGCTTTTTTCTGCAGTTTATGAAGTTGAAGCATTTTGTCTTGGAAAAGATTAAAACCCCTTTGGTAGGGTTTTGAAAACTCATAGTGCAAGTTTTTTAAATAGTCCTCGCAGAGTTTATCTTCAGGAAAAATGCCGTTATTTTTTTCTTTTGCCATCTCAGGGATAAACTCTGATGAAATCCCCTTGGAGTGAAGTATTGAGTGATAAAGTTTAAGGGCGGCTTTTCTGTTTTTATAAAAGGAATCTCTTCTGATCACCCAGAGCGCGAAAACAAAAGGCAGTCCAGTTTTAACCTTCCACAATTCAGATAAATCATAAATATAAGGGTCTTTATTATCATAAAATCTTTTTATTGCCTCATCAGCGATTAAGAGTTCTCCTGTCGCGCCGATGGTTTTATCCTGGGTAAAATCAATTAAAAAGTCTTTCAGGAGAAATTGGATCAGATGGACCGAAGTCAGGGAAAATTCGGTCAGAACAATAGTGTCGTTTCTGAGGTCTTCAAGCGGTTTTTTCAAAAACAGGTAAATGGATTTGACCGGGCCGTCGGCACTGATGGAGAGATCGGGCAGGATGAAGTAGATGTCGGGGTTAAGCGCATATTCAATGACGA
>JAOUME010000037.1 GCA_029881655.1 Deltaproteobacteria bacterium | reverse complement strand
ACGCACCCTGGATCTTATTATCACCCGCAGTGGCAACGATTATTGTTTTACTTTTGTTCACTTTTATCGGTGAAGGCATTAGAGAAAGTTTTGATCCGAAGAAAGTTATCCTGTACGAATAAACCTAAATCGGAAGACTGATCATGGACGAATGGTTAAAAAAACTGGAGGCAATGCCCCTTAAAACGAAGTTGATGTGGGCGATCGTGATTTTCATCGCGTTGCCTTTTATATTTTTGATTTTACGAGTGGTCAGTTCCCACACCTTTCGTCTGACGGTTACCCTGACAATTGATGGGTTGGCTATTGGAGCTCTTTTATATTTCGTTATCCGCTTCAGGAATCTTTACTTGGGTCTGGGAATGCTACTAGCTATTCCGATGCAGCTTTCTACCAGCATCGCTTTTGCCGATTTTCCTTTTTTTATCGATCATTCGGCAGTCTCCCGCTTTACCAGTCTTCAGGTTCCATCGGGAGATTATTTACTCGGCACCGACTACGAGGGACGGGACATTTTAGCCACCATCATCATCGGGGGTATGCACGCCTATTTGGTTGCCTTGATCACGACCTTAACCGCCATGCTCGTGGGAATTCCCTCAGGCATTTTTCTCTCATCTAAGAACCGCTACATCCAGAGCGTGGCTACCAGTGTCACCCAATTTTTCGAGATCGTCCCCCAGCTTTTTTTCGTTCTGATCATCATGGGGGTCTATAATTTCTGGGCGGCATCAGCGGCCGGCAGCAGGCTGGTGTCTTATTATTCTGTTCCTATCGCCGGCATTGCCATCGGTCTTTCGTCCCTGCCCAGTATTGCCAGAATTTTGGAAAACCGGCTTTCGTTGTTAAAATCACAAAGATTCGTCACTGCCCTTAAAAGCTCCAATGTTAAACCCTCAAAAATTTTATTGTACAATCTCCTTTGGAAAAACTGCGTTGCCGAGTTGTTGATCCAGGCGACTTTTTTATTCGGGGCCGCTCTGCTTTTGGAATCGGCATTGGGATACGCTTTTGAGATCGGCTTCGGAGATCTGGGTACCGGGGGATATTTATCCTGGGGCAAAATCCTGGCCGAAGCCAGGCGATCGATTTTATTCGGGGAAAATATCTACGTCATCATCCCACCCATCATCGTCACATTAAGCAGTATTTTAGGGGTCAATATCTTAGGCGACAGTCTGGCCAAACACCTTAGAAGCTGAATTTTCGTAAATGAACCAAACCAATCTAACTGCCGGCTAACAAAATTATGACTCAAAATCAAACCCTTAACGACAAAGAGACTCTTCGGGTCGAAAACCTTAGCATCCTACTGAAAAAAACAGGACTGGCCGTTGTGGACAATGTCTCTTTTTCGATCAAAAAGGGCGAAACAGTCGCCTTGCTCGGGGAGTCGGGTGCGGGCAAAACGACTCTGTTTCGCGCCGTCATGGGTCTCTTGGCCAGTTATGATTGGGAAACGACCGGCAGTATCCACATCGCGGGAATCAAGACCAACGGCCTCTTACCCAAGCAAATGGAGCCCATCAGGGGACATTTCATGCGGTGCATTTTTCAGGAGCCAGCCCTGAGCCTTAATCCGTCAATCAAGGTGGACCATCAGCTCAAAGAAGCAGTCCGGGTCGTTAATCCGGACATCAGTCCCGAGGATCTAAATCAGCGAATTTTAGAAGCGGTCGCTAATGCTGGGTTAACTCCAGAGGTCGTCGTTGGTCGTTATCCGAGAGAACTCAGCGGAGGACAAAGACAGAGGGTCGGTATCGCCTTGAGTCTGGTTTGTCCAAGTCCCCTGCTTTTGGCCGATGAACCATCGAACTCCCTTGATTCTGTAACGGTCACCGAATTGATCAAGACCATTAAAAAACTCCAGTCAACAGGAAATATACAGACCTTTTTTATCATCACCCATGATTTAAGCGTTCTGCAGGCGCTAGAGTGTGAAAGAGTACTATTCATGGACGAAGGGAAGTTATACGAAGCTGGAAATATCCAAAATGTGCTCCAAAATCCGGTTCATGAAAAACTCGCTCGTATAGTTGCTCTTAAAAGCATCATCAATATAAAAAACGATGACGTTCCTGAAAGGAGAAACCTAGGTGCTCCCCTCGTCAAGGTCAGCAATTTCAATTTCGGTTATCTGCAAAAATCTTTTTTCCAAAAAAAGCGCAACTCCATAGTCAAGGATGTTAACTTTGAGATCCAAAAAGGCGAATTTATCGCTTTGGTCGGAAATTCAGGATGCGGTAAATCGACCATTGCCAGTAATATAACCAAAGAATTGAACGGCTTTGAAGGTGAAATCCTTTTCGACTCAAAACCCATCAATGCTTTTAACACTAGGAAGGAATCCACTGAATTTTTCCGTTCTTTACAAATCATTTTTCAGGAACCGGCCGATACCTTCGACCCTTCCTTGACTATGAGACAAAATCTGGTTGAGTGTTTTTCCTCGATGGGTATGACCGTCGGTGAAATCGAAGAGGCCTTTAATGAGTTGCTTGATCGGTTAAACTTAGAAGAGACTATGTTGGATAAGCTCCCAAAAAAACTTAGCGGTGGGCAAAAACAACGATTTGCCCTACTGAGAGCCTTTGGTTCCAAACCGGCAATGATGATCGCTGATGAACCTTTTAACAACCTCGATATGATCGCTCAGGAAAGCCTGATTTCTCTTTTAAAGGAAAGAAAGGATGATCCGGCAAATCCCATGAGTTGTCTTTTGATTTCTCACGACATCGGCGTTGTTTCAAAGCTTTGCGATCAGGTCCTGGTTATTGATGATGGTAAAATCGCCGAAATGGGAACGATCGATCAGATCCTTTATCATTCGACCCACAAGGCAACTCAAAGGCTCATCGAAGCTGCCAAGATGCTTGGAACCTACTCCAAAGAAAAGGAGGGCGTTTAATTTATATTATCATTTTTACCCCTTTTATTTTCTTGATTTTTTTTGTACGATAAAGAACTTATTATTTTTTTTAAGTCAATTTTTAACCCATTTTTTATCTATGAGGCCAACAATGAAATTAAATCCAACTGCTTTTGGGCGCTTATATCTTACCAGTTTTATCCTGGCTATGCTTATGTTAGCGGGTTGCGCCACCCCTCTTGAGAAGGGCTGGAGTCTTTTTAGCGAAGGCAAATACAACGAAGCCAGAGAGGCTTGGGCTAAAGACCACCCTAAACTTCTATCTCGAATCGACGCCGCTGAAGCAATGGTTAAATATTATAACCAATTGTTGGATGTCGAGAAAACAAAAGACAACCATAAAATTCTTGACGCCGGTAATAAAGTCATCGATCAGGATAAATTCAAAAACAAGGAGTGGCTACAGAAATCGCCGACCCTGACACAGTACCTGGCTTACGCGACAAAAGCCCGGGACAAGGCACTTGAAATAATCCACGCCAAGGCTTCCAAAGAATTCGACGAAAGTTATAATTGCGGTAAGGAGAAGTTCGGTCTTGAACTCTATAAGGATGCCCTGAATTGTTTTGAAGATGCTCGAGTCATCTCAGAGAAGTACCCCTCGCTTTCATTGATTAAACTGGATATGGATGGGTTCGTCGAGGCAGCCAAGCAGGCGATAGAAATTGCCGCGCAAATCGAAGAGGAGATCAAGCGTTTCGAGGCCGAAAAAAGAGAGGCTATCGAAGAAGAAAGAAAACTTGAGGAAGAAAGAAGGAAAAAGGCCGAAGCTGAGATTCAAGTGGCAAAGGCTGCCGAAAGACAAAGATTGCTGGAAGAGGAAGAAAAAAGAAGGGTCGAGGAGGAGAAGAAGCGAAAATGGATGGCTTTTCTTCAAAAGGGAAAACCCTTCAGGCCTCTTGTTGCCGCAATCGGCATCCCCACGAAAGGGCATGGCAAGCTGGCGATAGGAAAAACCGAAAAATGGCAGGGTGGCGCGGCATTCCCAGCGGTCAAGAAATTGAAATTAAAGGCCGAGGATGTCTTTTCTTTGGAAATGGTTATTCCCAGGAAGTTTGAGTTGACCTACCTGAGAAACTATAGCACAGCTAAAGGAAATATGATGAAGATTCCTCAAACCATTGGACAAAACAAACATTACTACTCTGAGGGTTATAAGGGCGGACGCTTTTATACGGAAATCAAAAATACCCGCGACGAGAACCCAGATTATGAAATTAAAGGGATCATTTATAAAGTTCCGGTCATCCATTAATATGTTCTTTTTTACCGGTTCATAGTTAGGCAGGCGGAGATATATTATAAATTATTCCGCCTCACATTAAAAACCAGTTTTGATAAGGAAGGAGTTAAAATGAACAAAAACAATAAGCTTGGGATCATCATAGCGGTGGTTGCGATCATCGTCATTATTATCGGGATTGCTGTCTATAGCTCAAAAAAGCATAGCCAACTGGTCGAAGCAGTAAAAAAAAGAACCACTTTGATTGTCGCCTTCAGCGAAATGCCCCAATCCCTCAACCCCGTGCTGGAACATAATGAGACCGGATTAATCTTACAGGACCTGATTTTTGATGGAATGACCAACCTGACGGGTGAAAGAGTGGATGATTATCAGCTTGGTCTGGCGATTGATCTGATCCAGGACGCTAAGAAACTGAATATCTATACCGCGGAATTGAGGAATAACATTATCTGGCACGATGACCCAGAACACAAGGTTACAGCAGCAGATGTCAAATTCACTTTCGACTGCATCATGAAGGAGAGCAATAATTCTCCGCTGAGAGGACGAATCAGCCGCCTGATCAAGAATATCGAAGTTGTTAGCGACTTGGAATTAAAAGTCACCTTTCACGAGGCAATTGCTCCGGGAAGAGTCGCGTGGGTGTTGCCTTTTAAAATTATTCCAGCCACCTATTACGGCAAAGAAATGTCGATTGACCTTTTAAATGATGATGTCGCCAAGGAATTTTCAAAAAGTCCTGTAGGTACGGGACCCTTTAAATTCGAAAAGTGGCAGGGAAATGAAATCGTGTTGAACAATAAGAATCTTCCCGCGTTAAACGAAAGTGATTTAGACGAGGAAAGCGCGAAAAAAGAAAATCGAATCCGCAGAATTGAGACCATACTCGTTCATGATTTAAAAAAACAAGCCAAGATGCTGATTGATAACAAGATTGATATGATCTTGCAAACCGATCCAGACCTGCATAAAATTCTGGACGAGAAAACTTTGAAGTTTTCGGATTACACTCCTC
This sequence comes from Deltaproteobacteria bacterium, assembly GCA_029881655.1. Taxonomy (GTDB): domain Bacteria; phylum SAR324; class SAR324; order XYD2-FULL-50-16; family XYD2-FULL-50-16; genus JAOUME01. The sequence continues at coordinate 14,049 of JAOUME010000037.1, read as the reverse complement.
ATTATTTTTACGCAGTCGCCTATAACAATAAATCAAAGCTTTTCAAAAGCAACAAAATAAGGAAGGCTTTAAGCCAGGCAATCAATAAGGAAGAACTGGCAAATACCGTTTGGCCGGGCGAGGTTAAGCCTTATCTAAACAAAGGGACTTTCCCTCATAACGCCGATACGAGGTATGAGCAGTTTAGAGACTTGCTGCCTTATAATATTGACAAGGCAAAGAAAATTCTGAGCCGTAAAAAAATCAAAGCTACCATGATCTTTCCTGAGGAAGCCTTCAGCACCACCGAAAGAATCGCCGGGAAACTAGCTCAGATGTATAAAGCCGCTGGCGTTGAGGTCGAGACAAAGGCTTTGGGTATGGCTTTCGATACACAGTTGAAAAACGGCAGTTACGAGTTGGCGCTGGTTCGACACGATGGCTTTACCAAAGGTTATGACATCTCTCCACTTTATGAAACCAACAGTAAAGAAAACATCACAGGTTTCGGATCGAAGAGATTTGATATCCTGCTGGATAAATGGCGCAACACCGCCTTTTGGATCGACAAATTACCCTTGTCCAGAAAAATCCATGAACAGCTTTTAGATGAAAGTCCCTACACCTATCTGTTCAGTTTGCCGACCAGAGCTTATTATTCACAAAAATTATCCGATGTGAAGATTATTGACCCATCGGCTTTGATCCGCTCGGTTACGAAGTGGACAGTTAATTAATCATTATTAGCGGGCTACCATGGCAAAAGCAGTTATCCAGTTTATTTTATTTCGTTTTGTTTTTCGGATCCTTTGGATAGCATTGCTGACCACTTTTGGTATCCATCTCTTTTTAACCATCCTTCCCGCTAAAAAAGTCAGTGTTTTTAGCGGGGGGTTGGGAAAAGAAACCCTGGAACTCAGGAAATGGGACACAGGGCAGTATATGACATGGCTAGGAAATTATATCAGTTTCAACCCGCAGATTTCGGAACACGGTTCAGGAAAATGGCAGGTCAGCGAATTCAATTTCCGAGCCGGAAATACCATTACCTTATGCGCGATAGCTTTTCTGCTCGCCTCATTTATGGGAATCTTCACAGGGACGATTCAATCAACTCTGGAGTTTGAACCCTTGACGGGTCAAAAGAGATTTCTGCCGGCCATCATGTCCAATAGTTCGGCGACCACGCTCTACTTTTTCTCCTCCATACCGGCCTATATCATCGCTTACGTATTATTTTTGTTGATGGAAAGCGAATCCAATATGTTTATGGCCATCCTGGCTTTGGCTTTGGGCAGTGGCTCGGCTATGGATATTTCCCGCTTCACTTCCAACGCCCATAGCCGACAGCTTTATTCAAGATATGTGGAAAACGCGATTGCTACGGGGTTGAAAACCAGCGGTTTTATTCCTCTGCCGGGATATGTCGCATGGCATGCTTTCAGAAACAGCTTGATCTCGATTCTGCCAGTGACGGCCTACCGCATCCCATTAATCGTCAGTAGTGCATTGGTGGTGGAAGTGGTATTTGATCTCCCTGGTTTGGGTGAATCCCTCTTAAGCTCCCTGATCAACCAGGATGTCCCGATGATCCTATCCATCGTACTGGTTTCGGTGGTTTTTGTTCAGGTGTGCGTTTTTCTGGCCGAGTTGCTGGTTTTTATCCTTTATCCGCAAAAGTACTCCGCGGCGGATTAACCGCATCAAACTTCCAGTCAATCTCTATTTCATCAATTCTTCGATCTCGGAAATCTCTTTGGGAATGGACTCGGAGAGGTTTTCGGTTCCGCTTTCTGTAAACAGGATATTGTCCTCGATTCGGATTCCGATTTTTTCTTTTGGCAGGTAGAGTCCCGGCTCGACCGTGATAATCGATCCCGCGGATAGGGTTAAGTCCATCTTTGAAACGTCGTGAATATCCAACCCCAGAGAATGACCGATCCTATGGTAACTGATCTTGAAGTGATCTTTGGGATCATCGATTAAGCCGTATCGAAAATAGGTTTCTCCCATGATTTCATCGGCCGTCTGGTAGAGTTCTTTCCAGGTTTGACCGGGTTTGAGCCGTTCGATAAACTCTTTATTGACTTCTAGAACGGCTTGATAGCAGTGTCTTTGTCTTTCGCTAAAAATGCCATTGACCGGTAAAGTGCGGGTGATATCACCACTGTACATCCCGAATTCTCCTCCGGTATCAATCAAGAGTAAGTCGCCTTCCAGTATCGCATGGTCATTATCCACATAATGCAGTACGGTGGCGTTTTGACCTCCAGCCGCTATAATTTCGTATCCCAAACGATCACAACCCTTATCCAGATAATGAAAAGTCAAGATCGCCTCGACCTGATATTCCATCATCCCAGGCTTTAAGCGTTTCATCACATCTCTGAGGGCTTCATCAATAATCCTGATCGAACCTCTTAAAACATCGATCTCCTCAGGCGACTTTTGATTTCGAAGTGGAGTCGTGAGTTCATGGAGTTTTTTAAAGGTGAGGCCGGGGAGACGCTGTCTTAGTCGATCCAAAAACTGGTGCTGAGCCGTTAAAGGTTGATGGGGAAATACTTGGTTAACTTCGCAGTATAAGAAGGCACGCCAGTGCTGAGCTCTAAAAAAAGTGGCTTGGAATTGATCGAGAAACTGCACGTTTTTAATTCCACTGATCTCCGTGGCCCTTTGTTTGGTGAGCATCCTACCCTCCCATTTCTCCACAATGGGATCAATCGGCTTGATGAAAAGTATTTCTTCTGGCTGTCCCTGGTTTTCCGGGATCAGCAATAAAATACAGTCCGGAGTTTCAATTCCGGTAAAATAAAAAAAGTTGGAGTCTTGCCTAAAAGGATGGTTTATATCCGCGTTGCGGATCATTCTTTCTGCCGAACGGATTATCACCAGAGAATCGGTACCCACTTTTTTAAGCAGGTGTTCCCTGTTTTTTTTAAAAAAATTCGCCGGAAGATTTGGGCCTCTCATCCAACCTGCCTTTATCCCTATTAATGGTTAAAATGTCTTAGCCCCGAACAAGCCATTGCCATCGAAAGCTCATCACAAGCCTTGATCGAGTCTTCGTCTCTAAGTGAACCTCCAGGTTGGACTAAGTAACGGATTCCAAAAAGACTGGCTTCGCGTACTGTATCGTCAAAGGGGAAAAAGCCGTCAGACACCAAAACCATCTTTGATACTTCCTCCTTCCAATAATCATCGAAACTTCCTGAAATATTCCTGAGTTCAAACTCCCGTTTCAAATTTTCCTTGGCCTTTGGAATTGCCAGTTTTCTCATTGAGTCGACCCTGTTTGGCTGCCCCGCACCCATACCTATGACATGAAATTTTCCCGCCTGATATTCCCTTCCCAAAACAATGGCGTTCGATTTGGTATGTTTACAGGCGACCAGTGTAAATTCCGCCAGAGATTTTATCGCCTCTGGAAAATCCATCTTCGTGACGACCTTAAACCCATCCATCAGTCTTTTATCCGGCGTTTGAATCAAAAGACCTCCGGTTATAGTCCTAAAAGTCCTCTTGTCTTGTTCAAGCGTGCTACCAACCTTAACCAATCGAATCATCTTGCTTTTTTGTTTCAGAAACTCCACCGCTTCGTGATCAAAGTCTGGAGCGATGACGACCTCGACGAATTTCCCGGTTGGCACTTCCTGTGGAATGTACTCGCCGTTGATGACCTGATACGATATATGCTTGACCTGATCTCCTTTAAGAAACTGGGCAAAGGCCATATCGATCTTGGTGTTCGAAGCGATCACCCCTCCAAAAGAGGAAATGGGATCGCCCTCCCAGGCCATCTGAAGCGCTTCGGCCACGTTTGATCCGGTCGCCAGCCCGCAGGGGTTGGTATGCTTGATCACAGAAACAGCACAGATTCCGGCTGGAAGATCCTTAACTGCTTCGTAGGCGGCATTGGCATCCACATAATTATTATATGACATCGCCTTGCCGTGAAGAACCTCGCCGTTTGCCACTGAGGACTCCGTTGAATCAGGATCCTTATAAAAGGTCGCTTCCTGGTGATTGTTTTCTCCGTATCTTAGAGCGACTCCCTTTCCGTAACTGAAATGAACTCGCTCTTCTTTAAGGAGATGACGGCTTAAATAAGTATCCACCGTCGCGTCGTAGCGGCTCATCAAATGAAAGACCTTGACCGCCAGCTTGGCCCGGTCTTTAAGTCCCACTTCCCCTGTCGCTTTGATTTGTTCTAATACCCATCCGTAATCTTCGGGCTCGATGACAACCGCGACGTGCTGGTAATTCTTGGCTGCCGCTCTGATCATGGTCGGGCCACCGATATCAATATTTTCGATCGCTGTTTCCAAAGTGACATTCTCGTCTTTTGTCACCTCCATGAAGGGATAGAGATTAACCACGATCAGGTCGATGAGCGGAATTTTCTGCTGTTCAACCGCTTTGAGGTGGTCAGAGTGATCCCTGCGTGCCAAAATACCACCATGGATTAAAGGGTGCAGGGTCTTAACCCTGCCATCCATAATCTCTGGAAACCCGGTTACTTCGGATATATCCTTGACGTTAACACCCGCGGCTCTTAGCGACTTGGCGGTTCCACCCGTGCTGATGATTTCAAAACCTAATTTGTCAATTTCCTGGGCAAATTCCACAACCCCGGTTTTATCGGAAACGCTGATTAAAGCTCTTTTTGTTTTCATCACAAAATATTAGAATTAGAATTAAAAAAACCTGATTTCATTATTTGATATAAACAGAGATTAATCACTATCCTCTTTGAACACAAGGGTTTTATTCATGGGAAAATCATTTTGCCTCAAGGCGCCTTTTCAACCTTCAGGCGACCAGCGGAATGCGATCGATGAGCTTTTAGAAGGCCTGAAGCGCAAGCAAAAGTATCAGGTTTTGCTCGGTGTTACTGGATCGGGAAAAACCTTTACCATGGCTAACGTGATCCAAAAATACAACCGCCCGACGCTGATCATGAGCCACAATAAGACGCTTGCCGCCCAGCTTTACCATGAGTTCAAGGATTTTTTCCCCGATAATGCCGTCGAGTATTTCGTCAGCTATTACGATTATTACCAGCCTGAGGCCTATTTGCCGACAACTGATGTCTTCATCGAGAAGGACTCCTCCATTAACGACGAGTTGGACAAAATGCGTCTTTCAGCGACCCGTTCCTTATTCGAAAGGGAAGACGTGATCATCGTATCGAGCGTTTCATGCATTTACGGCCTGGGATCGCCGGAGGCCTATTCGGGGATGATGCTTTATCTGATGGTGGGCACCAAGATAAAAAGGGAAACGATCCTGACAAAGCTGGTCGAGATTCAATATGACCGCAACGATATCGATTTTCACAGGGGAACCTTTAGGGTCAGGGGCGATACCATTGAGATATTTCCGGCTTACGAAGACAACGCCATCAGGGTCGAACTTTTTGGAGACGACATCGACTCGATTTCAATCATTGATCCCTTAAAGGGAGACAAGTTGGATCAATTAAGCAAAATTGCCATTTATCCCTCAAGTCATTATGTAACGCCAGTGGACCAGATGCCCGAATCTCTGGAGATGATCCGTGAGGAACTAGATCAAAGACTAAGGGAGTTTCACGATCAAAACAAACTGGTGGAACATCAAAGGTTGGCTCAGAGAACCAACTACGATCTGGAGATGCTGGAGGAAACCGGAAGGTGTCAGGGAATCGAAAACTACTCAAGGATCTTTAACCGTAGGGGACAGGGGAGTCCTCCACCTACCCTGATCGATTATTTCCCGAGAGATTCCTTGCTTTTTATCGATGAGAGCCACGTCACGCTTCCGCAGATCGGCGGTATGTATAACGGTGACCGCTCCCGGAAAATGAATCTGGTCGAACATGGATTTCGCCTTCCATCGGCCTTGGACAACCGCCCCTTAAGGTACGAGGAATTCGACAGTATCATCGAGAAAATGATCTACGTCTCTGCGACTCCGGGCGACCTGGAGTTGAAACACGCCAATTACCGTACCATCGAGCAGATCATTCGACCGACCGGCCTGTTGGACCCCATCATCGAAGTCCGACCCACCAAAGGCCAAGTCGATGAAATGTACGGCGAAATCCAAAAGGTGATTAAAGCCGGCGAAAGAGTCCTCATCACGACCCTAACCAAAAGAATGGCCGAGGACCTAACAGACTACTACAGGGAAATGGGCATTCAGATCAAATACATGCACTCTGACATCGATACTTTGGAAAGGGCGGAGATTATCAGGGACCTCAGGCTGGGGGTCTTTGATGTCTTAGTGGGGATCAATCTACTACGGGAAGGGCTGGACCTGCCAGAAGTGCGGCTGGTGGGGATTTTCGACGCAGACAAGGAGGGTTTTTTAAGGTCTTACCGTTCTTTATTGCAAACCTGTGGCAGGGCTTCAAGAAACGAAAAGGGGAAAGTGATCCTATTTGCCGATCACATCACTCAGTCAATCAAGAAGACCATGGATGAAACCGAAAGAAGAAGAAAAATCCAACACGAATACAATCTGAAACATCAAATCACCCCGACAACCATCGTTAAAAAAATTCAGGGTCAAATGGTCAGGCAAGATATAGTAGCTGAAGAAAGAGCTCTCTATAAAGCCAGACCAAAGGATATCAACAGGGAAATAAAAAGACTGGACAAGGAGATGAAAAAAATGGCCAGTGAATTAAATTTCGAGGACGCAGCCAAGATTCGAGACCAAATATTTAGACTTAAAAGGCAAGATCTGGGACTAGAGGACGATTATTTTTAAATATTTTGAGGATATTATGCGTGAGTTTCAAATGCGGGATTTCTATATATTAAAATTTAAACTGATACTTTTTTATGGCAAGCTAACACTAGGACTGAGTGTTTTTTTTCTAGTGTCTTTCGGCTTCCACCCCCTGCATGCCGCGCCACTCAAGGTCGTCACAACGAATTATCCCTTGTTTTTTTTCTCAGGGGAAATTCTGGGAGATGAGATTGAGGTCTTTAATATTGTGCCGCCAGGCGCCGAAGTCCATGAGTTCATCCCGAGCCCAAAAAAATTAAGATCGATTTTGGAAGCCGATCTTTTTATATATCTGGGTTTTAATTTGGAACCTTGGGCCGATAAAATGAGGACGGATTTAAAAAGAAAAAACATCAGGGTCATCAAAATCGAGGATTTCACGCTCAATGACCAATTCTTTAAACGGGACATCCAAAATCCTGACCCTCACATCTGGCTTGACCCGCTCCTCGCATTGAAATTGTCCCAGATCATTTATAAGAATCTCGTGGAAATTATACCCAATAAAAAGGACACGTTGCAACGCCGTTTTTCTGTGCTGTCGGAGCGTCTCAGAAAGACTCATGATCGCTTTGTCGAAGGATTGACCGGCTGCCGAAATGGAACTATCCTTACTACCCACAAGGCTTTTGATTTTTTGTCGAAGCGCTATCAGTTCAAAGACGAATCCATCTACGGCATTTCGACCGAGGCCGATCCAACGCCCAAAAGAATCATAGAGCTGATCAAGTTAATTAAAAAAGAAAAAATCACAATCGTTTTTACCGAGCCTTTGATTAATGATAAATACGCTGAAATCCTGGCGGACGAGACCGGCGCTGAAATGCTCAGCCTTCATCCCCTTGGGTCGCTTTCTCTTGAACAAATGACAAAAAAGCAGGACTATTTTTATTTTATGCGGGAGAATCTAACCCGGCTTCGAGCCGCCCTGGATTGCGATTCAAAATGAAAAATCTAATTTTAGTGGAAAGGCTCAATTTTAGGTATCAAAAAGCCGTTGTGTTAGAAGATGTCAGCTTTTCAGTGGATTCGGGCGATTATCTTGGGATCATCGGACCCAACGGAGGTGGAAAGACAACTCTAATCAAACTGATCTTAGGTCTTTTAAAGCCAGATAGTGGCAATATCCGGCTTTTCACCGGAGCCATTGACACCAATAAAAGATCTTTCCGAATCGGTTATGTTCCTCAGATGCCTTCTCAAAAGGATTTTATCTTTCCGGCAACCGTCCATGAGATCGTCAAAAGTGGCCGAACCGCAAGAGTTGGCCTATTTAAGCGTTTTAGCCGTGTGGACCTGGAAGCCGTCGATCAAATCATGGAACAAACCGGAATCATCCAATACAAAGACCGGCTCTTGGCTCATCTGTCTGGAGGAGAAAGACAAAGAGCCTATATTGCACGAGCGCTTGCCGGAAACCCGGATCTTCTCATCATGGACGAGCCCGTAATTGGGGTTGACCTCGCTGCGAAAGAGCAGTTTTACGGGTTTTTATCCAGCCTAAATCAGGAATTAGGTTTGACGATCCTTTTTATCACCCATGAACTTGGGGTGGTCGCAAAGGAAGTAAAAAACATCCTATGCCTCAACCGTAGGTTGATTCATCATGGTTCACCCGAGAATTTCATCAAGGAGGAATACCTGGAAAAACTATATGGAAACAAGGTTTCATCCATGTTTCATATGCATTGATCTCACTTCTCAACCAAACAGACACACAAGCTATGTTTGAATTCGTTAAGTACGATTTTATGATCCGAGCTATCATCGCCGGAATTGTTATCGCTATTATCGGACCCATGATCGGGATTTTTCTGGTCGTTCGACGTTACTCGTTACTGGCTGACACTTTGGCACATGTCTCATTGGCGGGAGTTGCCATAGGACTTTTAACCAAAATCAATCCGATCATCACGGCTACCGTAGTATCCGTTCTCAGTGTCCTTGGAATCGAAAAACTTAAATCCGGCAACAAAGAATTGGGTGAATCTTTACTCGCTCTCTTCTTATGGGGAGGATTGGCCTTGGCCATTATTATCATCAGCATTGCCGATGGATTCAATGCTTCTCTTTATAGTTATCTCTTTGGCAGCATCACTTCGGTAACTAGACAGGACTTAGTGATGATCATAATTTTGGGAGTAGTTACCCTGTTCGTTATCGGAGGATTTTTCAAAGAGTTTTTCCTGATTTCCTTTGACGAGGAACAAGCCAAAATCAACGGCATCAAAGTCAAAACATTGAATCTGATCCTTTTGATCTTAACGGCTGTTTGTGTTTCATTTGCGATTAGGATCGTGGGCGTTATACTGGTTGGGGCTTTGATGGTCATTCCGGTCATATCCGCCATGAAATTCAACCGGAATTTCGTTCAAACTCTTTGGATCTCAATCGGACTGTCCTTGGTATCGGTTCTTTTGGGAATTTCGGCTTCTTATTATTTCGATTTTGCCAGCGGCGGGAGTATCGTTTTAACAGCTATCCTGATTTTTCTTTTTTCCTTGGGTCTCAACCGGTTTTTCATTAAATCATAATATTGACCTAATAAAAACATAGCAATAATCCAAATCAGATATCGTAACCAGAAAAATAAAAAGCCAACCCAAGACCAATGACAAGCCAAGGGATTACCGTCTTTAAGTAAAATCGCCAAGTATACTCCAGTTTTCTTTTAGGACCTTTCTCGGGTTTATTCGTCATTTTATATGATGGGTTGCGTTGTTGGTAGTCTTTATAACTAAGAATACCAAATTGGAAGGATTAATAAAAGGATTTTTTTAGCTCCATTTATATACTTTGCTTTGAAATAATTCTAATAACCATCGTAATAAGGTCGGTCTCTATTTAGAATCAACTCTGATAACGGTATGTCCTGCGCCAATATCGAAATAATCACCTTCAATCACGGCTGTCATTTCGATCTTGTCATATTCAAGGTCTTGAAGCTCATACGTTTTTAACACCGCCACGATGCGGGCATATCCCCGGCTGTTGAGTTGAACCTTGGGGAACTGAATATTTTTGGTATTGGAACTGACGTACAAGTCTCCCGCACGGTGGAGGTTCGTTTTGCTGAAAGCGTTCTCAAGCTGGAATGAAATGGCGATCAGGGGATTTTGGGATATCTGATTCAGCTTGATCTCGTTTTTTGCTGGCGTGATCATGACACGATAGGGTATGGATTTGGTCTTGTGACTAAAAACGCCTTTCTTTTTAACTCCCTTAGTGACCTCGCCGGCTTTTAGCTGTAACATTTCATCTTCATTGGTGATGATGACTTCTCCACTGGTCACACTCACGCTCAGTCCGTCCTTTTTTTGAGCGATAAGACTTTCCGCCTCCTTGATTTGAACCAGAGCACTGGAAGTTTCGATCTGGGTTCTTTGGTTATCTCTATTAAATTTACCAAAAATAACGCCATAGGCCAGTTCGAAACGACATAAGAGAATCCTTTGATCCAATTTTTTTTCTTCGGTTTTCCCAATAATCAGCTTCGTCACTGGAAAAAGCCGTATACTGGAGCCGTCTCTTATCACTAAGGTGGCCTTGGCATTTTCATTAGTCGTAATGATGTCGTATTCTCGAACCAGGTGCCCCGTATCAACCAGTTGCATCGTACCATTTCTAAAAATGCCGACTTTGCCGGAGACATCCTTTATGCTTCCAATGGTTTCATTGGCGAGTGAAATTCCCGAAAACAAACAAATAAACAATACCAAATAAATTATAAATCTCAAGATAAGACTCCTATAATGCTAAACTCGTTTCTATTTTATTAATAGAGCTAATACATTTCCTTCAATTTGACAATTCACCAAGTCCGTTTTCGTGAAATCAAAGGAACTATAAACTTCAAAGAAGATGGATGAGAGTAGGGGGGAGATCAAGGCTCGCTATCAAAACGGACGAGGCCTGAAAAGGGTAAGGGCAGATAAAATGGATCCCTTTTCAGACCTTTTTTATTAGGATCGACAATTTGGTTGATCAATTGCCTTTATTTTTAACCCGGCAGGTACTCAAACCGAAAGGCATGTAAGCCGGGCACCATCCGATCACGCCGGTAAATAGCGGGATAATTCCAATCAAACCCCACCAACTACCAAAAGCGACTCCAATCCCTCCAATAACAATGCCAACAATAATTCGTAAACTCCGGTCGATTCCTCCGATATTAAAATTCATCTTCTTCTCCTGCTAAATTGTGTTTGAATGGATTAACTGTATTAATTTTAGCAGGAACGATAATGAACAAAAGTGACAAAGTCACCCCAAGTTTAATTTCATTTTTAATTTTTCCTTTTTGATAATTTCGATATGACCCCGGCTGATGTTAATGATCCCTTCTCTCTCGAAATCTTTTAAAATCCGACTGACGACTTCTCTTGAAGTACCAAGTTCCGAGGCTATATGTTTATGAGTCAACTCAAGTGGGCCACAATCAACAGCTAATTTTAGCAAAAACTCGGCAATCCTGATGTCAAGCCTTTTAAAAACGACCTCGTCAACCGTTTGCAGCACAATAGCGAGCCGATTGGATAAAAGCTCAAACACGAAATCCCGAAGCTCCTCGTAGCGGCTCATCCAGCTTTTAAAAACTTCCGCTCTGACAACCAAAAGTTTAGCTTCCTCATCCACGACCGCAAAAGCTGGAAATCTGTTTCTACCTATAATGCATGAAATCGTCAAAATACAACTTTCACCCCGTTTGATCCGGTAAAGGGTCATTTCCCGACCATTTTCAGCGAGCTTGTAGACCCGGATGACCCCTTCCAAAACAAAAGCTATAATCGAACAGTCGTCACCCTGGAAAAATAAATTGGTTTTTTTAGGAAATATTTTGATGACCGGCGAATTTGGATCGCTTGGTGAAAACTCATTTTGAAATTTTTCAAAGAAGGGGAAGCTGTCAATTACTGTTTTTAAATCCATTTGCGGCATAAGAATTAAAATATTAAATTAAGTGATTATTTCCAATACCGGTTTTCTTGAAGCAACCATTGATTAAGCATGATCCAGGATTGTCCTATATCCTTGTATTGTTTTTTTAGATTTTTGTTTTGAAATCCGAAAAAGTGGTCCTTCTCATCCAACTCACGGAAATACAGGCCATCTCGGCTCATCATGCCCCAGTAATTCCCTGTGCGGCTCACAAACACGTAATTATCCACTCTCTTTTGAATCATACTACCACCAATCCAGGGGGCGGCATATTCCTGCGCTAAAAGATCCATGATCGTTGGGGCTAAATCGAGCTGACTGAAATAAGAGTCGATGACTAACGGTTTTTTTACCAATCCCCCTAGAATTAATAAAGGAATATGAGAGCGCAGACGAACTAGCTGATCAAATCCTACCGTCGGTTTCTTACCGGGCAAGGTATTGGAACTGTCAGCCAACACGAAGATCAGACTGTTTTGATACCAGCTTTTCTTTTTTATTTTCTCGATAAATTCACCCAGCATCGCGTCTGTATAATAAAAAGACTCGTAATATCGATGAATCTCATCTGAGGAATCAAATATACGGTACTGACGAGGAACTTCGAAGGGATGCTGATTGCTTAATGTTAGGGCGGAAGAAAAAAAAGGTTGTTTTTCTCCATCTAAGAACTTTATCCAATGATCATATAGCTCTTTGTCTGAAAATCCACGACCTAGTTTTTCGGCGTTAGAATCAAAAGCAAATCGATCATCGACCCTGTCAAAACCATTTCTTGGTAAAAATTTGATCAGATTGTCCATCGCCGCGTCAGTTCCATAAAACCAGGATGTTTTATAACCCTTATTTCTCAACAACTCCGGTAAACATAAAAAATGATTATTGGCATATCTTTTTAAGATGGGTACTCCGTAATTGGGAATGACCGAACAATACGTCGATAAAAGACCCTGTCCCATCTGGTAACCATTAGCGAAAAAATTCCGGAATAAAACCCCTTCCTGACTCAATCTATCGAAATTCTTCGTCAATTCAAAATCGCTTCCAAAAACACCGATCTCCTCAGCGCGAAAAGATTTTAACAATAACACCAAGATATTGGGTCTCTTGATACCGCACAATACCTGGCCAAGTTCGTTTTGTTTGTCTGGGTCTTCACAACTATCTGCCTTATTAAATCTTTTTAGAAGCAGACCTTCATCTTCTTCGGTGGGTATTTCTTGTCCCTTCAGCCTTTGTTTTAGGATTTCAATCGCCTGTCGGGGGATTTCAACGGTTTTTTCCTCCTCGAAATGACGGGTCCAGTAAAAATAAACCAACCCCGATGAAATTAAAGGATCGTTTAAGTTTTTCTCCATATAGGAATTGGGATAAGCCCCCATCATCGCGCCATAAACAACAAGAAATATCAGAGTAAAAAGACTCCCCAAAAGGCTTGATGGACTTTTTTTCGATAGTTTGAAAATAAATGTAAAATAAACCAGAATTGGCAGTAAAAAGATCAGCAAAAACCCCTTGCTCAATAAAACCGATAACAAAGAAACATTCATGCTGAAAGGCAACAACAGATATTCAAATGACGAAAACGGAAGATGCGTCCCGAAATGCTGCTCATAGAAAGAATCTACGACGACGAAATAAAGGCAGACGAAGACCGTCACCAAGTGGAGAATTCTCTTTGGCTTCGATGGCAGGAAAAAACCGGCGAACATCGCTAAGGTAGCGATGACGGCGGCGTTCATCAAGTCGTAGGAAAGACCAAGGCTCAGTGAGTGATAAAGCCTAAAATCCCTGGCGGGTAGCCGAAAAAAAATTAGAAGATGGGAAACAACCCCGCCGAATACGCAAAAAAGAAAAGTAAATACAGACAACCAATCATATCGAACGATATTTCTCATCTTTTTGTAGCAACGGAATTATAGGATCACCAATAAATATCAAATCAATGAATCAAACAAAGGTTTCAGTTTTGATGAATGATTCCCAAACAGCATAGAAGAATAAAGGCTCTTTGAAAAGTGAAGCCCACTAAAAAAAGAGGTTTTTTACATCTCCACAAAACATCGTTCGTATTAACTTGCCAGCCTTTCTGAGAGATAATAAATACCGTTCCAAAGCGATTCAACTTTTAAGTGCTGTTAATAAAGTAGATTTAAAATGGTTCTGGATAAAAAAATCTAAATCAAGTAGTTTGCTTGTGTTCACTTACTAATGAATACGAAATACACCAAATGTGTTAAGAACATGAAATTCCGTCCCTGCATCGATTTGCACCAAGGCAAAGTTAAACAGATCATCGGCTCCACGCTGAATGTCACTGATCAGAACAAGACAGTTACCAACTATCAAAGC
>JAOUME010000179.1 GCA_029881655.1 Deltaproteobacteria bacterium | reverse complement strand
AACGTAAAAGTGATCAATTCTGTGCCATACTTTATATGGACCGAATCTGACGGCGCGGCCTGGCCTAACGATAAATACATCCTTAGGGTGATTCGGGGAGATTAGGGTTAAGCCCGAGGATTAATAATAAAAAGGCGTTGATCCGTTTTGGATGAGCGCCTTTTTTTATGGGAAATCAATTCGCTTTGTAATTGAAGTCAATGGTAGGCTAGCTCTGGGAAGGGAAAATAAGTTAAACCTTAGCGGGACTATGGTTGTAAAAATCAAATTTAGGTTGACGTTAAAGATAAAGGACGGTTAGATTAGCCGATTCAACGATAATCATAGCCAGCTTAAGGATTCTTTTGGGATTTTTCAGAAAGAAGGATTAAACCCGGTTTATTTCTTAGCACTCATTCAATACAACTGGAGTTGAAACATGTTTTCATTTATACCCGATCTATACGCGATGGCGCCTTCTCAAGGCGGATCCAGTTCCGGCATGATCGGACAGTTCATCTTGTTCGGAGCGATTTTTTTAATCTTTTTTCTATTGGTGATTCGGCCACAGCAAAAAAAAACAAAGCAACATAAGGAAATGATCGCCGGCGCAAAAAAAGGGGATCAGATCATCACCAACGCGGGTATTTACGGCACGATCAATAAATATTTCGACGACAAGGAATATTTCCTTCTGGAAATCGCCGATAAGACGGTTGTAAAGGTTCAAAAAAATCAAATAGGAAGTATCCTGAGGCAAAAGAATACCTCAAGCGAGAATGAAAAGGAAAAGGACAAAAAAGAGGTTAAGGACAAAAAAGAGGATAAGGATAAAAGTTAAATCAAAAACCAATCATTAATTAGATTCGAAAAGAAAAAATGAAGTTCCCCTGGAAAGGTATTGGAATACTGTTCGTACTGATCATTGCCCTTTATTATAACTATCCGACTCTCGTTTCGTTTATGCCCGAGAGGGAGAATATTATCAAGGATCGGCAAAAAGAGATCCATCAGGAAATTAAAGAGGTTATTGACTCTATAAAAGGGTTCAATCTCGCTTTGGCTGAAGCGGATAAAAACAGAATCCAGCTGATCATGGATGATGGATTCGAGTATCCAAAGGACAATAAAGCCTTGGACAGCATACTGGATGATGATTTTAGCTTCATGAAAAACGCGGACGGGTCTTTTTTAATGCTGAAGCCCGACCATTCAAAAGGTGTTTTCATTTCCAAGGTCGCGTTAAATCTCAATACGCTTTTTACCAGCGTCAGGAAAATTAAGGAGATCAAATTAAGTGATGATCAACAGGAAATTTATCTGGTTATGGAGAAGGACAAAAGGCTCTCGACGCTCACCGAGCCCATAAAGAGTATTCTGGAGATGGGCCTTGAGATGTCCTATCAGGATGATCAGGCGCGGTATGTTTTAACCCAAGTCCAAAATGAGAATATCGTCAACCTGGGACTGGATCTGCAAGGCGGCATGTATCAGGATATCGGCGTGAAGACAGATGAGGTGATTCAGGTGATTTTGGATGATCTGGCTGTCGAAATCGAGAACTACCTTATTGAGGATAATATCAATTACGAGTCGGTTTCGCGAATTTCAGACACCGAGGTTCAGGTAGTTTATGAGGCTGACGAGGAATTCCCTCTGACCGGGGATAAATACGACCGGCTATTGAACCGTTATTATGACGTGATTCCGATGGGCAACGGCTATATGATTACGATTTTGGCAGAGGAAGCCAGCCTGATTAAAAAGAGGGCATTGGAACAGGCGCTGGAAACCATCCGTAACCGTATTGATCTGTTGGGTGTGAAAGAACCGACGATTCAGCAACAAGGGGAAAACTCCATCATTATTCAGCTCCCGGGGCTTAAAGACCCAGAAAAGGCCAGAAGAGTCATTGGACAGGTCGCTGTTTTGCAGTTCATGATGGTCGCGGCTGAGGGTTCCGTGGAAAACCCAGGCAAGGGGCAGATTGTCATGTTCGAGGAAGTCAAAGATCCCGATACCAAGGAAATCATATCAACGAGACCTTATCTTTTAGAAAAGAAAGTGTTGTTAAAGGGTGAGCGTATTAGAGATGCCAGAGTCGGGTTTTTGCCTACGGGAAGTGCCTATGTGGGCATGTCTTTTGACGAACAGGGTAAGGAACTCTTCGGTAAAATTACGGCAGCCAATGTCGGCAGGTTGTTCGCGATTGTTTTGGATGGCAAGGTGCAGTCTGCTCCTAGAATCAACGAGGCTATCGAGGGAGGAGAAGCCCAGATTACGGGGAGCTTTACTCCTGAGGAAGCAAGCGAGTTAGCCCTGGTGTTACGCTCTGGAGCTTTACCGGCGCCGATCATTATCAATGAAGAAAGAACGATCGGAGCGTCACTCGGGGATGATTCGATCCGCCAGGCGATGATATCCCTCGTTATCGGATTCGTCGCGGTGTTGATATTTATGATTGTATACTATATGCTCTCTGGTATTTTTGCGATTATGGCTCTGTTTTTTAACTTAATATTAATCGTGGCGGCGTTGGCTTATTTTCAGGCAACTCTGACTTTACCGGGTATGGCGGGGATTATCTTAACCATCGGGATGGCAGTGGACGCGAATGTGTTGATTTATGAGAGAATCAGGGAGGAACTCATGGGAGGATCTCCGGTTAGAAACGCGATCAACACTGGATTTCAAAAAGCCACGATAACGATTCTCGATTCGAATATCACGACCGTTCTTGCCGCGATCGTGCTTTTTCAATTTGGCACCGGGCCGATCAAAGGATTTTCAGTAACGCTTTCGATCGGGATTATCGCCAGTATGTTCACCAGCCTGATTCTGGGTCGGTTCCTGTTTGAGATTTTCTATCTTAGACGAAAAAAGCTTATTAAAATATCGATATAATATGAAGATTTTTAAAAAGGTCCCCCAGTTCGAGATTATGGGGAAAAAATATTTCGCGTTTGCCGTTTCAGCGATCTTGATCATTGCCGGGTTTACTGGTTTTTTTGTCAAGGGGATTAATTACGGCATCGATTTTAGAGGCGGAACCATTATTCAGGTCAAGTTTCAAGACACCCCTCCCTTAAAGGAGATACGTCAGCTGTTCGTCGAAAAGTTAAAAACCAACGCCAATGTCACTACCTTTGGAGAAGACCAGGATAACGAGTTATTGATTTCATTGTCGCAAGACGCAGTGGAGAACACCGAAAATGACACTTCATCTTTGATCAATGAGATTTTCAAAGGAAGACTGACCGGGTATGACATCAGAAGGGTGGAGACTGTCGGGCCCAAGGTGGGCGGTGAACTAAGAGAGAAAGCCGTTATGGCCGCGCTTTACGCTTTGGCGGGTATTTTGATTTATATTGGTATTCGATTTAAACCACGCTTTGGTGTTGGCGCGGTTGTAGCTCTTTTCCATGATGTTTTTATCACCATGGGAATATTCGTTCTCTTAGACAAAGAATTTACGCTGACGATCGTCGCGGCTATTTTGACCATTATCGGTTATTCGCTGAATGATACCATTGTCGTTTTTGACCGTATTAGGGAGAATTTAGCCCGGATGCCTAAAAGTCCGATGGAGAGAATCATCAATCAAAGCATTAACGAAAGCATGAGCCGTACGATTTTGACTTCTGTGACAACCTTCATTGTCGTTTTGTCGCTTTATGTATTGGGTGGAAATATTATCAGGGATTTCAGTTTCGCTATATTGATCGGCCTGGTCGTGGGAACCTATTCTTCCATCTTTGTCGCGAGCCCTGTGGTGATGTATTTCGAAAGCGACCGGATGAGGTTGTTTAAGTCTATAAAATCCAAGTAAAAGCAAAGCCTCTTTTCAAAGGGCAGATAGGCAAATGTCCTCGATAAACCTCTCATTACTTTTCAAGCGTCAGATTATCGATAAGACCTCTGATTACCTTGCCAAACATTCCTCTTTAAAAAATCCGGATTCGGTTTTTAAGTTCGAGATTCCACCAGATACTAAGATGGGTCATCTGGCGCTTGCCTGTTTTCCATTGGCGAGTCTCTTAAAGAAAGCGCCCCAGAAAATCGCGTCAGATTTGGCGGAAATATGGGGCAAAGACCCTTTGTTCTCGGATGTCAAGCCAGTAGGACCCTATCTCAATTTCTTTATCAAAGGTAATTATCTGGCGGAACAGCTTTTAAAAACCGATCTGGTTGAGACTGGATATGGTAAGGGTTCCCTGGGCCGAGGCAAAAAGATCATGATCGAATTTTCTTCGCCGAATACCAATAAGCCTCTGCATTTGGGTCATGGCCGCAATAACCTGCTTGGAGATGTTCTCTCAAAACTGTTTTTATGGTGCGGTTATGATGTGATCAGGGCCAACCTGATTAATGACAGGGGGATCCATATCTGCAAATCGATGCTGGCTTATCAGAAATGGTCAAAGGGAGAGGACCCCGGGAGTTCAGGTAAAAAAGGGGACAAGCTGGTAGGAGATTACTATGTCCTGTATGATCAAAAATCAAAGGAAAATCCCGAACTGGCTTTGGAAGCCTCGCAGATGCTCAGGGATTGGGAGCAGGGAAAAGAAGACGTCATCTCGCTATGGAAGAAGATGAATGGTTGGGTCTTAAATGGTTTTCAGGAAAGCTACCAAAGGATGGGAATCGTTTTTGACCAGTATTATTATGAAAGTGAAACTTACAAGGGCGGCCGGGAAGTGATCCAGGCGAAATTGAAGGAAGGGGTTTGTCAGCTTGAGGAAAACGGCGCCATATCCATTGATCTGGAAAAAGAAAAACTGGGTACGAAAATCCTGCTGAGAAGTGACGGTACATCCATGTATATCACGCAGGATATTCAGACAACCCTGACGAAATTCAAGGATTATCCACTTGAGCGTTGCTTTTTTGTTGTCGGAAACGAGCAGGACAACCACTTCAGGATTCTTTTTGAGGTCTTAAAGAAATTCGGCTACAGCTGGGCTGATCATCTGGAGCATATCAGCTACGGCATGATCACTCTGCCTGAGGGCAAGATGAAGTCCAGAGAGGGAACCGTCGTTGACCTGGATGAGCTGATGGATGAAATGGCAAACTTAGCTTTAGAGGAAATTCAATCAAGAAGAACTGAGACCGGCTCAGGGGAAGGTGAGGAAGACGAACAGACAGCCGAGGCGATCGGTCAGGCCGCTATCCGCTTTTATATTCTCAGAACAGGCGCTTTGAAGGAGATTCAGTTCA
>JAOUME010000178.1 GCA_029881655.1 Deltaproteobacteria bacterium | reverse complement strand
TAGCCGAGAAAACCCTTCACCTCGTCAGCGCCGCTGGCCGCCAACGGTTTTTCCCCCAAAAAAAGAAGAAAGCGACTGTACCACTGTTCATAGGCCTGCTCGGTGCGGATGGAGTAATGCCGAACCCTGACGGCCGTCCGCAAGGCGGCTAAGGTTTCGCTGTCCGTCTGGGGCAGAATCTGCTCGGTCAAAGGAAGGGGATCAGGCGCAGCCGCCGGAACGGAGGTGGCTGGCGGGGGCGGCCAAGGTGAGGCCCAGGGAAGGTGCAAGATGGTTGAGAAAAGGAGTCGCAATGCTTCCGAGGATTGTTGGCACTGCCACTCTTGAAAATTAGGGTCATTGGCCTGCTGGGCAAGGTAGCTGGCCAACTCCGCTGCCGTGCAAGCAGTGAGTTCTTTATCCTGTAAACCCATGCAAAAACGTTGTGCCCATCGTTCGTACCAGATGGCATGTTTATCAGATATACCATGCTTGGTGATAGTTCGGCGATAGCTTGCCCAGAAAGCAGAGTCCTGACCATTTTTTTGATTGACTTGTTTCATCGTATCAATAAGTATTCACAGAAAAATAGAAAATTTGATTGTTAGGATTTTAACAAATAGATCTTTTTGGTGCTAGGCAAAATCCATAAATATTGGGTTAGGCCGATTCCATGCATATTGGGTTAGGCCGAATCGGCCTATAACCTATTAGCCCGTTCGGCCTAGCGCATGTTCGGCTTCCAGAAAAAGGCATTTTAACTATATGAACTTCCGAGTATAATATTTCGTACTATGAAAAAAGAAAAAATAATACGACCAAAGCCATTTCCCGTTGATAGTTCAGTTATTTATGAAGGTGATTCTCTTCATATTCTCACACGCCTTCCATCTGAGTCTGTCCAGTGCGTGGTTACTTCTCCTCCCTACTGGGGGCTTCGAGATTATGGTATTGAAGGACAAATTGGCCTTGAAGAATCTTTGCACCAATTTCTTAACAGATTGGTATCTATTTTTTCAGAAGTCAAACGGGTATTAAAACCCAACGGAATCTTATGGTTGAATATAGGCGATGGTTACACAAGCGGTAATCGTGGCTATCGTGCTCCAGATAAAAAAAATCCGGCTAGAGCTATGTCTGTAAGGCCTGATACCCCCAAAGGCCTAAAACCAAAAGATTTAATGGGTATTCCTTGGAGACTGGCCTTTGCTCTCCAGGATGACGGGTGGTACCTTCGCAGTGACATTGTTTGGAATAAACCAAATGCTATGCCAGAAAGCGTACAAGACCGCCCTGTCAGATCTCATGAATATCTATTTATGTTTAGTAAATCAGAAAAGTACTATTACAATCGTGATGCAGTAAAAGAACCTGCTGCAAACGGAAAAATGAGAAACCGACGTAGTGTCTGGGACATTAATACTCAGGCATTCCCGGGTGCACATTTCGCAACTTTCCCGA
This sequence comes from Deltaproteobacteria bacterium, assembly GCA_029881655.1. Lineage (GTDB taxonomy): Bacteria > SAR324 > SAR324 > XYD2-FULL-50-16 > XYD2-FULL-50-16 > JAOUME01. Next base: position 3,786 of record JAOUME010000178.1, on the reverse strand, counting down.
CGAGCTTAATTGAGCCTTGTATTATGGCATCCACACGTTCTGGAGACTTTGTATTAGATCCTTTTTTTGGCTCAGGCACTGTTGGGGTTGTTTGCCAGATACTTGATCGTCCATACATTGGAATAGAATTGAACCCTAAATATGTGGCCATGGCAGCAGAACGGCTAATCGTATTACATGAAAATATTATTAGGATAGCCATATAAATGAGTCCCATATTAATCCCACACCCAGAACTCCAAATTGATTTTTCTTTTGCTCTCGGGCAAATAAGAAATACATATTTACAAGAAGCTTTAAGTCAAGCTGTAAGCGAAATTGATATTTCTACTCTTGACACACAACTTGCCAAATTTGTCCCGCCAGCAAGCATAAAAGCTCTGGCAAGACATGGTCTTCGTGGCGAACTGGTTTTTCCTACCCCAATACTATTAGAAAGTTCACCCCACCTTCTTGGATACTACCGTCTTTTGCTGGGTTTTAGTCAAAAAGCATTTTTTACTTCAGAGTTTGGTTTAACAAGTTTCAAGTCAATGGAAGTCAAAGGGGTTTTGACCGAAAACAATAAAAAAAGACTACCCGAATTATGTAAAGCATTAATCGGCTGTTCTTGTTCGCTAATTGAGGGCATTGGCACCGACAGGGTAAGCAAACAACTACTCGATGACCTTACTTTGTTGACAGTTGGGCCGCAATTGAGAGGCGGTGCCAATAATAGAAAAGGCATCGTAGCTATAGTAAAAGTATTTGAGTCTATACATAAAATTGTCAAAAAAGAGTCATCGTCTTCTTCTGAGAGCAGGATAGAGCTTATAAATGCCGCAGGCAGAAAGGTACTAATTGAATTTGCCCCCGACCCGGATATTGTAATCCGTGAGGAGATGTCTCCCAATAATTACAGAAATGTTGTTGCCATAGAAGTCAAGGGTGGCACAGATTTTTCAAATATCCACAATAGGATTGGGGAAGCAGAGAAAAGTCACCAGAAAGCGAAGTCAAAAGGCTACCTGGAATGCTGGACGGTCGTCAATGTTGATCGCATGGATTTCAAAATGGCTCATCAAGAATCTCCCACAACAAATAGGTTCTATTTGTTGAGAGATTTATCTGCATCAAAAGGTGCAGAATACCAAGATTTCCGTACAAGAGTAGTTTCTCTGACAGGAATAAAAGGCAAATAAGCCGAACCAGGCGTTCAACATTGACCGCAAGGGGCGTGGGCTTACAGCCTATTGCCCCTTTTGTGTTTACGGGGTTGTTGCGAAACTTATCATCCCTTGCGGCAAGTTAACTTGAACGTTGGGCATCAAATAGAGGAGACTAACATGGCTAAAAGAATTACATGGCTCGTCGCGACATGCACAATTGTATGGTTATCCGGTTGCGCATCAAATCCATCGGTATCTTCTCTTTCTTCCCTTGAACGTCAAAGGGTTACAGAAATGGTTATTCTTAAGGCAGGATCTATTCCCAGAGAAAAATACCAGATAGTTGGGAGTGTCGAAGGAATAGCTTGCAAACGCAATCTTTATGCTAGCGGTTCGCCCAGTATGAATGAAGCGCAGCAAGGTGTTCGAATTCGCGCAGCTCTATTGGGGGCTGACGCAGTAACGAACATGGTCTGTGAGGACAAGCGGGAAGTCGATTGGGGGCGAAATTGTTGGCAAACAGTGGTTTGTGTCGCAGATGCAATCATCGTGCGTGATAAATCGCTGCTTGTGCCCCAATGAACAATTTAGGGCTATAGCATTTTGCACAGCCAAAAAACGTGAACGTTGGGCACCAATATAAAATGGAAAAAACAACTCAACACATAGGTGCAGCGGGGGAATTACTCGTTCAATATAAATTGTTGAAATTTGGAATTGATTCAGCAGCAATGACAACGGATTCAGGAATTGATTTGGTTGCCTACTCACCCAAAAATAAGCGTCCTTACACAATTCAAGTTAAAACAAAAGAGAAACCACTTCCTGGTGGTGGCAACGGGAAGTTGGCTCTTGCTTGGGACTTAAGAGATAATTCTCCAGCAGAACTGGTGGCAATTGCCGACCTGTCGACTGATAGTGTATGGCTATTTACACACGCAGAATATACTAAGTTAGCTCAACAACATTCGTCAAAAGGAAACTTGAAATTATATATGTATGTTGACGAAACAGTAAAAACAAAAAAAGAAATGGCTTTGTTGTCCCAATTTGAACAATTTAAGATTGAAAATAGAATTATCACATTTTTCTAAATTATAGCAAAAAAGCCCAACCAGAGGCTGCACTCGGAAAAATAGGCCTGCGGCCTATTTTCCGGTGAGCCAGGTCGTTAAGTGTAAAATGTAAAATTACATGGACAACAAAGAACGCCTCAAAGAATTAAAGGTTCTTCAAATTACAGACAAAAACGAACGAACCACATTCGGCAAACATGAACTATTAATGTCATGGGTTGACAATGTCGCACCATTATTAAAATACAGTAACGAACACTACACCTTGTTCATGGATGCAGCCTCAAAGGTAAGCGTGCCAAGGAGGGTTTCGTCCCGCACGGCAATCCCTTGTTTAAACATTATGAAAAGTGTCGTTAATCGGGCAATTATTGAACTTGAAAACAATATTGAATCACCAACCAAACCAGCCACGAGCGACAAGACAACTAACCCACCCGATGCCAAAGCACCACATGGCAAAAGCAAGAAGTCTATATCTCTCATAAATATAGCGGAGGGTGTGATTATTGGTGCTCTTATGCTTTGTATTGGTTGGATACTTTTCCATTATTTCAACTTACGTATATAAAACCACTTAACCAGTCAACTAACCCGACTTGGATCAGCGTGGCGTTTTTTATTTATCCGATTTTGGCAAGCGGGTTGTTTCTATCGTTAGAGGAGACAAAAAAATGATCGGAAAATTTCTAAGGCATCGAAAGTACAAGAAGATGATAGCAGCGAGTTCCTCTTTTATTTTGGAGGAATTTGCATACATTATAAATGAAGCAATCGATCATTTTGAAAAAGAAGGAAGAATAAAAAATAATCTATATAAAGAAGTGCTTAAGTTTGAATCAATAGCATTTGTTATTTGGTTATTCCAGAAAACTGATATATTCCCTGAATTATGGCACAAGCTAATTCTTGATGAAATACACGACCAATATTATTCAAAGTTAAAAACTAATGGCTACAGTAGTAGCTTACGTCAAGCTGTTTGCGATGATTTTAATTTAAGATACAAAACATATAACGATACTTTTAAGGAAAGTAATGACTTGTCGAGAGTTGGGGCTAAATTTGCAAGATTCCTGTCCGAAAGGTCAAAAGTTGAGATAGATTTACAGGATATACTCATACCAATATATTTGGCAGAGAAAGTAGGGCCAAAATTCCAGGAATTTCGTGCGGTCACAGAATAAAAAATCTCTAACAATCGGGTCAACCTGACCGCGAGAAGCGCGGCGGCGCTACGCGGCAAGGTAATTGGCGCGGTCAGGTTACCCGTGGCGTTATAAAAATGTAGAGATCAGAGCAGTCAAAATATAAGAAATCACTCTTCTGATAGACAAAATAATGAAAAGAAATGATTTTAGTGAGGTTGGTCACACTGGGGGGAAAGTGACCTTCAATGTAAATTGTGATGAAAATGGTCACGTTCAATATCAAATCGGTTATTCGCATTCATCACCGAATCCAATGAGTTTAGTTGGAATCTATGCCCACCCAGACGGTTTTGCATGTGGCAATATAAAGATGGGTGGTATTGGCCAACCTTGGAATGCGCCACCATTTCC
>JAOUME010000036.1 GCA_029881655.1 Deltaproteobacteria bacterium | reverse complement strand
TCTCATAGACCCCGTTTAAGGATACCGCCAGATTCGCCTTGAATTTTTCCCGCGCGAAGCGTTTGATCTCCGGGATCAGTCCGCAGGTGGAAACGGTGATTCTCCGGGCCGAGGCGTCAAAGCCCAGCGGATTTAAAAGCGTCCCGAGGGACTTGATCGTGTTGTCGTAATTATGAAACGGCTCTCCCATTCCCATATAGACGATGTTTCTGATTGTTTCCCCGGGAGGAATAAGCCTGTAGGCGTTTAAGACCTGCTCGACGATTTCGCCGGAGCTGAGGTTTCTTTTGAGTCCCATCTTCCCCGTCAGACAGAAGCGGCAACCCATACCGCAGCCGACCTGAGTGGAAATACAAAGGGTGTTGTGGTCATCGTGCTTAAGCAGCACCGACTCGATATGACTTTGATCGGAAAGTTTCTGGAGAAATTTGATGGTCCCGTCATCGGCTTCCTGGGTCTTGACAATCTCGGGTAGCTGAAAAGAAAAAAAATCGCTCAGCTTTGACCTGAAATCTTTGGAGAGATTGCTCATCTGATCGAAAGAAGAGGCCCTGTGATGATAAAGCCATTGCAGAAGCTGGTTTACCCTGAAGGGTTTTTCGTTTTTCTGTTGAGCCCAGTCCTTGAGTTCATCTTCGCTGAAATCAGTGATATTTGGTTTGAGTTTCACGACCGGTTTCGGATAGAGTAAGGCAATCATCGTTTAAAAGTATCGTCGTTTTTTATGAACCGGATCAACTCAACCGCCTGATGATCAAATCCAGCGCAAGACCGTAACCCTCAATCCCGCATCCGATGATGATTCCGCTGGCCAGTCCTGACAGGTACGAGCGGTGACGGAATTCTTCGCGGGCATGGGTGTTGGAGATATGCACTTCGATGAAGGGGATCTTTACGGCGCTGAGCGCGTCCCTTAGGGATACCGAAGTATGGGTCAAACCTCCCGGATTGATGATGAGGTAATCCGCGAGTTTGTTTTCGTGAATAAAGTCGATGATCGATCCCTCATGGTTGGACTGATGGCAGGTCAACTCGTAGCCCTTATTCTGGGCGGTGGTTTTAAGCTGGCTCTCCACTTTATTAAGGTCGATTTTGCCATAGACATCGGGTTCCCTGGTCCCCAGCAGGTTGAGATTCGGTCCGTTGATCAAGAGTATTTTTATTCCCATGGTTATGATTTTGGTTTGGTGAAATGTTGAATCAGAATCGCCGCCGCATTGCTGACATTTAGGGATTCGGTAGTTTTTCCCCCTTCGATGGTGACTAAAAAGTCGCAGTGGCTACGGGTCAACTCCCTTAATCCCTGGCCCTCGTTCCCCAGAACAAGCGCCATTTTCTCCAAATCGATTATTTTTTGGAACCCCTCGCCATCGCGGGTATCGGCTCCCACGATGAAGTAGCCGTTTTGCTTGAGGCTGCTCAGGCCTTGAGCCAGGTTGTTCACCTCGATCACGGGGAAGTTTTCCAGAGCCCCGGCCGATACCTTCGATACCGTCGGCGACAAAGGTGCGTTTTTCCGTTTGACATAAAGCAGTCCCGCCGCGCCGAAATAGGACGCGCTTCTGATCACGGCGCCCAGGTTTTGCGGATCTTCGATCTGGTCCAGGGCGATGATCAATGAGAAATCCCGCGTGTCGTCTTTTATAAACGACTTTAAATCAAGGGTTTTTTTTTCACCACAAAAAAGGACAACGCCCTGATGATTTTTTGATTTGCAGAGGCTCTCCAGTTTTTGGGGGCTGGCGGTCTCAAGCGGTATCTTATGAGCCTTGCCGAGCCTGGCGATGGATCTTAGGCGCTCTGAGTCGTTATTCTCCTTTAAAATCAGCCTGGAGACATCCCTGCTTGAGTGAGTGAGGCACTGGATGACGGGCTCGATACCGTAAAGGGCGATGGATGACTTCACGGCTATTTCCTTTTCCAGTAGGTCCGGTTGTCTTTATCCTCGATGAGAATCCCCGCGTCTAAAAGCTGATCCCTGATCTGGTCGGCCCGACTCCAGTCCTTTAACTCCCGGGCTGTTTTCCTTTTAAAGATCAGCGCCTCGATTTCATCTTCGACGAGTCCCTGTTCCTCGTTTTTGATTCTGGGGGTTAAAAACCATTTTTTAGGGTCGCTCCGAAGGATCCCCAGCACAGCGCCCAATTCCAGGAGGCAATCTCTGACGGCCTTAGAAAAATCGGGATCGTTCCGCGCGGAATTAAGTTTTTTCGTCAGCTCAAAAAGCACCCCGATCGCCTGGGGAGTGTTGATGTCGTCTCTCAGATATTCGTAAAACTTGATCCTGTCAGTCTCAAGTTCGTCAGTCCGGTGGGTATCCCCGGCCTTTTCCGGGCTTTGGCCGTCATTAAAAAGCGCTCTGTAGATCCGGTCCAACCCTTCGGCGGAACTCGTAATGGCTTCATGGTTGAAGTGAAGGGAATGGCGGTACTGGGTGCTGATGATGAAAAATCTAAGCACTTCGGGATGATAAATCTCGACCAGATCCTTGATCAGCGCGAAATTCCCCAAAGATTTGGACATTTTCTGCTGATCGATCTGGATCATTCCGTTGTGAAGCCAGTAATTGGCGAAAGGAAGCTCGAAACAACATTCCGACTGAGCGATCTCGTTCTCGTGATGCGGAAAGATGAGGTCGCTTCCCCCCGCGTGGATATCAAAGGGCTGACCCAGGTATTTCCGGCTCATGGCCGAGCATTCGATATGCCAGCCGGGTCTTCCCTGCCCCCAGGGACTCTCCCAGCTAGGCTCTCCCTCTTTGGCTGTTTTCCATAAGGCGAAATCGAGCGCGTCCTGTTTTTGGTCCATGACCGCGACCCTCGCGCCGGCGATGAGATCGTCGATTTGTTTTCCGCTGAGCTTGCCGTAAGAGCCAAACTGTCTGACCTTAAAAAAGACACCCTCCGGTGCCTGATAGGCATAGCCCCTTTCGATCAACTTTTCAATCATCCCGATGATCTCGGGTATATGGGTTGTGGCTTTGGGCGCGAAATCGGGAGGGCTGATCCCCAGGCTTTCCATATCCTGGTCATGATAAAGGATCATCTGTTCGGTCAGCTCTTTGGGGTCGATCCCCTTTTCCCGGGCCCGGTTGATGATCTTGTCATCGATATCGGTGTAGTTCTTGACATAGGTGACCTTCAGACCCAAGGCTTTCAGAAGGTTCCTGAGGACATCGAAGTTGACCGCGCCTCTGGCGTGACCCAGATGGCAACGGTCATAAACCGTGACGCCGCAGATATAGATCTTGACTTCTCCGGGCTTGATCGGCTCAAAGGTTTCCTTCTTTCGGCTCAGGCTGTTGAAAAACTTGATCTCCATACCTAAAGGTTCCCCTCGATACAGGTGGTGACAAAACCGCCTCTGGGCTGGTAGAGGGTCGTGACCCTCATGCGCTTTGTCTGGAGCGTCTTAGACAAGTCCTTGAAAATCCTCTTCGTGGCGGCTTCCTGGTAGATGCCCACGTTTCTAAAGCTGGTCATATAATATTTTAGCGATTTCAGTTCGACGCATTTGCCCCCTTGGGGATAATACTCGATGATCAGGTTCCCGAAGTCCGGCAACCCGCTAAAGGGACAGACGGCCGAGAACTCGCTGGTCTCGGTCTTGATGTACTGATCTGGGCTCTCGAAATCAAAGGTTTCCAGAAAATCGGTTCTGATCGAGCTTATTTCCTCAAACTCAAAGGTCTTTCCGTCGGCTGTGGGCATTTTAAATTTCCGCTTAAAGTTGGATAAATTCCAGGTATCCCTTTTTCCTTAAAAGACAGGCGGGACAGTTTCCGCATCCCCGTCCCCAGTCGTTTGCAGCCGGACTTCCCTCGTAGCAGGTATGGGAGTCCCTGATCACCAGATCGAGGATGCCCTCCTGTTGGGCTAACTTGAACGTCTCGGCTTTGCTTAAGTGCATCAAAGGTGTCTTTAGTTCGATATGCTGGTCTGAGCCCAGGTTAAGGGATTTCAACATCAGCTCGGTGAAGGTTTCCCGGCAGTCGGGATAACCGCTGAAATCGGTCTGGCAAAAACCGCCGATAAGCACCTTGGCCTTTTTGGTCTGTGCGAACGAATGGGCCAGTAAAATAAAAAGCGCGTTCCGGTTCGGCACGAAAGAAGCCGGCAGCTGATGGTTATCCTCATGCGGCAGGTTGACGTTTCCCTCCCCGGTTAAGGCGGAGATGACCATCTTTGAGTAAAAGGAGATGTCAAACAGGGTTAAAGGCACGCCCAGTTTATCGGCGATGATCTTCGCCTGATCGGTTTCGACATGATGGCGTTGCCCGTAGTTAAAGGAAATCCCCTCCAGATCCTCGTAGCGGTTTTTTGCCCAACCCAGACAGGTCGTCGAGTCCTGGCCCCCCGAAAAAATCACTACCGCTTTATCCATAACTTTGTGGCCGCTTTATTATGTTACCTGACCCTTGTCTCGAAACGATACTTTCCGTCCAATTCCAACTCAATGCGGTCCCCGGCTTTGATCCGGTCCACACCGGCTGGAGTTCCCGTCAACAGGATATCCCCTGCAAGCAGACTGAAATAGTTTGAAGCCTCCGATAAAAGGGACCCGATGGGGGTGATCATCTCACGGGTGGAGCCGTCTTGTTTTAATATGCCGTTGACCCATAACCTCAACCGGGTGTCCTGGGGATTTGTTAACCTCTCGCTTCTTAAAAAGGGCGAGAGGGGACAAGCTCCGTCAAATCCCTTGGCGATTTCCCAGGGGTGACCCTTTTCTTTTAGTTGAGACTGGATGTCCCTTAGAGTCATATCCAATCCGATCCCGTATCCGGCGATTGCTCCCATGGCTTCCTCAACAGAGACATTTTTCAGCTTTTTCGCGATCAGTACCGCCAGTTCGACCTCGAAATGGCAATTTTCGCTGATAGCGGGGATGTCGATGGGCTGGTCCAGGGCACAAAGGGAAGTCTCGGGCTTGATAAAAAAAACGGGTCGGTCGGGAACTTCGTTTCTCAGCTCTTTGATGTGGTCCAGGTAATTTCTGGCAACGCAGACCGCTTTTCCCGCGGGCAGGCCACAAGGAGCGCCATCCATGAAAAAATGCTTGTACCGCATGAGGGAAAATCGCTATCCTATAATACTCCGAAAAAGATCATCGCGGCCAAAACGCTATAGGTAAACGCGAAAAGACCCGATAAAAAGCGAGCCAGATCTGAACCGGCCACTAAAAAATCGAACGTAAAACCATTGAGTCTATAAATGTAAGTCTGCATGTACTTGCAAAAGACAAAGCAACAGGCAAAGCTGCAAAGAAAGATGATCGAAAAGTCGATATAATGCTTCTTCGGCCCAACTTCCCAAAGCTGATAATTATTAATGATCAGGATTTGATTCAAAGCCCAGTAGAAGGTCATTATAAAGGTCAGGCTGATCGCGAAGGAACCGGCGATAGTGTAGATCCATCCGATTTTTGGAGTGCCTCTGTCAGAATAGAGGTCCCGTTTGGTATAGTATTCCTTTTGTTTTTCCATGGAGGCTCTTTGGTTCAGGGGTAGCTTTGATCGGTCTAAGGTCTTTCCCCAAGCGAAAAAAAAGGGAGGTTTAACCAGTTGAATATTCAGATCGGCAAACAAACCAATTTTTTACAATTCTATCATAAAAAGTCAATCGGTTTTTACAGATACGCCAGAGTCTGGGCAATGAAACCGGTGTTTTATAAATGAAATAACCCGAGGCGTAACCGTTAAATGAAGAATTTTATCTTTGAGGGTTTTTCTTTACAGAAAAGCCGCGATCATCACAAGATAAAACCAACCGAAAATCTTTTTAAAAACAAGCGCAAGGGGCAGGACGGTTTTTAAAGCCCTATTTTAATTTAACACGGAACCGATAAATATAAAAGGCTTTTCAGCTTTATTACAAGCAAATGCTATTAAAGAAACAATGTCTTTTGGGGTTGGAAGGCTCGGGTTTCGCGGTTTCCGCGGGTCTTTGCAAAGAGGGGACGCCTGTTTCACTTGCTTTTACCAACAGCGGAATCCAGACATCTGAGATCATTCTGGAGACCATCGAGAGCCTTTTTTCGCGTTCAGGCGTTAACAAAGAGGACCTGCGGGGGATTTGCGTCAGTCTGGGGCCTGGCTCCTTTACTTCATTAAGGGTCAGTCTGGCAACGGTGGAAGCCTTGGCGCTGGGTCTTGATATTCCGGTTTACGGCGTGGATCTATTGCGGCTGATGGCGGCCAGTTCCCTTTATTTTGACGGGACGGTTAAGGTCATTCAAAAGGCGTACAAGGGCGAGATGTACTATGGCTGTTACCGGACCCGCAGCGGGAAAGTTGCAGAGGTTAAGCCCATCGACCTGATTGATCCCAAGGAATTCATTGAAGAGCTTGAAAAAGGGGATTTGATTATGGGCACAGGCCTTGAGCTGATCAAATCCCAGCAGGAGGAAATGAGGGAAAAGGGGGTGCTGTGGCGCGAGGATTTCAGGACTCAGGTCTCAGGACTCGATGTGATCGAATATTTTTTGGACCAGCCCGAAAAGCCATCCCAAGGCGCGCCGCTGGAGCCGATCTATATCAAGCTTTCGGAAGCGGAAATCAATTTTGATAAACGGGCCGGGAGATGATCATCCGTCAATGGGATAGCATCGAGACCTTTCAGGGGGAACTTATGGATCTGGACCGGGAGTGTTTTTTGGATGGAGCCTGGCCCATAAGCCAGTGGGAAAGATTCTTTATCCACGCGAAGCCACTTCTTCTGACGGGTTTTGAGGGGGGGCGACTCATAGCTTTTTTACTTTTTACGCAAACGCTGGATGAAGCTGAAATCCTTAAGATAGCGGTGAAATCTCAGCTGAGAAACCGGGGTTTCGGGGGCAGGCTGTTGGATCGGTTGTTGGAGCAACTGAGAATTGAGGGTATCAAACGTCTGTTTCTGGAGGTTCGCCAGGATAACCTGTCCGCGGTCGGGTTTTACCTCAGGCACCGTTTTCTTCAGTACGCCAGAAGAAAAAAATACTACCGTGATCCCGTTTGCGATGCTTTATTATTTAGGCTTGATTTTCCATTTTTAACCCAAGGGTGATGAAGATAAAATGACTCGATTGAATGTATTGGTGCTTTGCGGCGGTGAAAGCGCCGAACACGAAGTTTCTTTAATGTCCGCGAAAAGTATTCAGCGGTTCATGTCTAAGGACCGCTACAACCCGATCATGGTCGGTATCGGCAAAAAAGGGGAATGGCTGGAGGGAGAGCCTTTTTTTATCAACGAGGACGATCCGTCTAAGATCGCGCTTAATCCCGGACTTAGGGAGGTTTGTCTTGAAAAGGGAATGATCGGAGACCGGAAGATCGATGTGGTCTTTCCCATCATCCACGGAACCTTGGGGGAAGACGGTTGTCTGCAGGGATTTTTACAGATGCACCACCTTCCTTTTGTCGGATCAAGTGTGCTTGGCTCGGCGGTGGGAATGGACAAGGATATTATGAAAAGACTTTTTCTCCAAGGCGGTATCCCCTGCGCCAGGTATATCACCTTGTATCATTGGCAAAAGCGGAGGCCCTCCTTTGAGGAGGTCAAAAAGGAATTGGGATTGCCCCTGTTCGTCAAGCCCTGCAACCTCGGGTCATCACTGGGCATTTCCAGGTGTTATGACGCAGAGGAATACCAAAAGGCGGTTGAGACGGCTTTTGAGTTTGATAATAAAGTGGTTGTGGAGGAAAATATTGAGGGCAGGGAAATCGAGGTATCGTTGCTTGGTGATGAAGATCTTCTGGCGTCGCTTCCCGGAGAGATCATTCCTCCGGGTGGCTTTTATTCCTATGATTCAAAATATATCCAAAGCGAAGAAACCAAGCTTGTTGCGCCGGTGGAGCTTGATGAAGCTTCGACTTCGCTGATTCAGGAAACAGCGAAAAAAGCCTTTAGGCTTTTGGAGCTTTCCGGCTTGACTCGGGCTGATTTCTTTTTAAAGAAAAACGGGGAAATCTATCTTAATGAAGTCAACACTTTGCCGGGTTTTACGTCTATCAGCATGTACTCGAAGCTACTTGAGGCTACGGGGATCAGCTACCCGGAGTTGATCGACCGGTTGCTTGAACTTGCCTTAAAGCGGTTTGCGGTGGAGCGGAAACTCAAAAGATTTAGAGGTTAGGCTATGTTGGCGGTTGTCTCGGCGGTCTTAGACGAGATTTCTCCCTTGGTCGGTTTATTAAAAGCCCGGCCAGACGAAAGGGAGGGATGTTTCCTCTTTGAGGGTAAAAACCAGAAAATCCTGCTGGCGCCGCTGGGAGTCAGTTTTCTAAAGGCCGGCCTTGAGTTTCAGTCGCTTCTTTACCAGTTTCCGGGAATCAAGGAAGTTCTATTTGTCGGAACCGCCGGTTTTTATGGACTTGATAATAAAACCAGGATTTGGGATCTTTGTCTGGCGGAGGAGGTATTTTTAATCGATGGCGCGGCGGAAATGGGGCTGGCTAAATACGCCAAGTTCATGGAAAAAACCGGCATCCATTCGACCCTGCGTTGTGATTGGGGTCTAAATAAAACCAAGATCGCGACCACTCTGGGGATGACAATCAACCCCGGACTCTCGGGGAGAATCGCCCAAAACACCGGAGCTGAAATCGAGAACATGGAACTCTATTCTGTGGCAGCTCTTTGTCAGGAAAAGGAGATTTTCTGGAACGCGCTTTTGGGAATTACCAATAAGGTCGGGCCTGAGGCTCATCGGCAATGGACGGAAAATCACCTTGGAGTTCAAAAAAAAGCCTGTGAGCTGTTGTTTCAGCAGTTTACAAAATAAGATTAGAAAATAGCGGAGAAAAGGAATTTTTTACTTTTCAAAAATAAATTTATTGATCATTATTTTTTGAATCTTGGTTTTATAAACCGGGTTGAGATAGCCTTTAAACATCAAATATAAAATAGAGGGGATATGGCAAAAACAGTTTATGTGGTACAAGATGATTGTACGAGTTGCGTTCAATGTGTCGATAATTTGCCTGAAGTGTTTCAGATGGACGATGATGATCTGGCGGAAGTCATCGACCCGTTCGGAGCGCCTGAAGAAGAAATTCAGGATGAAATCGACGCCTGTCCGGGTGAATGCATCATTTGGAAAGAAGACTAGTCAGCCTTTTCCACCAAGTTTAAAAATAATTAGTTTTCAGGGGCAGTACCGGGCTGGACCGGAGGGAAAACTTCCAGCGGTCTGTAGTTGAAATCTCTTTTGACGGCTGTAAACCCGGCCTCCTGGATTAGATTTTGAGCTTCCCTTTCGGACTTGATCCCAAAAGACCTGAGAACGTTTTCCTCAATGACGGGTGAGCTGATATCGTTGGCTCCCATCCTCAGGGCGAGTTTGCCTATATCCTCCCCTAAAACCAAAACGGAAACCTCCAGATTCCGGATATTGTCTAAAAAGATTCGGCAGAGACTGACGAGCTTCAGATAATCATGCGGCAGGATATTTTTGACGTAAAAATCTTTCGTCTGTCTTTGAAAGGTCCAGGGGATAAAGGAATTAAAACCCTGGGTTTCGTCTTGAATTTTTCTCACGAGACTCAGGTGCGCGATGATCTCCCGGTCTTTTTCGATGGAGCCAATGACGATATTCGCCGAACCGGGTAGTCCCTGCTGGTGACATTGTTTTATGATCCTGGCCCATTGCGCCGTTGAGCATTTATTCGGGGACAGGACGGCTCTGACTCTTTCCGATAAAATCTCAGCGCCCGCGCCCGGGACCGAATCAAGGCCGGCACGTTTGAGTACGCCTATCATCTTTGGAACCGTCATTTGATTCAATTCAGCCAGGCGCAAAATTTCCACGGGGGAAAATCCCCTGATGTGGACGCCAAAGTCGCTTTTGACCGCTTTGAGGATGTCGGTATAATAAGAAAGGGGCAGGTTCGGATGGACGCCTCCCTGAAAGAAGATCTGCTCGATACCTATTTTTTTTGAAGCCTCGACTTTTTCTAAAACCTCATCCTTGGTAAGGACATAAGCCATTTTATCGTTTTCGGTCCGCTTGAAGCTACAGAAACAGCACCCGATGTCGCAGACGTTGGTGTAGTTGATGATCCGAAACAGGGTGTAGCTGGCCTTGTCTCCGCCGACCTTCTTAACCCTTTTTTCCCAAGCGAGCTGCGCCAGTTCCAGCCAGGGCGCGTCTTTGAGTAAGATCAATCCTTCATTGGGGGTGATTCTTTCTTCCAGGCGGATTTTACTATAGATTTGGCGAAGGGTGTCATCCTTTTTTGTCATTTTTATTCCGTTGGGATTTTTTTTGTAGCTCGACCATCAAAAGGGTAATGGCCGCGGGCGTGATCCCGCTGATCTTGTTGGCCTGGCCCAGTGTCTGGGGCTTTTGCTCGCTGAGTTTTTGGACGACTTCGCGCGAGAGGCCTCTTACGGCTTGATAATCGAACCCGTGCGGGATTTGGACGGCTTCGATTTTAAGGTAATGGTTGATCTGGCTCTGCTGTCTTTGGATATAGCCTTCGTATTTGATTTCGCTTTCGACGAATTTTTTTTCCGCCTCGCTGAAACCCGAAAGGGGGGTCAATTCTTCCTGGTCCTTAACCGTCATCAACCGGCTAAAATCAATCAGGGGATTCTTCAAGGCCTCCTTTAGGATGATTTTAGAGTTGATGGGTTTGGTCTCCTGTTCCAAAAGCGCGTGGTTCAGGCCGTCGTCCGGGTACAGGAACGTCTTGGAGATAAAGGTTCTCAAGCGGGCGATATTGTCGTTTTTGGTTTGAAATACCCGGTGCTTGTCTTTAGATAAAAGTCCAATCTGGTATCCCTTTTCAGATAGTCTCTGATCGGCGTTATCCTCTCTTAGCATCAAGCGGTATTCCGCCCGGGAGGTAAACATCCGGTAAGGCTCCTCGGTACCTTTCGAGACCAGGTCATCGATCAATACGCCGATATAAGCCTCGTTTCTTAAAAGGACAAAGGGGTCTTTTCCCATGTTTTTCAAAGAGGCGTTGATTCCGGCGATCAGTCCCTGAGCGGCCGCCTCCTCATAACCGGAGGTGCCGTTGATCTGGCCTGCGAAATAGAGATTTTCGGCCCTTTTGGACTCCAGGGTATTTTTAAGCTGAGTGGGGATTATATAATCATATTCGATGGCGTAACCCGGCCGGATCACCTTTACCTTTTCTAAGCCCTTAATCGTTCTTAGAAACTCCAGCTGAATCTCCGGAGGCAGACTGGTCGACATGCCGTTGGGGTAGTATTCGATCGAGTCCAGTCCGCTGGGTTCCAAAAAGATATGGTGGCGGTCTCTTTGAGGAAATTTGACGATTTTATCTTCGATGCTGGGGCAGTATCGGGGCCCGATGCCGGTGATCTGGCCACTGTACAAAGCTGAGTGGGCGATTTTTTCCTGGACGACCTGGTGGGTTTTCTCGTTGGTGTAAGTGATATAGCAGGGGAGCTGTTTTAAGGAGACCCGGCTGTCCCAAAAGGAAAACCTGATGGGTTCGTCGTCTCCGTATTGGGGCTCCAGAGCGTCAAAGTCGATCGTTCTTTTGTCGAGGCGTGGCGTGGTGCCGGTTTTGAGTCTGCCGAGGTTAAAGCCTTTTTCTTTCAGATGGCCGGATAACAGGCTGGCTGGAAACTCCCAGGCTCTTCCCGCGGGAAAGCGTTGTTTTCCGATATGGATCAGACCATTTAAAAAGGTTCCGGTGGTCAGGATGACGGCCTTGGCTTTGATTTTTTCACCGGTGTTGGTGATGACGCCTTCAACCCGGTCCTTTTTCCACAAAAGCCCGGCAACTTCGGTTTGCAGGAGGTCCAGTCCCGCTTGGCTCTGAAGCCGAGACTGCATAAAGCGCTTATAGCGGTCCATATCGGATTGACAGCGGGTCGCCTGGACCGCCTGACCCTTGGTGCGGTTTAAAAGCTTAAATTGAATGGCGGTCTCATCAGCGGCGATACCCATCATCCCGCCCAGCGCGTCGATTTCCTTTACCAGATGCCCCTTTGCCAGGCCTCCGATCGCCGGATTGCAGGACATGGCCGCGATATTATCGATGGTCATGCTGGTTAAAAGCGTTTTCTGTCCCAGCCTGGCCGAGGCGAGAGCGGCCTCGCAGCCGGCATGACCGCCTCCGACGACAAGAACGTCCCATGAAGCGTCTTTCATTTTAGTGGCAGCTTAAGGGTATTAACAGAGATTTGTACTAAACAGGCTCATGAATTCCAAGGATACTTTTCCCCTCTGATTTTGTAAATCAAGACCGGTCTTACTAAACAAAGGAGATGGTAAAATCGGATGGAACCGCGAAAAATAAGGCTCCGAAATTGGCCAAGTTAAGTATATTCAGACGTATTTCACCTCGGTGATTTCAACTTCAAGGGTTCCCTTCGGGATTTTGATGGTGATTTCGTCTCCTTCTTCCTTGCCGATCAGTGCCTTGGCAATCGGTGATTTGTAAGAAATGAGGTTTCTTTTTACATCGGCTTCCTCTTCACCCACGATCTTCCAGGTGGTTGTCTCTTCGCTATCCAGGTCTTCGTAGGTTACGGTCGCTCCAAACTGGACCTTATTGGACTTAATTTTCGCGATTTCGATGATATGGGCATTTCCGATAAGATGGTTGAGTTTCTGGATGCGCCCCTCGATGAATCCCTGTTTGTCTTTGGCGGCATGGTATTCGGCGTTTTCCTTTAGGTCCCCATGAGCTCGCGCGTCTGAGATATCCTGTATGATCTTGGGTCTGTCAACCTTGATTAAGTTTTTCAATTCCTCTTGCAAAGCCTTATAGCCCTGTGAGGTGATAGGTGGTTTGTCCATAATGCCTAATAAAAGTTGGATTTTTGTTTTGGGGGTTTATCTTGTTAAGGGGGACTCGTCAATATTCGATTATTACCACTTCCTTTTTTATAAAGCAAACAGTTCGTTTAACTCATCGATGTTGAGCATTTGTTCGATTGGATCTGAATCGCCGACGATGTTGTCGGCCAGAGCTTTTTTTGTTTTTTGCAATTCAATGATTTTTTCCTCAATACTGTTTCGGGTGATCAGTTTATAGACAAAAAGGTGATTTTTCTGTCCGATGCGGTAAGCCCTGTCAGTCGCCTGGGCTTCGACCGCGGGGTTCCACCAGGGGTCATAATGAATAACGTAGTCTGCCGCCGTCAGGTTAATACCGGTTCCACCGGCCTTGAGACTGATCAAAAACACGGGGTACTCATCGCTGTTTTGAAATTTGGATACCAATTCCTCCCTGTTTTTCGTGCTTCCATCGAGCTGGAGGTAGGGGATGTTGTTTTTTTCAAGTTCAATGTGCATGAGGTTCAACATTTTGACGAACTGGCTGAAAACCAAGACCCGGTGACCTTCCGCGACGATCTCCATGATGGTGTCCATAAAAAGAGTGAACTTGGCGCTGGCGGGCGGGTCGTCTGGGACAAGGGGGCTGAGTCTGGGGTCGCAGCAGATCTGCCTTAACTTGAGCAGGGCATCGAAAATGGCGATTCTGGCGCCCTTGAGACCACCGACGGAAACCTTTTCCTTGACCTGAGTTCGCACGATTTCCAGGACGGACTGGTAGAGCTTCTTTTGTTGCGGGTTCATCTCGCAGTATAGGGTTTGCTGTGTTTTGGGCGGCAGTTCTTTGGCGACGTTCTGCTTGAGCCTTCTCAAGATGAAAGGTTTGGTCTGTTTTCTAAGGAGCGTGTGATTGGGCTGTTTCTTTTTGTTGACGGCTTTTTTTCTCGGTTTGAGGTAGTCTCGTTCAAATTCCTTAAGGCTACCGAAAAATCCGGGCATGAGGAAATTGAATTGGGACCAGAGTTCCAAAATCGAGTTTTCGATGGGCGTACCGGTCAGGGTGATCCGCCTTTCTCCGTTGAGCTGCATGACCGCCTGTGAGGTCTTGGAGCGGGCGTTTTTGATATTTTGCGCCTCGTCTAAAATGATCACCTGGAATTCCAGGGTCGAAAGCCATTCCAGATCTCTCTGTAAAAGCCCATAGGTCGTGATAATCAGGTCCGCGCGCAGGGCTTCCTCGTATTGCTCTTTCCGTTTTTGGCCATGCAGCAAAACCGCGTCGAGATGGGGTACGAACTTCTTGACTTCCGCCATCCAGTTGGTCACCACCGAGGTCGGGGCGATAACGAGGTTGGGTTTTTTTGGGCGGCGTTTTTTCAAGATGGCCAAAAACGCCAGCGTTTGCAGGGTTTTTCCCAGTCCCATATCGTCGGCCAGGATTCCTCCGAATCCGAACTCATTTAAAAAACAGAGCCAGTTGACACCTTCCTTCTGGTAGTCTCTTAGGGTCGCTTTGACTTCCTTGGGGATGATCTGTTTTTTAATGCCCTTAAAAGTGTTGAGCTTATCGAGAATCTTGATCCAATCATCATCGCTTTGTTTGTTTACGGCGATGTTTTCCAATTCGCTGATCAGGCCGACCTGAAATTTATCCACCTTGAGCGTTTCCGGCTGATCACTCTCCACAAGAGCCTGGACGTCCTTTCCTTTGCCGGTCTTAATTTTCGAGGTTTTCATCAGGCGGTTGAGGATCGGCGCGTATTTTGCGATCCATTCACTGTCGATGACCGCGACTCCCTCTTTGGTCCTGAATTCGATGGCTCTTTCGTTATTTTGCCAGAGCTGGACAATGGTTTTTAAATCCAGCATCTCCTCGCCGATTTTTAGGGAGACATCCACGTTAAACCAATCGATGCCGGAGGAAATACTGGTGGAGACTTCAGGCACCAGCTTAAGCGTTTTCCAGCGTCTCAGGGTTTTAGCGCCCAGATAGGTGACCATTGAATCGGGGTTGAGATTGGGCAGGATTTCCAGGACGAACTTGAGGCTGTGGTCCTCTCTCATGGAATAATCCCCGTCGCCTTCGTCAACCCATCCGGTGTCCAAAAGCTCCATATTCAGCTTTTGCTCCTGATTTAGATCCTTGGGGATTTTGTATTTCTTATCGTCCAGAAACTGTTCAAACTCATCCACATTCAAATCCAGGGGATAGGGGAAATCCCCGATATCGGTGTGCATTTTGGTTTCGATTCTGCCCATCATTACACCCTTGACCTCCCAAATGGTCATTTGGCCGTGAATACGGTAGTTATAAAGAGCTGACACCCTTAAGACCCCCTGGGGGTCGTTGATAGTGATGTTTCTTTGCGTGAGATACGGCAGTGCCGCCGCATAAAAGTCACTTATTTCAGCTTCCTCGACGATAATGCCGTGCAGGGTATCGTTGATCAGCCTCCCACTCAACATGGAGCCGATCCTCTGAAACTGATCTTCAAGCAGGATGAAGCTCGGAACCATTCCCACTACTTTTTGAACCCGGTTATCTTTTGTCCTTAAAGCCCGAAACTTGTTTTTATTATCCAAATCCCCGATTTCACCTTTCAGAAGATACTGATTTTCGTTTTTCGGGTTTCTTTTAACATTAAGACGATAGTCATGTCGGGATTGTTTAATGATCGGCTTGTAATTATAGTTGAAGGCATAGGGGTATTCTTCAGCTAAAATCAAAAGCTGGGAGGCGGCATGCCTTTCCACGCAGTAGTAGCCATCGATCAACTTGGTCTCCGAAATGGCTTGGAGGACCTGAAAAAGCTTGGACGCCTTGGGGCTGCTGGCCGGGTTTTTCAGGCGGTTGTTGTCTTTGTCAAAATTGATCAACTGAATGGCCAGGCGGTTGGTATTAAAATGCTTGGTTTCTTCGTGTAGCCGGACAAAGGTGACATCTTCGTTGGACTTGAAAAGGTCGTCTTTTTGTTCGGGCTTTGAAAGCCAATATTTCCAGTCCTTGACCCTTCTTGCCTCAAAGTGCGGTGTGTCCATGAGCATTGGGTCGATGATGTTCAACGCGTGGCTCGGAAACCAGCGCTTCCACTGTTTCTTGAAAACATCCCACTCGTCATTGGGGATCATGACTCCCTTAAAGGAGTCCCGGATCATTTTCGCTGGAATACTGGTTGGCAGAATTTCATAGTAGTTGTTGTCGAAAACGATCGCTTTTGGCAACCCGTACAGCATAAACCCATTGTCCACGAATTCATCGGTGATGATGGGAAATCGGTTCCCTTTTTCGTGGTGATAAAAAACACCCGCCAAAATCTTGTGATTGGCCAGAACATGAACGTTGATGTCATAATCCACGGTCTTAAAGGAGTTTCTGATCGGTGTGGTGTTGTCGCTATAGTAAAAAAAAGGATGTCCCAGCAAAAGAAAAATCAAGGCATGGGTGTCTCTTGAGGATAAGACCAAAGGGTTTGGTATTTCCTTTTCTTCACGCATGTTATGATTTTCATCGGTTAAAAGCCGGTTTTCATCCAAAAAGGTTTTGACGACCCAACCCGGGTTGTTATTGTTGTCCAAAAGCGATTTAGAAATGGATTTAATGGGTTTTTCGTTTCCCCATCCCCTAATACCGTAGCGGGACCGATTGAAAACCCATCGGAATTTCTCCTCCAGATCCTTGGTATAGACCTGCTCGAAGCGGATAATGGTATGGATGTCCCCGACTTCAAGCGGAATCGAGTCGAAACCATGTTCCTGTTTCCAGTCCTTGAATGAAAACAGGGGATATTCGTCTAACTGATAATTACTCAGGGTGCCTTGGGAAGGTTTATCGGGTGGGGGCGGGAAGTGTTCAATCGAGTCTTCGTTAAAAACCACCTCTTTTTTAGGTTTGACCCAGTCAGGCTGATCTTTTATGGGAACATCGTAAAGATCCTCGATTATGGTTTCGATCGACTCGCCCTTGTCTTCAAGCAGATAAAGCGCCTGGCTTTCCCAATCCTCAAAGTCGGCAAGATATTTCGAGAATTCCTCAATCAGGCTACTTGAAATACTTTTTGCCTTAAGTAAAGCACGGGTGATGAGGTGGGACTTTCCCAAAGGGTAAGTCTTGGTTTTCTTTTTCGGCGGATTTTGTCGCAAGGTTTTATCGCTGTTAATTTGGATGGACTTAATATGCCTTTGTTGCTAAAAATATAAGATTAACCCAATATATATATGTTAGAAACCAATTATAAGCCTTAATAAATCATAAATGGCAAGGTGTTTTTGATTTATTTATAGTGTTTGCTTAATATTTCCAATACAAATCGATACTTGATCAAAATAGATATTAAAGATAATAATAAATATAATTAAAAATTTTAATGCGGATTGATTTGCAAAACGGGCTTGTGTAAAAATAAGCAAGACGGATATAGTCAATCTTTATCACTATAACAGAACAGTTGCCCGAAATCAACATCGTTGTAACTAAATTAATTAAAAAAAGAAGAAAGTCATGATTGAGAAACTAACCAAATTATTTTCCAATGATATCGCGATTGATTTAGGAACGGCTAACACACTGGTGTTTGTATCGGGACAGGGAATCGTCATTCGAGAGCCATCAGTTGTCGCGGTTCAAAAAGGATTTCACGGGGAATTAAAGGTTTTGGCGGTTGGTCGGGAGGCGAAGTCAATGTTGGGGCGGACACCGGGATCTATTCAGGCGATAAGACCCATGAAGGACGGGGTGATCGCGAATTTTGACGTGACCTCGGAGATGATCCGGTATTTTATCAAAAAGGTTCAAAAGAGCAGTTCATTAACGAAATTTAGGCCGAGGGTGATCGTGGGTGTGCCTTCGGGGATCACGCAGGTGGAAAAAAGAGCGGTAAAGGAGGCAGCGGAGTCAGCCGGCGCGAGGGAAGTCTATCTGGTGGAAGAGCCGATGGCGGCCGCGATTGGAGCGGGTCTGCCGATAACCGAAGCCAGCGGGAACATGATCGTCGATATTGGCGGCGGGACGACCGAAGTGGCGGTGATATCTTTGGCTGGAGTGGTTTACAGCAATTCCACCCGGGTTGGAGGGGATATCATGGATGACACGATCATCCAGTATATCAAGAAAAGGTACAATCTTTTAATTGGAGAGCGAACCGCAGAGCAGATCAAGATCACGATCGGGTCCGCTTTTCCGGTCGATGACAACAAAACCATCGATGTCAAGGGAAGGGATCTGTTAACCGGAATCCCAAAGACGCTGATCTTGAGTAATGAAGAGATCAGGGAGTCCTTGGCGGATGTTTGCGACCAGATCGTCCTGGCCACCAAGAACGCGCTGGAGGATACCCCTCCGGAGTTGGCTGCGGATATTGTCGATAAGGGAATCGTCCTGGCGGGGGGCGGATCGCTGCTTAAGGGAATGGATGTCTTGTTGCGTGAACGGACGGGACTGCCGATTATTTACGCTGAGGATCCTTTGTCCTGCGTCGCTTTGGGAGTGGGTAAGATGCTTGACAATATCGACTTGCTTAAAACGGTCGCGGTCGATTGATCTATCTTTGCGGTTTACCTTTGTTTCATCCTTTTATCAACTTTCAGAGAAATGGGTTTGTTAATAAAACCATTGCCGAACAGCTATGCTGGATTTCCTCAAAAAAAATCGGCTTAGAATTTCAGTCGTTTTGATTTTTATTAGTCTGTTTTTTGTCCTTATTGTTCAGATCGATAATGAGAGAAAGGAGAATTGGCTAAGTCTTTTTGTTCAAAACCTGTCTTACCCTTTCGTTGCTTCATCATCCTTTATTACCAGGCAGGTTTCTGATTATTGGACCCATTATGTTTACCTGATTGGCGTTAAGCAGGAAAATGATCAACTGAAGGAGAGACTGAAGAATCTAAGTGAGATCAACCAGAAGAATTATGAGTACATCATCGCCTACCAAAGACTTCAAAGGAGCCTGGAATTCCAGAATACCAACCCGGACGAAAAGGTTTTCGCCGAGATTATCGGGGAGATTAAAAAGGGTTTTTCCAAGCTGATCGTTATCAACAAAGGTTACCAACATGGAATCCGCAGGAATTTCGCCGTTTTAAGTCATGAGGGGATTGTTGGTAAAATTCAATCTGTCACCACCTTTCAATCGGTCGTTCAACTGATCAACGATTCTCACTCCCAGTTCCCCGTACTGATTCAAAGAACCAGAACAAAAGCGATGTTGCACGGTACTTACGATGGGAATCTCGTTGTTGAGAATATCCCCCGAACGCTCGAGTTAAAGCATGAGGACCGGATCGTGACTTCCGGTCTGGCGGGTATTTTTCCTAAGGGTTTCCCTATAGGTTTCGTTAGCCGGATTGACAAGAAGGATTTTGGACTCTTTCAAAGCGTTGTTTTGACTCCGGCTGTTGATTTCAATAAATTAGAAGAGGTTGTGGTGATTCTCTCCAGCAAGAGCAACATCCACAAACCGCTTTTTACCGATTAACCGGATTGTTTGTAATCAAGAATGAAAGCACTGATACCCTTATTGTTCTTTTGGATTTTATCGTTGTGGGGGGAGGTTTATCTGTTCCAGTTTCTGGGATTGATTAAGCCGAATCTTTTTTTTGTGATTCCATTGATTTTTGGATTGCGTTGGAGGGGAGTCGAGACTTTTTATATTTTTTTATTCTTCGGGCTGACGGCGGATGGATTTTCCAGCCTGCCATATGGGGTTTACGGTTTATCTTATTTTATCTGTTCCTTTTTTATCCGTTGGTATGGGATTAAGATTTTTAATGGATATTTGCTTATTGTTCTAATATT
>JAOUME010000177.1 GCA_029881655.1 Deltaproteobacteria bacterium | reverse complement strand
ACAAGGCGGCTCCCTGAAGATAAAGGGTTTGTAATCTCAAGTTCGTGAAATCAAGTCGATAGCCTAAGACTTACGTCGTCATGAAACTAATTGACCAATTCGGCTTCAGTGAAAAAATAAGCGATTTCCTGGGCTGCCGTCTCAGGTCCATCAGACCCGTGAACCGTGTTCTCTCCGATGGAGTTCGCAAAATCCTCTCTGATCGTTCCGGGGTCGGCTTCATCAGGGTTGGTCGCACCCATAAGCTCGCGGTTGATCGAGATCGAGTCTTTGCCCTCCAAAACGGAAATGACGACCGGACCGCTGGCGATAAAACTGGTCAGCTCGCCAAAAAAAGGCCTGTCCTTATGCACCGCATAAAATCCTTCGGCTTCTTCCTTGTTGAGTTGAACCATCTTCAGGGCTACGATCTTAAGTCCGGCCTCTTCAAAGCGGTTTAAAATATTTCCAATAACACTTTTTTTTACGCCATCAGGTTTGATGATCGATAATGTTCTCTCTAAAACCATATGATATCTCGTTTTTTGTTCTTGTAGATGGATAATTACTCATATCCGATTAGCCGATTCCAAGTCAGACAAAGCCCCGCCTTTTAACTTCACTGGTACTTCCAAATACCTTTTTTCAATTTCCTGGCGTACCTCTGTCCCTCGATAAATTCATTGTGATTAGGCGCTTTTCCTCTGTCAATCAAATAATAGCTCAACCCCTCGGTGACCATCCACAGGTTAATACTCCTGATTCTCTCACCCTGATCGGTTTCGACGACCATGCTCATGTCGCCCCAAAACTTCCTGGACTTCTCCTCATAGTCGATATCGAAAAAAACCATTTTTTTGATGAACTGCTGTCTGAAAACCTGACTCACATAAGCCTCCCACTGGGTACGGAACTTGCCCGTCTTTAAAACCGATCCCAGGGGTGATACGTATTTCAGTTGAATGCGGATATTTTTACCCTTATCCTCACGATTGCCGGCCGAGAGACGCTCAGCCAGGATCATGTAGGATTGGCGGTCCCGGATATGAACCCAGACCGATTTTAAGTCATCCCCCATTTTAACAGCGTCACCCCGGATCTGCTGCATGACGCCGGCTCTGGGCTGCTGGACCTTCAACTCGGAGTCCCGGGTTCCCTTCTTCTTAGGAAAAACGTACTTGTAGCGGCCCGTTTTCTCATTGAAATATCCGCCGTCCTCGTCAAGAGGAAGCTTTTGGCAGGCAGTAGCGATTAGGGTCACAGCCAAAGAGAAACCAACCACCATGAACCACTCAGGAATGAACCTGATGAAACTCCCGCCGATTTTAGTTGTTCTTTTATCGCTCATCTTGAAATTCAATGACCTTTTACTTGCATTTGTCCACGAAATAACAGAATCTAAATCAAGTACGCTTATTGATACATCAAATCCAGTCAAATAAAATGAAAAACGTTTCTTCGCTCAAATCCTCATTTTTAATCGCCATGCCATCTTTGCAGGAATCCCTGTTTTCCCATTCGGTCATCTTGATGGCCGAGAAAAAGGATTCCGGAGCTATGGGCTTTATCATCAATCTGCCTACGGGGACGATGTTAATGGACGCGCTGAAGATCCTCAAGATTAAGAACCAACAGCCCTTGAGCGTCCCGATCCTCTTTGGTGGGCCAGTGCAGACCGATTTTTTCTGGTTTATCCACTCGACCGACTTCATCGGCAACTCGACCTTAAAGGTCAGTGAAGTTTTCAGCCTCAGCTCGGCGATGGACATCCTGCCCGTTTTGGATGATCCCATTTGCCCCGAGATTTACCAGGCGGGGGTGGGTTATGCCGGCTGGGGTCCGAACCAGCTGGAACATGAAATCGAACTGGGTTCCTGGTGGCTCGACGACTTCAGTCTGGATATGCTCTTTAATGTCCCGCATAAGGAAAAATGGGAATTCGCCTTTGAAAGCCTGGGGGCCGATCCAACCCAATTGGTCGATCCCACCGATCCCGACAGCCCATCCATCAATTAATCCCGCATCAAGGCTAACATTTCCCCGTGAATTTGACCATTGCTAACTAAAATCCGGGAAGGATCGATCATCTGAACCCCATCAAAATCACTCACCATCCCACCGGCTTCCTTAACGATCAAGCAACCCGCGGCGATATCGTAAAGATTCAGATTCTGTTCCCAGAAAGCGTCGAGCTGTCCGTCCGCCACCATACAAAGATCCAGCGCGGCCGATCCAAACCGCCTCTGATCCATGCTCTTTGGAGCGATCCTGGAGAAACGTTTAAGGTTATTGTCCAGCTGATTGTCCCTCAGACAGGCAAAGCCCGTCGCCACCATGGCCTCTTTGAGTTGAGAAATTTTAGATACCTTGATCCTGCGGTCGTTTTTAAAGGCTCCCTTGTTTTTTACGGCATGAAACAAGTCCTTCAGAAGAGGCGCGTAAACAACCCCCAACGCCAAATCTCCCGATAATTCCAGAGCGAGACTGATCCCCCAGAAATACTGCCCCCTGATGAAGGAGTGGGTTCCGTCGATCGGATCGACGACCCACCGGTTGGGCTGAGCCCCGGCCTTTCCCTTCTCCTCACCCCAAAAACCGTACTCCGGAGCGATTTCTTTCAGTTGGTTAAACAGATAACTTTCGACCGCCACGTCCGCCTCAGTGACCAGATCCTTGGGATTTTTTTTCTGGCTGATCTTGATTTCATCAATCCGGGAGAAATAATCCAGCGCGATTTCTCCGGCCTGAACAACCACTTTTTTAATATCCTCTATCATAGAGCAGCCGCTTCAGCAGGTTAAAACGTGTCTTCGAACTCAGGAAAGCTCCGGGAGAATTCCCGGACCTCGTCTCCGGTTTTTTTGATCAGCTCCGGCTTGTCGAGATTCATCAAAACCCGGTCGATGTAACCGGCGATCGTCGCCATATCCTTCTCCTTTAAACCCCTAGTCGTCAAAGCCGCGCTTCCAAGCCTGATTCCGCTGGTGACAAAGGGACTTCTCGTCTCAAAGGGGATCGTGTTGCGGTTGGTGGTGATGTTAGCCAAATCAAGGGCGTTTTGAGCGTCTTTCCCCGTGATATCCTTGTTGGTCAGATCAACCAGCATCAGGTGCGTATCGGTTCCGCCTGTCGTCAGCTCATAGCCCAAACCGATCATGGACTGGGCCAGAGCCTTCGCATTGTCGATGACCTGCTGAGAGTATCGTTTAAAGGCGGGACTCAACGCTTCCTTGAAGGCAACCGCTTTCGCCGCTATAACGTGACATAACGGACCGCCCTGAATACCGGGGAAAATCTTGGAATTGAGGTTTTTCGCGAACGCCTCCTGACATAAAATCATTCCGCCCCTTGGACCCCTTAGGGTCTTATGTGTGGTGGTGGTGACGTACTGGGCGTGGGGTACCGGATTGTCATGCAGACCCGCGGCGATCAGTCCGGCGATATGAGCCATATCCACCATGACGACAGCGCCGACTTCATCGGCGATCTCGCGGAAAATCTTAAAATCGATCTTTCGGGGATAAGCGCTCGCGCCGACGATGATCATCTTGGGTTGGTTCTTCTTCGCCAGATCCCGGACCTGATCGTAATCGATCCGCTTGTCCTGCTTCCTCACCCCGTAATGAACTATCCTGTAGAGAATACCGGAAAAATTGACCGGCGAGCCGTGGGTAAGATGCCCTCCATGCGAAAGATCCATTCCCATCACCATATCCCCGGCTTTCAAAGCCGCGAGATAGACCGCCATGTTCGCCTGAGAACCTGAATGAGGCTGGACATTGACATGCTCAGCGCCAAAAAGCTCCCTGGCCCGGCTGATCGCGAGATTCTCCGAAACATCGACATACTCGCAGCCGCCATAATATCTTTTCGACGGATAGCCTTCGGCGTATTTGTTCGTCAAAACCGAACCCGTCGCCTCTAAAACGCGGGGTGAAACAATATTCTCCGACGCGATCAGCTCAAGCTTGTCGATTTGTCTTCGGTGTTCGTCCTGAATCGCGTTGTATAATTCTTTGTCAAATTTTTCCAAGTTTTCCATATTTTTACCGCGTCAAATAATTAAGATGAAAATTTCTCGATCAAATCGAGCCTTTGTTGGTGCCGGCCTCCTTGAAATTCCGTCGATAACCAGACATCGACCACGTTTAGCGCCGTCTCGATGCCGATGATCCGCCCACCCATCACCAGAAGGTTGGAGTTGTTATGCTCTCTGGACATTTTGGCCGTCAGATAATCATGGCAAAGGGTCGCCCTGATCCCCTTATGACGGTTCGCCGTTATCGACATCCCGATTCCGGTACCGCATATCATGATCCCTCTGTGATATTCGCCGGAAAGAATCCTTTTTACCAGCAGGTCCGCGACTTCGGGATAATGGACAGAATTCGTATCGAAGCATCCCACGTCCGCGACCTTCATCGGTATTGCCTCCAAATGCTTCTTGATACTTTCCTTTAGTGAAAAACCCGCGTGGTCAGAGCCGATGATGATCATTTTATGACTTAAAGATAATAATTTTTAGATTCTTGATTCAATGCCGCCACAACCCTTGATCCGTTAAAGACAGGAGCGGTCGATCCTTCAGTCAAGGTGGATTTTTAAATCGGTTTTGATTGGTTCGGGTTGATAGGTTCGTATTGATGGCGAATAGCGTTATTTGTTATTCATCAATCTGATATGATTAAACGAACGGTGCCGTTAACCTCTCTTAAACATGCTAACTATTAACCAGTAAAAAGACAACCCTAAACTTCCCTGGAAACTAAGCCTAAGAGATCAGACAGCCTAAAAGCTGTTATTTATGGTGAGTTTAAAATCGGTTTTTGAGTTTCAATTCGGTCAATTGGCTAAGGTTGAACAACCGCCCAATTAGATGGCTTAAATGCAATAAAGCTAATATTTCAAACGACGTTTCAAACGGGTTTTTCGCCAGAAGAGTTAAATCAAACCTCAACTCGGGAGAAAACAGGAGTAAGAGGAAACGAACTTTCACCGACAAGCGCGCCATGTCCGGCCCGGAGTAGGCCTCCGCCGCCTACAAGGACATCTTCGAAGTTCTCAAAACGCCAGTCCCGACCCGTCAGCCCCCATCTCTCCATCAAGCCTTTGATTGACCTTAAGGGGTGGCGGGGGTTTATCCGAACCTCAAACTTATATGACATCCCTCTCAAGATTTCCGGCCAAATGCCGATAAGTTAGAGTCGGCACTTATTAACTAATGAGTAACTAGCGGTATTAAAGCACAAAAATGTCACTTTCCAAGCATATAAAACCAATTATCCCAGGGCTTTTTCTAGTCTTTTT
>JAOUME010000176.1 GCA_029881655.1 Deltaproteobacteria bacterium | reverse complement strand
AGTTCAACGTATTGCCGTCGAATCATATCCGTAATTTCCGCCACCTTTGTTTCATCGTAAAGATGCGCTGTGCGGTTACGGTTTTCCAAGGCTTCCAACCAGAGTTGACCTTCTGTAATCAATTCGCTTTGAAAGGCTTGCTTGATGGTATCCCTCGGGCTATTTATTTTGTGTCCCTGTTCTTCTAAATAATCTTTTAGACACTTCCATGAAAGTTCAAAAGCGATCTCAAAAGCTTGGATTAATCCCATGTTTTCAGCCTCGGAGGGTTCCTTGATTTCATTGATCCTTCGCAACAAGGATAACGCTTTCTCAAAATTCTCAAAGCGCTGTTTCCACCTAATGTCTTCGTGCATTATTATCCCAGAAATAAACTTCAATAAATGCCCCCTCAAAGCTTTCACGCCAACAGCCCCGGCAGGTCGAAGCTATGAAGGATTCGCTATCCAGCAATAGCAAAAGATGACTGAATCATACCTGCTTGTCATGATATTTGAAAGAGCTTTTTAAAGTGGCCGGTTTAGAGAGTGGGAGCTTAGACCGAAAGTCGTCGCAGGTTGTGTTTGATCTTCTTACTAGATAATTTCGGCTGGTTGGGGTTTGAGTTTCTGATGGGATTGAAGGGGAGGGAGGATATTAGTTCCCTCCCCTTTACCGGGATCAATTTGTCCGGTAGCGACTTTGTTAATCAACATTCCGATAAAAGTATGGGTTGGGATTCCGGCATTTACAGCCAAAGTTTTAATGCCCTACAGGTCATTATCCGTAATTCTGATACTTATTCGCCCCGATTTAGAGAGTGATTTCTTAGCTATTTCTCTCCCCTCACCCAGCATTGGCTCAAGTTCCCTTTCACCGACTGGAATCCATTCACCTCTTTCAACTTCGCTCATGATTTGAGCTTCTTCATAATTGGGTTTAAAAAGTTATTTGTGCGATTTCATTATTTTCTCATATTATTAGGGTATAGGGTCTTAAAAAACCAGGAGCCATCCTCCTCAATCATAAAAGGTACATACCAGGCAAAACCTTTCTTGTGCTTAGCGAACCTTTTGCTATTATTGTTATTTCTTGTTATAGTTTTGTTTGGTTTTATATTTTAATAAATTACTTCCTAAAAAATAACAATGAATAACTCAGCCCTGAACGAACTAGAACTATTAGAAAGAAAATTAATATCTGTTTTATCAAGATGTTCTCTTGAATCAGTCCTATTGAGAATTCATAAAGCTGAAGACGAAATCCCCGATTTTTTTTTTCAAATGGGGATGGTAAGTTTCGCAGTTAGGCACTGTTTTTTAGGGAATAAAACGAAAAACCATAACATAATAAAAGAAGACTGGTTTAATATTATCAAAAAGTTGTCACGTAGATATTTTATCGCCGATCCACTTGGTGAGGCGAACAACTGTGACAAAAATATCGCTTTCTCTGTTCAACGAATTGTGGGCAATCAAAACATTTTAAATTTTAGGATTTATGGAGTATATTCGAGAACATTGAAGCTGTTTATTGACATACCAAAGCGACTTAGTGAAAGAACAGATATTAAAAAGTTCGATATTAAAAGTAATTTTCAGAAATTAAATCATTCAAGTATTCGTGAGTTTATTCAGCTTTCTTTCACTGCTTATGCTGCCGCATCAAGCCAGCCATATGGGGCATTTTTACGAAACTATTTTGATTTGTCCGAACAGCAAGGAATTGAATTGCCTCCCGATAAAACCAGAAAACGAATTCTTGGAAATATAACATCCTATCCTAAAAAATTCATTGACACTTTCGAGTCCCGAAAAAACAAAGATAGAAGATTTGCGCTATATGATTTTAATCCTCTTTTTATGTTTCCTTTAATCAGACCATGGCCAAAGAAAGCAAAGTCTAATCCAGCTAAAGAAGACAGGATCATTGTACCTATTCCCAAACTAGTGCTCTATAGATCGACTACGGGTATCTATTATCAGCTATTTAATCATTTTGGTGAAGCTTTTTCGAGTTATTTTGGTTATATTTTTGAATCGTATATTGGAGAAATATTAGAGCATTCCGTTAAGAAAGGTGAATTAATTTCTGAAGATGAATTTAAAAATAATAATAAAACTTATAAGGGTAAGATCCCAGACTGGATTATTATTCAAGGTGACAGTGTAGTATTGTTTGAATGCAAAGCGACTAAATTAAATAGAACTGCTCTGTCTACTGGAAGTGAAAAAGCTATAAACGACAGCTTTACGCAAATAAGAAAAGCCTTTAAACAATTATCAGAATTTACTAAATATTTAAATAAAGAAGGTAAAAGTTCAAAATTATTCGCAAAATGCAAAAAAATTAAATCATTTATTGTAACACTAGAATCATTCGGAGTTCTTAGCTCAAGTTTAAACGATCCGTATATTGAATATATTTTTAATGAAGACAAAATTGAATTGAGTGACTGGCGTTTTATTACAATGGAAAATCTAGAAATATTACAACCATTTCTAGCTACTGGCCTACGTTATGAAGATATATTTGAAGAAATTCACGAAAAAGGTTTTGAAGAGGTACAAACGGAACTTGAACAACGTACTGGTAAGACACATAGAGATTCATTTTTAGATAAGCCATTTGAGGATATGATTGAAAAAATGACTCAAAATGCAAGGAAAGATTGAGTTTTACCACCGAACGATGAGCAATGTCGATAAATTTTAGAATGTCTATTAAGCTTGGTAACTAGAATTAGAAGAATTTGTATCCTTCCACATGAAAGAGAAACCCTGTTTTTCATAAAATTTATTTTTGGCCGGAATAAACAACAAAACTAAAATTTTGATACCAACAATTTATCCGCCTGAAACCAGCTTTATCATCATTACACTACCACAACAGCGCTATAGAGGCAACTAAGAGCCCCGGCTCATTGATCCAGCTGACCCGTGGCGAACCGGCGCGGGATGGGCTTGATCAGCGTTTGATAAGGGATACCTGCTTTGGCCGCCCAGGCGGTGATCAAAAAAACACTTTCCTCATCTTCCAGAAAAGGAACACGCCAGACATTTTCTCCAACAGCGACCACAAAGGCTTTCTGGTCCGGATAATTGTCACGTACAATAACCGGAGGAAAAGTCCTTTCTTCCTCTAAACCGCTATTCTTAACCACCCTTTTATTTCAACCAACTACAACCATCGCAAAGGTTCGGCGCTAATAAACCCTCAGCGTGAAACAATTTTCAGGGCGATTGTTTCCCAAACAAATTTGGTTTGTTTTGCCTGTTATTTCAGTTTGTTATAATTTTTGTGGCCGAAAAAAGGGGTAGTTTGCGGGTAGCCGCTCATTTAGCGCAAGGGGAAGCTCAACAGGGGGAGAGGTATAACTTAAGGATCAGGCCGAACGGAATGGCATGGGATCAGCAAGCAAGATAGAGTATCTTTAACCGCCAGGCCCGATCCGCAATAGGTTCAATACTTAAAGGTGGTAGGCTTTCTCGCCGTGAAGCGGAAAGTCGAGGCCTTCGTCTTCCATTTCCTTAGATACCCTCAAACCCAGGGTCTTCTCGATAGCAAAGGCCAGGATCAGGGTGACCACTCCGGCGTAGATGACCGTCAAGCCGACGGCGAAGACCTGCTCATAAAGCAGATGCCACCCGCCGCTGAAATCGTGGAATAGGCCGTTACTGCCAGCTTCGTTTATGAGGGTCGTAGCGAACAGCCCGGTCAAAACGGCGCCCAGGATGCCCCCAATCCCGTGGATTCCGAAGACATCCAGCGAATCGTCAAAGCCGAACTTAACCTTGATCCGAACGCCGAAGAAGCAGACAACGCCTCCCAAAAGTCCGATGACGATGGATGCGCTGGGCGTTACAAAGCCCGCGGCCGGCGTAATGGCAACCAGCCCCGCTACAGCTCCTGAGGCAGCGCCAAGGATGGAGGGCTTTTTTAACAACCACCACTCGGCGGCAACCCAGGAAAACAAGCCCGCCGACGCAGAAAGATGCGTCACTGCCAGCGCGTTTGAAGCCAGCCCGCCTGAAGTTAAGGCCGAACCCGCGTTAAAGCCGAACCACCCAAACCACAAAAGCGCGGTCCCGATCAAGGTGATAACCAGATTATGGGGTGGCATAGGGATCTTTCCGTAAGAGGCTCTTTTACCGATATAAATCGATAATACCAGTGCTGAAATCCCACTGCTGATATGAACCACAGTGCCTCCGGCGAAATCCAGCCCGCCACGATTGAGCAAAAATCCATCCGGATGCCAAACCATGTGACATAAAGGGCTGTAAACTAAGGTGCCCCAAAGAAAGACAAACAGTACCCAGGATGAAAACTTGATTCTCTCGATAACCGCACCGCCGATTAAAGCCGGGGTGATGATCGCGAACATGCCCTGGAACATCATAAAAAGAACATGGGGGATCGTGCCGTTTGGAGTGGCATCGACACCGTTTAAAAAAAGATACTCAAAACCGCCGATAATTGAGCTGTTAAAGCCACTCCCCCAAGAAAGGCTGTATCCAATTAGATACCATTGAAGGCTCATGATCCCCATTGAACTAAAACTTAGCATGATAACGCTCAATACGTTTTCTGAGCGGGCCATGCCGCCATAAAACAGAGCCAGTCCTGGTATCATCAAAAGAACCAGAGCGGTCGATATCATCATCCAACTGGTATCTGCGGAGTTGACCCCTGTTTCAGCAAAAAGGGGCGGTACAATGACAAATATGATTGATATTGCATAAATCAATTTATAATTCAATCGGTTAATCATAGCATAATTATTGTAAAGTATCCCCGTTAAAGGATTAAATGGTTTTTTACTATAAAACGGGTGGAATTGATGCGAAATTAAATGGCCGCGATTCCCTTTTCACCGGTTCTGATTCTGATGGTTTCTTCCACCGAACTGACAAAAATTTTACCATCCCCGATCTTCCCTGTTCTTGCAGATGACACGATCGACTCGATCACACTTTCTACCTTTTCGGATTCAACAATGATTTCGATTTTTATCTTGGGTACGAAATCCACTTGATATTCCGCTCCACGGTAAAGTTCGGTATGGCCTTTTTGTTGGCCGAATCCTTTGACCTCTGTGATCGTCATGCCGAAGATCTCCAGATTTTCAAGAGCTTCCTTGACATCGTCTAGTTTAAACGGCTTGATAATAGCTTCAATTTTCTTCATCATTGATTTTTTGATTCGATTAAATATTTTGTAAAAAATACAGTTATAATGACATGCATAAAATAAATTACCATTGTATCTGTTTTTACTGCATCTAAAGTGCCACGCCTAATTATTTTATTTTTACAGTAGCTTGCTGGAAATACAGCCTGCGTTTGATCATGTCATATTTGTCAATCAAGACAATAATGACAAAATGCACAATGTCCATAT
>JAOUME010000175.1 GCA_029881655.1 Deltaproteobacteria bacterium | reverse complement strand
GGAAAAATCCGAATTTGGACTGAACCTCTTCAGTTGTCAGTTTCAATAATTTAAAAACCCTCTCCTGGATATCCTTGGTGTGAATACGGATACTTCCCCCGCCAAGCTCCACCCCATTTAAAACCAGATCATACGCCAGGGCCTTGATCTTGCCAGGCTCCTTTTCTCCCCATTCATCAAGATGCTCAATGACAGGCATCGTAAAGGGATGGTGAGAGGGATGATAGGTTTTTTCCTCATCGTTGTATTCCAACAAGGGAAAATCGGTCACCCACACGAATTTAAATTCCTTTTCATCGATCAGGTTCAGCTTCCGGGCGATTTCCTTGCGCAGATTGCCCAAAGAATCGTGAACAATAGAGGCTCTATCGGCCGCGAACAAGATCAAATCACCGATCTTAGCCTGAGTCTTCTCATTGATGATCCGCATCTGATCATCGGTAAAAAACTTGGCGATGGGTGACTGCCAGCCGTCAGCATTCAGTTTAACCCAAGCCATCCCTTTGGCTTTGTAGATCTTAACAAACTCGGTAAAATCATCCAACTCTTTTCTTGAAAAAGAAGCTCCACCTGGCACCATGATACTCTTGACGATGCCTCCTTTGGAAACGGCGTCCGCGAAGACCTTGAAATCGACACTGGCCGTTTCGGCCGTCAAATCGACCAAAGTCAACCCGAACCTCAGATCGGGCGCGTCGCTGCCATAGAGACTCATCGCCTCGTCATATTTCATTTGCCTGATGGGTAACTCGATCTTGTGCGATATCGTTTTCATAAAAAGTTCGGCCACCATCCTCTCGACCAGGCTGATGACATCCCGCTGATCGACAAACGACATCTCTAGGTCGATCTGGGTGAACTCGGGTTGCCTGTTTCCTCTGAGATCCTCGTCGCGGAAGCATTTGACGATCTGGAAATAGCGATCATAACCGCTGATCATCAACATCTGCTTGAATAGCTGTGGAGACTGGGGAAGCGCGAAAAACCCGCCGGTCTTTAAACGAGATGGAACCAGATAGTCTCGGGCACCCTCGGGTGTCGATTTGGTCAAAACCGGAGTTTCAATCTCAAAAAAATTATTTTCATAGAAAAAATTCCTGACGATTTGAGAAGCCCTGGAGCGAAGCATCATGATACTCTGCATACGGGGACGTCTTAAATCCAGTGTCCTGTATCTAAGGCGGTTCTTTTCGTTGACCTCGATGCTGTCATCGGAGATCTGAAAAGGCAGGGCTGCGCAGTTGTTTAGGATTTTAAGCTCATGAACGACCAATTCGACTTTGCCGGTCCGCATTTTAAGGTTTATGGTGTCCTCGCTTCTCAAGCGGAGCCTCCCTTTGACCGCCAGGACATATTCCGAGCGCACCTGTTCGGCCATCTCAAAGGCTTCCTTACCGTCAGGCTCGGAAAAGACGATCTGACTGATGCCTGTGTAATCCCTGAGGTCGATAAAAATGACTCCCCCGTGGTCCCTGCGGCTATTGACCCAACCCATCAAAAGGCAATCCTTGCCCACATCTTCGGTTGATACCTCCAGGCACTTATGTGTCCTTGTCCAACTTCCCAATTGATCTAATTTCATATTCAATAAAATCCGTATAAAAATAAAACCGGTAATAATCCAGTATTTGTTATTGGTTTAATCCGCGGCAGATCGATCTGATCCAATTATTTAGAATAAAAGGTAACAGAATAATTAAAATCAATCACTCTAGCCGCGTAATTCAAATAGAAAACTTAGTTTGCCTTATCCCAGATTTCATCCAACTCTTTAAAGGCATCCTCCAGTTTTGGGATACAGATAAAAAGCTCCAGATATTCCTCCTTGATAAAACCGTGAGCCATACAAACCTTGATTTGATTGATGATAGGGTCGAAAAAACGATTGACATTGAGAAGGATGATTGGCTTTTTGTGCAGACCCAGTTGCCCCAGGGTGATCATCTCGAAAAGCTCATCCAAGGTGCCGAATCCTCCGGGAAGAACGATAAAGCCGTCAGAACGGTCTAACATTTCCGATTTTCTGTCGAACATGTCCTTGACGACGATCATGTCGCTTAAACCCTTGTGCGGGATTTCCCGTTCGTTTAAATGCTTTGGAATGATTCCCGTGACTTTTCCCTTGGCATGAAGACAGCTGTTAGCCATAACCCCCATTAAACCGACCGCTCCACCGCCATAGATCAGGTGATCCCCTCTCTGAGCGATTTGCCTGCCGATTTTTTTCGCTAATTCAAGAAAAAGGGGGTCCTCTCCAAGACTGGAGGCACAAAAAACACAAATCGAACGGCTCATATTTTCGACTATTCGTAAAAGCTTTTAAGCATCCGGCTACGGGTGGGGTGTCGCAGCTTTCGAAGCGCTTTTGCCTCGATCTGACGAATCCTCTCACGGGTAACGTCGAAATCCTGACCAACTTCCTCCAGGGTGTGATCCTTTTTCTCGTCGATACCAAACCGCATCTTCAAGACCTTTTCCTCTCTGGGTGTGAGGGTCCCCAGAACTTTTCTGGTGACATCGGCGAGATAGGTGTTAACGACCGATTCGCTGGGAAGCACAGCCGAGGTATCGGGGATGAAATCTCCCAAATGGGAATCGTCCTCGTCACCGATCGGAGTCTCAAGGGAAATAGGCTCCTTGGCAATCTTCAGGACTTTCCTGACTTTTTCGACCGGCAGGTCCATCTTCTCGCTGATCTCCTCTGGCGAGGGTTCGCGACCGAATTCCTGAACGAGATGACGCGATGTACGAATCAGCTTGTTGATCGTCTCGATCATGTGAACCGGGATTCTGATCGTGCGGGCCTGATCGGCGATAGCCCTGGTGATGGCTTGTCTGATCCACCATGTCGCGTAGGTCGAGAATTTATAGCCCCGCCGATACTCGAACTTGTCTACCGCTTTCATCAATCCGATATTGCCTTCTTGAATCAGGTCCAAAAACTGAAGACCTCGGTTGGTGTATTTCTTGGCGATACTGATTACCAGTCTCAGGTTAGCCTCGACGAGTTGACTCTTTGCGTAGCTGACCTTTCTCTCCGCGACCTTGAGCCTTTTGATCTCGGCTCTGAATTTCTCAAGCTTAACATCGGTTTGGGCGATCATTTTATCGATTCTCCGGCCTCCGGCCTGAACCTTTTCCATGATCCTTCTGGCCACCGAAAAGCTGTGTTTGGTTAATTCCCTGATGCTCTGATCACATTTTTTGCATACTTCAGGGTCGTTTTCGTCCCATTTCTCAATGAGTTCCGCCACAGTTGAGACAGGTGCCTTTAGGTCTCTCTGGTGCCTTGAAAGCTGGGTAAAGGTTAAGTCGATCTTGTCGTTGTGGTGCAACATAACCCTGAACATGGTATCGATCTGCTTGGTATTGAAGTTGATACTTTGCATCGTTTTCAACAAAATATACCTTGATTCCTCAATATCGTTCTGGATTTCAGTTATTTTTTGTTTCTCTTTGCAGTTTTCAAGTTTTTTAAATAATTTTTCACGTTCATCATGATATTTCTTGGATATCTTTAGTTTCTGCAATACCTGCTCGGCGGCTTGAGACTCTTCCTCGATGACCTGATCGTCTTCATCGATTCCTGAGACAACGTCCCTGGCTCTGGCCTTGCCGTTTTTCAACTTTTTACCTAATTCGAAGAGATAATTCACGATCAATTCTGATCGAAGCAGGATATCGAGCATTTCATGCTGCCCCTTTTCGATCTTTTTGGCGATCTTGACTTCACCATCACGGGTCAAAAGCTTAATCGAGCCCATTTCGCGCAAATACATCCGCACCGGATCGTCCGAATTCTGATCGGTTGTGGCTTGCTCGGCGGCCGCTTCGTCATTGTCGCCGTTTGACTTGGTATCGTCGTCGTAGGTCCTGTCCTCCAGGCTCTGAAAGAAAAATTTATCGGTCGATTCCGAATCCTTTTTGGTTGAGTCAACGATTTCGATATTTTTGTCGGCCAGAAAGGTATAGATGGCCGTTAATTGCTTGGAGCCTGCCTGAGACGGGAAAATATCGTCGATCTCGTCTTCGGTAACAAAACCCTTTTCTTTGCCTTTTTCCGTCAGGACTCGCATGACTCTTTCCATCTCTTTGACGGTATGGACTTTCGAGTCAGCGGCTAAAGCCTTATTTTTTTCTGATTCAGTCATAACAATTAAACCTTATTTATGTTTTTTTGGTGTCTTTTAAATCATTGCGGTGATTTAAATGGCTGAATTGTTGTCTTAGCTTCTGTTTTTTCAAAGCCAATTCTCTCGCTTTGTCAGGGTTCGACTGTCCGTATTTTAAAGCTTGATTGATTTTTTGCATCTTAATCGGATAAATTAGCTTGTCCAGTGCCTCATCCGAAAAGGTACTGGTCAGAATTTTATTAGAACTCTGTGTCAGGGACAGGATGACAGAACTAAACTCTACGAACAGCTCTGGGAAGGCATCCTGACTCAATCCCATAAATTCCTCATCGCTCAAATGCAAGAAACGTTCATATAGTTTCGCCAAGTCCGGATTGTTAAAATCATCCGGCGAAACGTACTGCCTCGATCTCGTAATCGATGCGACCTGAGTGATCAGATACTGTAAAAACCGGACTTCCGGTGATGTCTGATCAAAAAAAAAAGGTTCGGTTCCTCTAAAGGAGGGTCGCGGCTCATTGAATCTACCGCTTGCCTCACTCCGGCCGAAAGACTTAGTGTTTTTACGCGACAGGGTCTTTTTGTCGATTTTGAAATAATCCGAAATCTTGTTGGTAAATATCTCCTTTTTAATCGGATTTTTTATCAGATTGTTTGTATCCAATAGCTCGTTTAAAACCGTTTTTTGATATTCAATCCCCTTTCCCTTTACAGCCTGGGCCGATAGTTGAATCAAAAACTCAAAGTCAGACATGGCGTGGTTCATCAGCTGGCTGAAATCATCCGCCTTGTATTGCTTGAAATAATCATCCGGGTCCAGTTTGTCCGGCAAAATGATGATGCTGGAG
This sequence comes from Deltaproteobacteria bacterium, assembly GCA_029881655.1. GTDB lineage: Bacteria > SAR324 > SAR324 > XYD2-FULL-50-16 > XYD2-FULL-50-16 > JAOUME01. Next base: position 425 of record JAOUME010000175.1, on the reverse strand, counting down.
TCAAGTTCGTTCTCGATGAAAAGTCTTGCCGATTTTTCCGCGGCCGATACACCCGCTGAATCTCCATCAAACAGCAAATACACCTTTTCGAGCCCCAGGCTTTTTAAATATCTCGCGTGGCCATTTCCAAGAGCCGTACCGCAGGCCGCAACCGTTTCCCTCCAGCCGTTTTCATGCATGCGGATGACATCCAGGTAACCCTCCACGATTAAAATCTGTCTTTTTTTCCGGATCACCTCTAGGGATTCGTACAACCCGTAAAAAATATCCGATTTCTTATAAAAAAGGGTCTCGGGCGGATTAAGGTATTTGGGTCTTCCGTCTCCGATTACTCGACCCGCAAAGCCTAATAGGGTTCCCCTGCCGTCGAAAATGGGGAAAATCAGCCGGCTCCTTAAGCGGTCGTAAAATCCCCCCTTCGTCTT
>JAOUME010000174.1 GCA_029881655.1 Deltaproteobacteria bacterium | reverse complement strand
AAAAATTATTGTAGGTCGTCGCCAGTTTCTTGTCGGTGACCGGTCTTCCGGCCTCCTTATAAAGCGGGTTGAGACGGGAGATGTAAGGCTGGCTCTCCGCAAAAAGCGTCCCGGGCATGATCATCGCTGCGCCTAATGCCAGACCCGAATCCCTGATAAATTTTCTGCGGTTATAATACCGCTCCTTCGGCGTAACTTCCTTTTCATTTAGTTCCCATTCCTTTTTTTCTCGAATCAGCATCATTAATTCCTTATATTTGATTATTTATATTTTTTATCCTAATTTTATCCCGAAAAGCCGTATCACGCAACAAAATTAAAATTTAAATTGTCCCAATTTGGAAAGAATCCGCGAATTTTAATATCTGTATGTTTTAATTTAAATTAAATTATTAAAGATTTGCAAATTAAAATGACTTCTTTTGGGGTATAAATCTCCAGTGAAATAAGATGTACCAATGGTCAACTGTGGGTTCTTCGACGGCGTGGCTAACCGATGGATTAAAGGAGAGCCATAATATATTATCTTGCTTTATTAGTGTTTTGCAGTTAATAATAAATAAAAAATTGTTATATGATCTCAACTTTTTATTTGCCAAACCAAGATGCCGATAAAAAAAACCATCCCTAAAGATAAAGGCATTAAAGATAGTAATAAAAATACAATTCCCGAATCTTCTTCCCCTCCGGTCACTTCAAAAAAACGAGTAAAAAAATCACCTTCTGAAAAATCGAAAATCAAACCAGACAAAAAATCATCAAGTTTTGCGATAGTCGGGATTGGAGCCTCAGCTGGCGGCTTGGAAGCCTATGAAGAATTTTTTACTAAAATGCCTCCAGATTCAGGAATGGCTTTTGTTTTGATTATGCATCTTGATCCAAAAAGAAAAAGCATTATTTGTGATTTGATCAGTAATTATACCAGCATGAAAGTTTCTGAAGTCAAAAACGGCGTGAAGGTCCGACCCAATTGCGTTTATACGATTCCACCCAACAAAGACATGTCCATTTTTAAAGGAGTGCTTCATCTCATAGATCAGACTGTACATAGAGGATTAAAAACTCCCATCGATTATTTTTTGAGTTCTTTAGCGGAAGATCAGCAGGAAAAAGCCATTGGCGTCATTCTGTCCGGAACTGGGACGGAGGGCGCGTTTGGGTTGAAGGCGATTAGGGGAGTGGGGGGACTTACAATCGTACAAAAACCAGAATCAGCCAAATATGACGGTATGCCGAGAAACGTAATTCAAATGGATGTCATGGATTATGTCTTAACTCCCAAAGAGATGCCGGAGCGATTGCTCAATTATATCCACCATAAAACATCACTGATTAACGTTGATACTATTTCAGACGCTTATAAAAATGCTACCCAAAAAGCTTTCGCAATATTGAAAAATTACACTGGGAACGACTTTTCCGAATACAAATACAGTACGATTCACCGTCGCATTGACCGAAGAATGACGGTAAATCAGATTGACAAGATTCAGGATTATGTAAAATTTCTGGAACAATCCCACCAGGAAGTTCAAACGCTTTTCAAAGATTTATTAATTGGGGTCACTCATTTTTTTAGGGCGCCGAAAGCTTTCTCAGAATTACAAAATACCGTCATTCCTCACCTTGTCAAACACTCTTCAAATAATGATATTATCCGTGTTTGGGTTCCCGGCTGCGCGACTGGAGAGGAAGCCTATTCGATCGCTATTGTTATTAAGGAGTTTTTGGACAAACAGAAATACCGTAAAAAAATCCAGATTTTCGCAACGGATATTGACGAGAAGGCGATCGATTTCGCGAGAATCGGGAAATACCCCAGTAGCATTATAAAAGATGTCTCTAAAAACCGGTTAAAACTTTATTTTGACAAAGAACAGGGGGAATTTCAAGTCAAGCCCGAAATACGGGGGACGGTCGTATTCGCCATGCAAAACGTCATTAAAGACCCACCTTTTTCCAAACTTGATCTGATTTGTTGCCGGAATCTCCTTATCTATTTTACCTCGAATCTGCAAAGAAAAATCTTGCCCACTTTTCATTACTGTCTAAATAACGGAGGCATTCTTTTTCTGGGGTCTGCTGAAACAGTCGGAGAAAATACAAGTTTATTTTCCACCTTTAACCGGGAATGGAAGTTTTACGAGAAAAAACCACAAAAAAACGTCCGTAATCACAATTTAGGAATAGAAAGTAATATTTCATTCGCTTCAGAGTCAAAAGAAAACCGATGGCCCAAGCACTTCAACAGTAAAAAAGATATCATTGAAATGACTAACCATTTCTTGATCAATGAGTTTTCCCCTGTTTGTATTGTCCTGGATCTGGATTTCGAAATTATTTATATTCATGGCCGAACCGGGAAATACCTTGAATCCACAACCGGAGAAATCAGCAATAATATCCTCAAACTTGCCCGGGACGGTTTGAAATTAGAATTGATTCCAGCTCTTCAAAAAGCAAAAAGTCACAACAAAACGATTGTATGCAAAAGAGTTAGAGTTCAAGCGAATGGGGATTATCAAGAAATCAGATTAACGATAAAACCGATATTTGACTCTTTGGATAAAGGGAGCTTTATTATCGTGATTATTCAGGACTTAGACGTTCTTCCGGTTGAGTCATTAAGTAATGCCGAACAGAACAACGCAAAGGGAAAAGAAAAAAGAAAGGACATTACATCATTGGAACTAGAGCTAAGAACCAATAAAGAGTATTTACAAACGACGATTGAGGAGTTGGAAACCTCTAACGAAGAACTAAAATCGACGAATGAGGAACTGCAATCCGCCAATGAGGAGTTGCAAAGCACGAATGAAGAAATGGAAACCTCTAAAGAGGAGCTTCAGTCGGTTAATGAAGAATTGATTACGGTCAATACCGAACTTCAAAATAAAATCGAGGAATTTACCAGAACCAATAACGACATGACCAATCTGCTCGCCAGCACGGAAATTGGTACGGTTTTTCTCGATAGTAACTTGGTCATCAAGCGTTTTACTCCCGCGATGACTAAAATAATAAATTTGATACCGACCGATGTTGGAAGAACCCTCTCCAGTTTCACAATGAACCTCTATTACGAGAACCTTGAGAAAGACGCGTTTGAAGTTCTCCAGAACCTGATCGTTAAAGAAATTGAAATTAAATCAAAAGCTGAAAAATGGTATTCATTACGGATAATCCCCTACCGTACAAGTGAGAATATGATAGATGGTGTGGTGCTGACTTTTCTTGATATTTCAAAAAACAAGCTCATAGTGGAACGTGAAAGGGGCCTTGAATTAGCGCTCAGAAATTCATCGGTGGTGATTTTTAATCAGGATATTGAACTTCGCTATACTTGGGTGTATAACCTAAATCAAGATTTTAATCCCGCTCATTTTATTGGAAAAACTGACTTTGATCTCCTACCTTCAAGGGACGCGAAGAAATTAACCGAAATAAAGCATAAGGTGTTGGAAAAAGGAATCAGAATTAAAGAAAAACTTCGATCCATGATCAATCATATTCCATTTGAATTTGATCTGATCATGGATCCCATGTTTGATTCAAAAAACTCTATAATTGGTGTTACTTCCATAACAATTGATAATAATAAATTATCAACCTAAGTAATTTTCTAGCATTAACAGAAACGAGGAACTCCATGGCGACCGACAAAAGACATATCCGAATTAGGGCGGAAGAAGAAATTTTCAATAATAAATCCGAAAGGAATCTGGAGGATTTGTCCCCAGATAAAATCAAGAAAATGGTTCATTTGTTGGAAATCCACAAAGTCGAGTTGAAGATTCAAAATGAGGAACTCAAAGAGACTCAATCACAATTGTCTAAATCTCTGGATGAAAGTAACGACCTCTATGATTTCTCCCCAAACGGTTATATAAGCATTGATCAAAATGGAACGATCCTTCGGGCAAATTTGCCTTTTTGCGAGCTGGTAAATATTGAAAGAAATTCTTTAATTGGCATGCATTTTTCAGCTTTTGTCTTTGATAACGACAACGCTGATCAGTTTTATCTTTATCTCAAGCAGATTTTTCATTCCAAATCTCATCAGGTTTTGGAATTACAATTGAAGTCCATGGATACATCACCCTTTTATGTACGACTGGAGAGCATTATCAATAAAGGTTTAAATAGTGATTTAATTCAATGTCTTGTGGCGGTGAGTGATATTTCGGAATGTAAGCGGGCAGAGAGTCTGGTTTTAGAGGCTCAAAAAGAGGCTAACCGAGTTAAATCTGACTTTTTGGCGAATATGAGCCATGAAATCCGAACCCCCATGAATGGTATTATGGGGGTTGCCTCTTTGCTCGAGAAAACAAAATTAACCAAGAATCAAAGCGAACTTGTTCATATCATTAGTTCAAGCAGTTCTACCTTATTGCAAATCATAAATGATATTTTAGATTTTTCAAAGATCGAGGCTGATAAACTGGTTTTTGTAAATAGCGTATTTAATCTACAAGGTTGCTTTGAAGATTTGAATTCATTCTTTAAGAAGGCATTAGAAGAAAACGCTGACAAGCTCGAATTCAAAATAAATTCATCCGTCCCTTCTTATTTCAAGGGAGATATTAATAGAATTAAACAAATTCTTATCAACCTCATTGGCAATGCCATAAAATTCACCAAAAATGGTGAAATTTCAGTTTCAGTCGATGTTAAATCAAGTGAAAATGAACAAATCGAACTCCTTTTTTTAGTAAAGGATACAGGCATTGGAATTTCAGAAGAATTTCATGAAAATATATTTGAATCATTTTCTCAAGGCCATATAAATAAATCGATGAATTACAAAGGCACGGGCTTGGGGCTTGCCATTTGTAAACAGCTTATACAAATGATGGGGGGTGAAATTTGGCTGGAAAGTCAAGAAAACCAAGGCGCGTCTTTCTATTTCACGATAAAACTAAATAAAGCCAATAAACCCAAAGAAATAATTAAGCGTAAATACCTAAAAAAGAATACCGATATTCCACAAATATTTTCAGATCAATACCCCTTAAAGCTCATGATCGCTGAAGATAACATAGTCAATCAAATGGTGGCCGTTAAAATACTTGAGTCTCTTGGGTATGAGCCAACTGTCGTGTCGAATGGGAAGGAAGTTTTAAAACGGTTAAATAAACAGAAATATGATATTATTTTTATGGATATCATCATGCCCATAATGGGTGGAATAGAAACGACCCGAAAAATCATTGACTCCTGCGACGATCAAAGACCCACCATAATAGCAATGACAGCAAACGCTATGATCGGTGACAAAGAAAAATATTTATCACAAGGCCTGGATGATTATATTGCCAAGCCAGTGATGCCTGATGACTTGAAAAATATGATTGTTAAATGGGGAGAAAGTGTTTCTTAAATCTGATTTGGGATGATTAACATCCAAT
>JAOUME010000173.1 GCA_029881655.1 Deltaproteobacteria bacterium | reverse complement strand
GAAGAACCTGGATTTGCTGCTTGATCTGAAAGACAGGATCGGCAGGAGAGTCAAACTCGATTCAGTGGCCAGACCTACCTTGAAGATCGGCAAGTCCGCTGATGGCCTTCAGGCACTTCAGTGGTACAAGGAATATCTGGGCGGTGACGAGAAAAAGCTCCAGGAAATCGCCGATTATTGTCGCCAGGATGTCTCGGTGACCCGGGATGTCTATCTTTACGGCCTCTCCCGCAAAGAAGTGCTGTATTATGATCATATCAAGGGGGTAACCGCCGTTTCGGTTAACTGGAGTGATCAGTCTGAGGATGACCAGGAAGAGGATTCGGTGCAGTTATCTTTTTAAGACGTTCTTTAGAGCCTCTCCAAGTCCGAGCCGCCCGATCTTATATTCCCCGCTTAGGATGCCTTTAACCCAGCCCTCATGCTCCAGATACCAGTGGATGGTTTTCTTTATTCCGCTCAGGAAGCTCTCTTTCGGCTGCCAGCCCAACTCCTTTTTGATCTTATCGATGCTGATGGCGTATCTCATGTCATGGCCGGGACGGTCTTTAACGAAGCTGATCAGGTCAAGGTAACTGCCCTTTTTTTTGGGTCTGATTTCATCAAGGAGCGTCAAAAGTGTCTCAGCCAGTCTAAGGTTGCTCATTTCATTAGCCCCGCCGATGTTATAAGTCTCGCCAGTTTTACCTTTGTTAATGACCGTTTGGATGGCCTCGCAGTGGTCCTCGACATAAAGCCAGTCCCGGATGTTGCTTCCGTCGCCGTAGATCGGAACCGGTTTTCCTTCAAGGGCGTTTAAGAGAATGACCGGGATCAGTTTTTCTGGGAACTGGTAGGGGCCGTAGTTGTTAGAGCAGTTGGTGGTCAAGAGGGGGAAACCGTAGGTTTTGTGCCAGGCTCGGGTTAAGTGGTCGCTGGCGGCCTTGGAGGCTGAGTAGGGCGAGTTGGGGGCGTACCGGGAATCCTCGGTGAAGAACCCTTGTTTTCCGAGACTGCCGAAAACCTCGTCGGTGGAAACATGAAGAAAACGGAACCGGTCTTTTTGGGAACCCGTGAGCGCATCAAAGTATCTGAAGGCTAGTTTCAGAAGGTTGTAGGTGCCCATGATGTTGGTTCGAACAAAAGCGTCAGGCCCATCGATAGATCGGTCCACATGCGACTCCGCCGCGAAATGGACGATCTTTGTCGGCTTGAATTCGTCTAAGGCGTTAAAGATGAGTTTCTCATCGATGATATCGGCTTTTAAGAAACGGTATCCCTGATGTTGAGAAGCGAAGGTTAGCGAGTTGGGGTTTCCGGCGTAGGTGAGCTTGTCGATATTGAGGATTTGGGTTGCCGAGTCTTTTTTAAGCAGGCTGTAGATGAAATTGACCCCGATGAACCCCGCGCCGCCTGTAACGATATATTTCTCGCTCATTTAATGCTCTTTTGTGTGAAATTGAATCGATTTAATTCATTCATAGACGATTCGCGTCAAATCAACAATCCCATTTATAATTTGACGCCGTAACCGACAGGATTGTTTTTTTGACGATGAAGTTGCGACAGGTAAACCGTCAGCATCAAGACCAAACCAGGGAGGTACATCCAGTATCTTTGGTCTCTGGGAAGCTGGAGCCAGCGGTTAAAAACCAGAGGGTGAAAAAGGAGCAGACTGGCTAAGAGCAGGGGCGCGATCTCAAACCAGCGGACCTTGACGATGAACCAACCCTGGATGACGCTGGAAAAGCAAAAAGCCCCCAAAACTGCCATCAGAAAGATCAAGACTCCGTTAAGCCAACTCGTCACCCCATAAAGAATCAGCTCGGTATTAAAGATAAACAAAAAAGGGATGACGGCGGTTCTCAGGTCGTAGAGAAATCCTTGAATGCCGGTCTCGATGGGATTGGAACCCGCGATCGCGGCGGCGGCGTAAGACGCCAGCCCCACTGGGGGCGTGTCATCGGCCAGGATGCCGAAATAAAAACAAAAAAGATGAGCGGCGATTAAGGGGATGAAAAACTGAAAGCCCGCCCCCACTTGGACGATGACCGGCGCAGTCAGGGACGCCATCACAATATAGGTGGCGGTGGTCGGCAGTCCCATTCCCAGCAAAAGGCTGGCAAAGGCTGTGATCAACAGCAATAAAAAAATATTTCCCATCGAAAGGGTCTCGACAAGCTGGGTGATCATTCCTCCAAGGCCCAATCCGACTATGCCGACGATGATTCCGGCCGCGGCAGTGGCGACCGCCACCCCAAGCATGTTTTTCGATCCGCTGATCAACCCTTCCTTTATGATGTAAAGGCCGTTCTTAATTCCCGAGAGGGCCGTTTTGCCATGAATCACGCTTTTTCTGATCTCCTGGTAAAAGGTGATCAGGATCAGGCCCATGATAGCCCGGAAGGCCGACAATTCGGGTGAATGCCGGAGGATGACCAGCTCAAAGATCAGGATGAAGATCGGGATCAGGTAATGAAGCCCCTTTTTTAACTCTGCGAAAAAATCGGGCAGGTCTTTTTTGTCGAGTCCCTTCATGCCGAGCTTGCTGGCTTCCAGGTGGGTGACGTAAAATAAGGTGAAGTAAGAAACGAAAGCCGGGATGATGGCGGCTTTGACCACTTCCAGATAAGATATGTTGACGTACTCGGCGATGATGAAGGCCGCGGCGCCCATGATCGGGGGCATGAGTTGTCCGTCGGTGCTGGCCGCCACTTCGACGGCGGCGGCTTTCTTCGCGGGATAACCCACCTTTTTCATCAGGGGGATCGTGAAAGTTCCCGTGGTCACGATATTGGCGATACTGGAGCCTGAGATCATCCCTGAGAGACCGCTGGAGACGACTGCGGCCTTGGCGGGGCCGCCCTTGTATTTTCCCAGAACCGACATCGCCAGTCTGGTGAAGAATTGTCCTGCTCCAGCCTTGTCCAGCATGGAGCCTAAAAGCACAAATAAAAAGACGATTGAGGCGGATACGCCGAGAGGGATGCCATAGATGCCTTCAGAGGAAAGCGAGACCTGACTTAGATATTTCCTGAACGAGACTCCCTGGAAGGCGAAGGTCTCCGGCATGTAGGCCCCAAAAAAGGCGTAAAGCGAAAACAGGATCACGATCACCGGCAGAGATGGTCCTATCGAGCGGCGGGCGGCCTCCAAAAGAACCAGGATCAAGGCCGATCCCAAGATGAGATCTCGCAGGCTAGGATCGCCCGCCCTAAGAGAAAGCCCTTCCCAGTCCAGCTGAATATACAGGGAAAAGAAAGCTCCGCTTACCGCCAAAATAATATCAAGGAGCGGCAACCATCCTGCAATTCCGCTTTCTTTTTGCTTGAGCGGGGTTTTCGTATGGGGTATCGTCAAAAACACCAAAAAGACCGCGAAGGCCAAATGGATTGAACGGATCTTAATACTGTCCAGGATTAAAAAACTGGCGGTTGAAAGCTGAAACAAAGCCCACAGCACTGCCGTCAAGGCGATACTCCTCGTTTTAAGGCGTGATGATTTAAAAGAGGGACAGCTTGGTGCCGTTGGTTGATCTTGTTTGTTACTATTTAAGAAAAAGCGCATCTGTTTCAGCTTTGAATTAGATTAATCCTTGATCAAACCGGGTCTTAGGAAACCGTCCAGTCCAGCTTCCCTGAAATACTTAAGAGCGCCTTTGTGAATCGGAGCCGAAAGTCCCTTGAGCATGTCCTCTTTGCTGAGGATCTGATAGGCTGGATGAAGGGTCTTAAACTCATCGAGATGATCGAAAACTTCTTTGGTGAGGGCGTAGACGGTATCTTCATCTACGGATTTAGAGGTGATCAAAGTCGCTTTCACGCCGAGTGTGGGAATGTCCTTTTTGTTATCCGCGCTGGGATAAAGCTTTGTCGGGATGATCGAGGGAGCGTAGTAGGGGTACTTTTCTAAAAGGGGGATCAGTTCCTCTCCTTGAATGGGAATGATTTTTACGTGGATTCGGCCCGAGGTGGCTTCCTTGATATTGCCGTTGGGATGGCCGACAGTATAAAAAAAAGCGTCCAGCCGCTCGTCCTGGAGTAGCCCCGGGGCCTCGACCGCTTTGACGAATTCGGCTTTAATATCCTCCTCCTTGATGGCGAAGGCTTGTAGAACATCCCTTGAGTTTCCGAGTTGCCCCGATCCTGGATTGCCCAGGTTGACTCTTTTCCCGATTAAATCCCTAACCGTTTCGATCTCGCTTTCTGAGGATGCCAACAGCGTGATGCTTTCGGGGTGGATTGAAAAGACAGACCTTAAATCCCTTTGCGCCCCTTTTTCTTTCCATTCGGCCATTCCGTGATAGGCCTGATACTGTCTGTCGGACTGCGCGATCCCGAAATGCAGGTCGCCGCTTAGAACCGCGTTGATGTTATAGACCGAACCGCCGGTCGATTCAACGGTGGCCTTGATATGGTAGAGTTCGCTTTTCTGATTGATCATTTGACTGATGGCCCCGCCGGTTGGATAGTAAACCCCTGTGACACCACCGGTGCCGATGGAGACAAACCGGGTCGCGGTTTTTTCCTTGCCAGGTTTTTGATCGCATCCTCCCAAAGAAAAAAGCAGCCCCATACCGAAAAGGGTTAGGATTAAAAGTTTGATTTTCATTGTCTGTCTCCTTGGGTGTGGGTTTAACTCAATGGAATGAATGATAAACAAAGTATCTAAAACATTAAATATATTTAATTTGATTTACTTGCCTCTGATTTGTTACAATGGTATCTAACAAACGAAAATCAACTTAAAATAATAGGACAGCTAACTTCCTTAAATGTTGTTTTGACAAATATTAACGACTTGATTAAAAACAGACAAACGATTAATAAAAAAAGCAGGTTATTTTAATCTAATACCAAAAAAATATTATAAGAGTTTAACCAGTTCAACCATCAAGGGGAATATGCGACTTATCAGAAAAGGGACCTTACTGGGTTTAATTTTATCGTTTTTTATGGTTTTGACGGCCAATGCGGAAGAAACGACAAAAAATCAGGAAGTCAAGAAAGAGTTTTATGGTGAAATCAGAACAACTTTTGCGAATATTTCCAACGAAAGTGAAGATGGAAAAGCTTTTTTCGATATGACATCCGATGCGATTTTAGGTTTTAAGGCCGAGCAGATGATCGGGAATTTAAAAAGCACAGCCAAGCTGGAATTTGAGATTGAAAGCTTCGATAATGCGATATTGCATCCCAAAAAAGTTTATATCACCCTGGAAAGTGATTCGCTGTTAGGTCGGTTGGGAAGAAACGATCCAAGCGGGCATACGGTAGGAAGGGAGTTTTTGGAGGGGTTCGAGCAATCCTACGAAGTCGGGGTTTCGTTTGGCAGAGGTGATTATCTTGAAATTCAGCATAAAAAAGCCGGGCTTAGTTTTATCGTTGGACAAAACGGCAACGCCGCCGATATCAACAAAGGGACTCCTGAGAGTGTTTTG
>JAOUME010000172.1 GCA_029881655.1 Deltaproteobacteria bacterium | reverse complement strand
AATGTCATTTGTTTTCCTGTATCGATTAATTTCAGGGCAAGAAAGCGTCAAATCGGTGGGAGGTCCAATCATGATCGCCTCCATGGTAGGTCAGGCCGCCAGAAACGGAGTCAGCAGCCTCTTATCATTAATGGCCTTTATCAGTCTTCAACTCGGTATTTTTAATCTCTTGCCTATTCCGGCATTAGATGGTGGACATATCTTTTTTTTAATCCTTGAAAAAATAAAAGGGAGCACCCTTTCTAAAAAATTTAGAATCAATATGCAAAGGTCTGGTTTTTCTATCTTGATTCTATTAATATTATATATTTCGGTCCAGGATGGACTTAGGATCTTTAATTAACATAATTATTTTCTTTAAAGCGCATGGAATCCATCAACATCTTGGTTTACGGAGCCGGAGCCGTCGGTATCTATTTTGGGGGGAAGCTTTGTCAATCTGGCTTTAATGTTGTTTTTGTCGACACTCCCGAAAAAGCCGAACTGTTGAACGACTCTGATATGCATATCCGCTCGAAGGTGGACAAAGACAGCGATTTTAAAGCGAAAGTCGTAGCGGATGTCGGGGAACTGCCTCCTCAGGATTTAATCCTGGTCTGCGTTAAAGCGTTCCAGACCTATGAAATTGCGTTGAATTTGCTTCCGGTTATTAAACCATCGACATTAATATTATCACTTCAAAACGGACTGGAAAACGAAAAAATACTATCTGACCTATTGGGTGAAAACCTCGTTATGGGCGCTGTATTGAATTTCAACGGGAAACTAATTGATAAGTCCACCGTTATGCAATTTGCACCCGGCAAAGTCATCTTTGGGGAGATGGATCACCAACGCTCAGAGAGGGAAGAATGGCTATCTAAAATCTTCGCGCACTCAGATATCAATCATACTGTATCCAATGAAATCACAAAGAATATTTGGTTGAAATTTATCTGGAACAATGCGTTTAATGCCATTAGTGCTTTAACTCATACAACGGTCGGCCAGATACTTGAGTCAGAAGCAATACAACCGTCGTTAAGGCAAATGATGGAGGAAGCTCAACTGGTTGCACAAGCCGAAGGTGTCGAATTTTCAAAGCAAAACATTGAGGATCTTTACAACGAGAATCATGATTATGGCGATGTTAAAACCCCAATGTTAAAAGACATCGAATCCGGTGTCGTTCCAGAACTCGAACCACTGGTCGGGACATTGATCCAAAAGGCCAAGCAATACGATATTTCAGCGCCAGTCAACAAAACGATTTATAACCTGATTCGTCTTTCCCTTTCGAAATACTGACCCGGTTTTTCTTATCCATTCCGATTTTCTGATTCCCAAGTTCTTTATGAATGATCAAAACAATAACTGGAAGGCTCTGGGTAATTATTTCCGAGAAACTCAAAATCCTTTTATCACCGATCTTTTTCATCAAGCGATCTTTCCCTGGTCACCTTTAGAAAAACTGGTCGATCATATCACATCTCTTTTTGAAAATCTTGAAAATAAGGGAGACATCCCAGCGAAAAAAACGGTTTTGCGCCATCAGAATCAATCCCTTTTGGAAGGAGCTTATTTCGTCAATGAGACAAGTATTCTAGCTGAGGATTTCATCGATTCGGAGCTCAGGATTCTCATTAAAAAAGGCACTTTCCTTGAGGCTGGAGCGACCATAAAAAATCATACGGTTATCGAGGAAAAATGCGAAATAAGACAGGGTGCCTATCTTAGAGGGTTTTGTTATATAGGCCAGAATTGCGTGGTTGGGCACACGAGCGAAATTAAACATTCGGTCTTCATCCGGCATGTCGAAGCTGGACATTTCGCCTATATCGGCAACAGTATCATCGGTTCTTTCGTTAACCTTGGCGCTGGCACTAAAATCTCGAACCTGCAATTTAGAAATTTCGATGATAAAAAACGAATTCATTTTCCTGAAATCCCTTTCAACATCCAGGGTAAAAAAATCGATACCGGGTTGGCAAAATTTGGAGCGGTTATCGGAGACGGTTGCGAAACAGGCTGTAACTCTGTTTTGTCACCTTTTGTTTTCCTGGAACCGGAATGCTGGATTATGCCGAATGTGAACGTCTTAAAGGGAGTGTATCCCAAAGGATGCATGATTAAAAATCTTCAAGACTGCAAAAAATATAATAAATGAAGGTTTACTCTATTGAAAAATAGGAATACAACGAAATTAAAAGTAATTAATTTCTTCAAATTAACGATAATTTTATCGATATTCATTAAATACAAGACTAACCGCAGTTTATATTCTTTAATCAAATAAAATTACGAAAAATATTAAATGGGTATTTTATTTTTGAGGAAGGTCTAATACTTATTCTTACAAAATTTGATTTAGTTATGCGGCTGTACCTATGAATGTAACTATTCTAGCCTTTAATATCGCACTCATTATCATTTCCATCGGGTTTTTATGGAAGGGTTCAGAGTGGTTGGTCACATCTTCATCAAAATTGGCTCATTCATGGGGAGTTTCTGATTTAGTCATCGGATTGACTGTGATCGCCATTGGGACATCCGCACCTGAGTTTGCCGTTACTATCAGTGCCGTAATTAAAGGTAACGCTGATATATCCATCAGCAATGTCATAGGTTCAAATATCTTTAATCTTGGTTTTATCCTAGGAGGCACCGCCACCGTCCACGCCATCACTACCTCACCCAAACTTGTTTATCGAGATGGCTTTTTTTTAATCGCGGTTACGTGTCTGTTGGGATTTTTTCTTTTCGACTACCATTTGGAAGGAAGCTTGATGGCCTTGTCTCGTTGGGAAGGTATCATCCTGCTGGTTATCCTTGTTGCTTACATGCTTCACCTCTTCATTAAAAAAGAAGAGTTGGAGGAAGAAGAAATCCCGCACGGGAAAGTAACATTTTTCGATGTGATTTTATTATTGTTGGGCTTTGCTGGCGTCGTTGGTGGGGGTCATTTATTGGTGGACGCGTCTACGATTGTCGCCAGGGAATTTGGTGTTTCAGACTGGGTTATTGGCGTTACCATCGTAGCGGCGGGCACTTCCATGCCAGAGTTCGCGACCTCAATCATGGCCTTGATTAAAGGTAAACATGGCATGGCCATCGGGAACTTGATCGGTAGCGACTTGTTTAACCTTCTAGGTGTACTTGGAGTCGCTGGAGTGATGAAGGAATCACTCGTTGTATCCGAAGAAGCGCAAAGTAGCATTATTATGCTGATTCTCATGATGGTATTAGTTGTAATCTTCATGAGAACCAGTTGGAAAATTACCCGTTGGCAAGGAGCTACTCTTGTCATTATCAATCTCGTCCGCTGGTTTATTGATTTTACAGGGAAAGGTTGATATTGATGATAAATGCAGCTAAGAGAGTCGCCAATCCAATATTGCGATGACCTTTTCATTTCAAAACAGCCCACAACTGAAAGAACCTAACCGTTTCAACTTCCCAAAACGGCACCCGGTCTTATTTCCAATCGCCGTTTTTATTATCATCCTCTTATTTATTGGAATTATTCAGGTTTCAAACCGCAACCCCATTATCGGAGTCGTTCTGGTAGAGGGCGTGATCTTGGATTCGGAACCGGTCATCAACAAGCTTCTTAAACTTGATAAAAACCCACAAGTTAAGGGAATCATCTTAAGAATCAACTGTCCGGGTGGGGCTGTTTCACCCTCCCAGGAAATCTTTACCGAGTTAATCAGACTGAAGCAATCAATCAAGATTTACAGTTCGATCGCTTCTGTCGCCACATCAGGCTGTTATTATATAGCGACCGGCACAGAAAAAATCTACGCTAATCCTGGTTCTGTCACAGGCAGCATCGGTGTGATCATGCAGTCTTTTAATGCAAAAGAACTGATGAAAAAAATTGGCCTCAGCTCAGAAGTCATCAAAGCTGGTGAAAACAAGGACATGGGTTCTATCTTTCGCGAT
This sequence comes from Deltaproteobacteria bacterium, assembly GCA_029881655.1. Lineage (GTDB taxonomy): Bacteria > SAR324 > SAR324 > XYD2-FULL-50-16 > XYD2-FULL-50-16 > JAOUME01. Next base: position 1,507 of record JAOUME010000172.1, on the reverse strand, counting down.
ATGAGTGCCAGGGAACGTAAATTGCTTCAATCGGTTTTGAATGATACGCACCGACAATTCATCAATGATGTAGCTCTTGGTCGCAATCTGGATTCCAAGAAAATCGAAAAACTTGCTGATGGAAGAATTTTCACAGGCAGACAAGCCCTTGATCTGGGTTTGATCGATGATCTGGCGAGTTTTCGTCAAATCATCGATCTTATGAAGCGGGACCTGGGAATTGCGGATGAAATCGAACTGTATTATCCGACAGAGAAAAAGTTTTTCGGTACGGATTTCGATTTGCAAACATTTCTTTCCTTGAAAGAACCCTTTTTATCACCTGGCCTTTATTACTTAAGACAGTTTTTTTAATGAAATCGGATTTACCCATGCGCGAACATCAATTCCCAGAGTTAAAAGTCTCCTTTTTAGGATGCACAAAAGACCCGGTTGCTGTCACCTATTCGGCTTTCAGGATATGCTATTCGAAGGATGACGCTGCGGAAACCTGGCGAAAAATCAACGAGGGTGAAATCACCAGGGAAAGCATGGAAAAATTCGTCAACGAAAAACTGGGGACGGGACATACAAGCCCTTTAAGGCAGATTCATTTCATCTTCGTTATCGATAACGTCAGCCGTGCCTTGACCGCTCAATTTAACCGCCACCACATCGGAATCGAAAGAGAGGAAATGTCTCAGAGGTATGTTAATTTCAATAAGGGGATCAAAGTCTTCGTTACGCCACCTTCCATTCAGGAAAACGAAACGGTTTTACCAAGATGGCTCAGTTTGCAAAAAGAAATATTGGATTTTTATAACCTATGTCTGGATAACAACATCAAACAAGAAGATGCCCGTTTTGCGCTCCCGATGGGAACGGTTTCAAGAGAACAATTTGCCATGGGCTTCCAGGCCATGCAGCAATTCCTGGATGTCCGCATGTGCGAAAGAGCCCAATGGGAAATAAGAGATCTAAGCTGGAAAATCTACAAGATTATGAAAAAAGAATTTCCCACCCTAGCTTCCAAGCTGGGAATCAAATGCTGGGAAAACCGTAATTTATACTGCGACGAAGAGCATAGTGCCTATAAAAACTGCATGTGGAGCCGATCAAGACCTCATAAAAACGATCTCAACGATCTTTGGAAAAAAAACAAAAAATCCAAACCTGTACCAACTGACGATTAATCATCAAGAATTAATTTCCTCCAGATCGTTTATTTTATATTATTTGCCATGATATTTTCACACTATATTGATATATAAACGCCAAAAAAGTTTGGCACGCTATATGAATATACCATATAAATTGTTTTTAAACTATTATATGGAGGTATCATGGTTGAAGCATCAATAAAAAAAATTTCAAACGAAATTGAATACTTAACAAAAAACAACATCCAGCTGTTAAGGGCTTTGGATATCCTTGAAGCCAGTACGCAGGATCTGGAGGAAATCATCGTCATCAATCTGTTGAGAGAAAGCTACAAAGAAATTGGCGGCAGTGAACCCAATCTGACTTT
>JAOUME010000001.1 GCA_029881655.1 Deltaproteobacteria bacterium | reverse complement strand
TAATGACCCCCCCGCCCCGATTTATCAGAAGATTGTTCTGATGGAAAACGAGGAAGCCAATATTCTTTTGGAGGCAGTTGATCCAGAAGAAGATAAGATCAGGTTCAAGTTGAATCGGAAACCCAGGCACGGCAATCTTTTCGGGATTCCCCCCAACCTGGAATATATCCCTTTCAAGAGATTTTATGGCGACGACAGTCTCGAGTTTTTGGTTGAAGATGATCAGGGTATGGGCAAAATCGGTCGCATTGAGTTTAAGGTTAAGCGCTCGAAACTGGATCTGGCGAACAAGAAACTTGAGTTTTCCATAGTGCAAAACAATCGGCTTAAAATACCACTTGATAATATGAAGGACCTTAAAGGCACACCGGAAGTCGTTCAAGAGCCCAAACATGGCCGAGTCTATTTTAAAGGGAATAATCTGATTTATTTTCCGGAAAAGGGTTTTACTGGGATCGATTCTTTAGTGCTTCTAAACGAACATGGGACCTTCAATGAAAAGGAAATTCCCGTTACCGTTCGGGTTTTTCTTACCCGAAAAGAGGAAAATCTGTCCAACCAACTTGCTAAACTCTTTAAAAATGGGGGGGTGGCTCTTGGTCATCCGGCAGAGCCGGACGAACTATATCATGATGGTATCTATCCCCCAGCGTCCATCATCAAGATTGCGACCGCTGCGGCTGCCTTAAATGTCCTTGGCCCCGATTACCGTTTTTTGACAAAGATCTATTTGGATGAGATGGACAATCTCTATTTACAAGGTCTAGGCGATCCTTCTCTCAATATGTCGGACTGGGAGGAAATCGCTCACGAACTAAAACGGCAGGGGGTGTTTGACCGTAGACTCAATCATTTAATTTTGGATGATTCGGCCTTTGAGGAAATGGTCGATTTTGATGGCCGCAGGCCGAGTCTAAACTATTTTGAGGCACCTCTTGGAGCTCTTTCAACGAATGAGAACATCATCGTTGTAGAGATTGAGTCGAAAACCGAGGTGACTTCCCGCTTGAAAAAAACGCCTATTACTCCGATGGTTTTAAAGCGTATCAAAGGGCTTCCCCTAGGAGTGCAGAAATTCTCAGTGCCGTTAAGCGCCACTGAGAGTTCGATATATACCGGTGAATTGGTCTTAAAGGCTTTTGGTAAGTATGGAGGGAAATTCGAAGGAACGATGAAAAGGGAAACCGTCCCCGATGGACTCAATCCGGTTTTGACTCATCAATCTCAGAAGGACCTCACAGAAGTTGTGCGAAGCATGCTGAAACAGTCCAGCAACTTTATCGCCAATCAAATTATGGCGGTCATGGCATTGGAGAAATACGGGAAGCCAGCGACGGTTCAAGCAGGGGTCGAGATCATGCGGCGTTTTTTAATCCACAAGTTGGGGCTTAATGATAGCGAACTGGTTTTAAGAGAGGGATCAGGGCTGTCGAAGGAAAACCGCGTGGGGCTTTTGGCCATGCTGAAAATATTAAAGTATTTCGAACCTTACCGGGATCTTCTACCTAGTCTCGCTGATTCCAGATATTTCCGTTTGGCCAGGCTGGGACGTCAATGGTCGATCAGGGCCAAGTCAGGCTCCTTACGTGACGTGCATAATCTAGCGGGTTACCTGGAAATAAAAAAAGACCATTGGAAACCCTTTGTGATCATGCTGAATCAAAAGCAGAGGTCCGGCAGAAGCAAGGTCCTAGAATCGATCGGCAATTACTATATTCCCAAGCAATGATGGAGGCCCTGTTTTTAGCTCGACCTCAGGCGAGATCAGCTCAACAAATTCCATAGCGGGCCTTTGATTCCTTTTTCCCTTAAGAATTCCAGAGTCTTTTTTTCAGGGCCGATTTTTAGGTCGGGAACAATCCAGTTTGTTTCCTTGACAATCAGTTGTCTTAGCTGATGGATGAACTGATTTTTATTGATCGCCGGGCTGAGGTAAAAGGCGGGTCTTAGGAGGTTTTGCTCAGGGGTGATGATGCCTTCTTTAATGGCCCTGAGTCTTAAGGTGGTTTCCGCGAAGATTCGGACCCCGACGCTGGCGATGACGGCGTTGGGCCGGTGTGTCTTATAAAACTCAACGGTCTCCTTTAAGCTGTCCAGACTCTCTTCGGGACCGCCTAAGATCAAGTAGTGGGCCTGAGGGAGTTTCGCTTTTTGACAGTTAAGGATGGTGGTCTTGATATCCTCCAACCCAAAGCTTTTCCCATGTCCCTTCAGGGTCAGTTCCGAACCCGCGTCGCTGCCGAACTCGACCCCCATACAGCCGGCCTTTTTCATCAATGAGGCCTCATCAAATGAAACAGCTCTAGGGGTCGCGAAACAAAACCAGTTGATTTTAAGCTCGCGTCTGATCATTCCTTCGCAAATCTCGAGGGCGTGCTCCAGCGGATGGTTGAAGATGTCATCGGTAAAAAAAACGTGATCGATTCCCTCCCTGGTTTGTAGTTGGTATAGCTCCTCGATAATTTCCGTGGGCTCCCTTAGCCGGGCTTTTTTCCCGTGAATCAGGGGATAGGAGCAGTAATCGCAAGTAAAGGGACAACCCCTTTTTGTCTCCAGATTGGCCATGCCTCCCAGTTCAAAATAACGTCTGTTTTGAAGGCCCGAGCGATCGGGTGTGCTGATCTTATCGATTCTCTCAAGCGGGTTTTGAATGAAACGCTTCTCATAAAGGTAACACAGATTCTTTATCCCCTGGAATCCTGTCCGATTATGGATGGCATCAATCCATTGGGGGAGGGCATTTTCTCCCTCGCCTTTGATTCCGAAGTTCAACTCAAGAAACCTCAGGATTTCCTCGGGGAAAAGGGAGAAGCCTGAGCCTCCAAGGATCATGGGTGCCGGGGTTTTTTGTTTGACGAGCCTGAGTAGCTCCTTGATATCCTCAAGATAAAAAAAGGGGTTTAAATAGGAGGTGTTGTCGATGTTGCGGATGGAAACCGCGATAAAATCAGGCTTAAAATCAGCGACGATCTGAGTGAGAGCCGCTGGTTTGTTATCCTCGAAGCAGAGATCACAGGTAGCCGATTGATGGCCCCGTTCCTTGACGGCCTGTATCAAGTAGGCGATGCCAAGGGGTGTCACCGGGTAGGGATAGGTTTCCGAATTGGCGGAGATAAAAAGAATTTTCATGGTTGACTATAGGTGAAAGAGGTCTTCTGGACAATAGATTTTTACTCTGGCCTTAGCGAAAGTTGTTTTCGAGTCAAAATAAAACGTTTCGCAATCAAAATGATAGTAGTTGCCGAGTTCCAGGACCAAATCGGCAGTAATCAAGAGCCTTTCACCCTCCTCAATTCTTTCGGCTTCGAATAAAAAATCTTTGACCGCCACGACGAAACCAATCTTTGGCTTTCGAGAATCACGAGCGTTGAGATAGTTGTGCAAGGCTGCGCACTGGGCCATCATTTCCAGGGTCGCGGCGAAAGGCAGGCTGTTTGAACCCTTGTCGAACAGTGGATTGTCCCTTTTAGCCCTGGCGGCGCAACTTGTCCGGCCCGGTTGATGATTGATGATCTTATCCAAAAAGATCATAGCTTCCTTTTGGGGGAGCAGGTCTTGCACAGGAGGATAGTCCGGCATCTTCAATCCCTTAACCCTAAAACGATCGAGGTGTTGTTGCCGCCAAAAGCGAACGAGTTACTCTGGAAGTAAAGCTCTTGGTTATCCGGCAGGCATATTGGCTCTTCAATCAGGTTGAGTTCCGGCAGTTCGGGGTCCTTTTGGCCATCCCAAAAATGAGGCGGCAAGCGTTTTTCGAACCGCTGTGATAAAACCAACCATAAAATTCCCGCCTCAATCGCTCCGGCGGCTCCGAGACAGTGACCTGTCAGGGATTTGGTGGAACTTAGCGGCAGGGGAAAATCAAAAAGTTTTTTGATCGCCCAGGCTTCCATCTGGTCGTTTAAAAAAGTTCCGGTTCCATGCGGATTGAGGTAGTCAATTTGTTTTGGCAGAAGACCAGCGTCCAAAAGAGCCTCTTTCATGGCCGCAGTGGCACCACGACCCTCGGGATGAGGCGCAGATACGTGATGGGCATCCTGGGATTCTCCAACTCCCATCAGCTGGACACCGCCGGATTTTTTCTCAAGCAGGAAAATGGCCGCGCCCTCACCCAACATCAGTCCATCCCGGTTCCCGCTAAAAGGCAGACAATCTCCACGGCACAGGGCATCCAGAGAGGAGAAACCCTGGATGGTCAAATCGCAAAGAGAATCGCATCCTCCGAGGATAACGGCTTCGCAGGCTCCCAACTCAAGCAGGGAGCGGGCCGAACCAAAGACCTTGGCGCTGGAGGAACAGGCGGTCGAAACGGAGTAGCAGGGACCTTGGGCTCCGGTTTTCTTGGCTATGAAATCAGCCAAACCGTTGATTTCGTGCTGGCGGTAGTGAAAGTTCTCAGGAAAGGCTCCTTTTAAGTCGAAGTACCGCAGCGCATCGGTGGTCGCCTGAACGCCGGAGGTGCTTGTTCCCATGACGACACCGATTTTCGCTGGGCCATAGAGATCGATTGCCTTTTTGATTGGCTCAAAGATGGATTCAAGGGCAATCGCGGCAATCCGGTTGTTGTGGCAGTCGTAATCCGGGAATTCCGTCAGAGGGTTTAGGTCGACCCTGATGGCCGCCAAGGATGTTATTTTATCCATACCGATTTTAAAATTCTGGGTGATCACCGAACGGTCAAGATTGATGAGCTTATCATAAATTTCCGTTGGATTTTGGCCTAAAACATTGACCATTCCGAGTGCGGAAAGGCGCAGTTGATGTTTCATGGCTGTTTTATAACCGGGAGGATAAAATATTCTAAACAAGCTTTCATAATTTGATTAAATCCCTTAGAATTAAAAATATTGATTTAAAAGTAAAATCCGATTTCTCAAAATGACACCCTAAGCTAAGAATAATCATTTGGAACGATTTTTCGTTAAGGTTGAGCCCTTTATTTCCCGACTATCAGGGGGACTGAATGTTTTTGATCGTTTAAAATTCATTGGGGTTTTATCACCCTGATCGCAAAATATCAATGAATGGTCATTGAAATATTGATAGACTCATGCTTAAGCTTATTCTTTTTTTTATTCTTGATAAACCCGTTTTTAGATGAAACTGATTGAGGCAGTGCCTAATTTTTCAGAAGGCCGGGATATTGGAGTAATTAGTTCGATTGCCGCTGCGCTTTCGGGATGTGAGGGAACAAAACTCCTTGATATCGATCCGAGCAGGGACGCGAACAGAACGGTCTATACTCTGGTCGGTGATCCTGCCTCTCTGGAGGTGGCCTTGTTCTCGGGGATTAAAAGGGCCGTCGAATTGATCGATATGAGTCGTCACGTAGGAACTCATCCCAGGATCGGGGCTTGTGACGTGTGTCCCTTGGTTCCATTTTCAGGGGTGGATTTTAAGGATTGTGACGCGCTTGCGAAAAGGCTTGGCGAGAAAATCTGGTCAGAGCTAGAGGTGCCGATTTATTATTATGAGAGGTCGGCGGGTGATGATAAAAGAAAAAACCTTTCTGATTTAAGAAGGGGAGAGTATGAAGGGTTAAGTGACAAACTCAAAGACCCTAAGTGGCTACCGGATGTGGGGTCGCCAATCTTTAATCCTAAGTCGGGATTAACCGTGATCGGGGCGCGGGATTTTCTGATCGCTTATAACGTCAACCTCAACGGAACTCTTCAACAGGCCAAAACAATCGCCGCAATCATAAGGGAGTCGGGCCGTTTTCTTAAAGACAGTAATGGCCGGCAGGTCTATGATCTAGATAATAAGCCTGTCCGTAGAGAAGGGATGTTAAAATTCGTCAAGGCGATCGGCTGGTACATGGAGGAGCTTCAACAAGCTCAGGTTAGCACCAATATTTTAGATTTCAGAAAATCACCACTGGTTCGGGTATTTCATACCATTCGCCAGGAAGCACTCAGGCTTGGCGTTGACGTAACCGGTTCTGAACTGGTGGGGATGATCCCCTTGGAGGCCCTGCTTGATCCTGGGCGGATCGAGGAACTCTCAAGTAGCCAGCAAGAGAAGAAGGTTGAAGAAATCGCCGGAGAACTGGGGCTAAATCAGCTAAAGCCCTTTAATCCTGAGAGCAAGATACTTGAATTTAAGTTGAAAGATGAAAAAGGGTTCCATGAAACTTAATCTACTGGTTGCGACTTCACAGCTCAACAGCGTAAAGGGCAGGTCCTTGGGTACAGGAACTATCGCGGGCCTTCATCATTTAAGCGACCTGATGGTTGAGTTGGGCATCCGGGGAGATATTTATGATCTTCCCAACGGCAGTCGTTCATCCGATACAGCCAGTCCTTTTTCACTAAACAGCGGGTTCGCCTTGAATCCTGATGAACTGGATCTGTTTTTGATACCCGAGCTTAACCTGAACAAGTCACTCTTTCGTTTTTTGACCGAGATCGAGCTGAGCTACAAGGAGAAATTCAGTTCAAACCGCCGGGTAAGCTATACCTTAAAGCGGAGTCTGCTGGATCTGGTCTTAAGGGAATGCTTTAAAATATTTATCACTCAGGTTTCCATCCAGAGGAACAAGGAGTTCGAGTCTTTTTTGGAGACCGCCCGTTACTGGATAAACGAGTATGCTCTTTTTGCGCTTTACAAGGAAAAATCCATTTCCCTGGACAGGAAAGAATACCGTGAGGTCAACCATCCCAAGGTCTTAAAACTGGTTTTGGAGAATAGGGAGCGGCTATTATATCACCGCTATATTCAGTTCCTGTGTTTCGAGCAAAGACAAAACCTGATTCAGGCACTGGATATGAAAAAGATCGGGATTATCGTCAACTTACCCTTCGGGATCGAGTGCCATAGTCCGGATGTTTATTTCCATCCGGAGGTCTTCGATCAAAGCCGCCAAGTGGGCTGTTCTCCCGAACCGCAAAACGGTTATCCCGAGCAGGCATGGGGAATTGCGGCCTACCGAGAAAAAACCCCGGGACTCAAGGACTATTTGATTCAACGCTTAAGCTGGATTAGAAAAATCGGAAGTGGTATCTTCATTGATCATCTGGTGGGGTGGTGCGGTCAGTATACTCTTCCTATGCGGCTAAAAAAAGCGACAAGTGGACCTAACGGTCGTTTCACAACCGAGAATGAAATAATGAGGAAAGAGAATCTCAGATGGTTCCTGGATCTGGCGATTCAGTGCGGTTTGGAAATAAGAGGAGAGATCGCAGGTGATGCTGAGCGGGTTAAAGTTACTCAGAATGTACTCAAGGATTATATAAAGAAAGGTGAAAACATCAGCGGGATGGCGATTGTCCGTTGGGAAAATGATAATTGGAAGCGGAAACCTCTTAAGAACTATAGCGAAAAAACATTACTGACGGTTGAGACGCACGATACCTCGACATTGCTTCAGTATCTTCTCAACAAGAAAGGATCGAGGGATGACTTTGAGGATGAGGCCAATATCCTTGATTTCTGCAGGAGGGTTTTGGGGCTGCCCTTTGTCGCAAGTGATATTCCCCTTTCGCTTGAGGAAATCAGCGACGAATTTTCGTTTGAGATCGTCAGGAGACTTTGTTTCGGGTCAAAATCGGAAGAAGTTCTTTTTAGTCTCTCAAGCCTGATTTCGCTTTTGTGTCCGGCCTTCCGCAAGCCCGATGTTCAAAATAACATCAATCTACAGCCAGGCACATCCGGTGAAGTTGGGAACGAATGGAATAACTGGAGCTTTTTTTCGCCTCCCATCGAGCGGATGGTGGAGGATAGGGATTTGAGGGATAAATTGCTCAGGATTGGCAAGAGGGAGATCAGATTTTTTGACTATTTCCATGATCTTGAAATCGAGGAAAACCCGGGCGGTCAACTTTCCTGCGTTTTCAGCGATCCAAAAGATCGGCCAATCGTTTATAGGGGTAAAGACAAAAAATGGAGCGTCCTAAAGATGGAAGCGGGTCTAAAAGACATCAACATCGAGGCTGAGTTGGTCATCTTTAATCTGGACGATATGGAGCATTGGGGCCACGTTCAGCTGGAGAAGGTCATCGATCTCAATTTCGAGGGAGAGTACCGTTTTTTAGACCTAAACCAGGATGGAGCGCAATATATCTATCTCTCGGCCTCCTTGAAAGAGGATTTGTTGTTCGTCAAACTCGATCCAGGGCAGATCCACCATTTTTTGGTCCATAAGATCACCTCGGAGATCGGTTAGGATTTACGCTTTGGGTGGCGTTTTTTTGATGGGGTTTAGCTGGTTGAGCTTGAAGAAGTGGTTGGGATAAAACATTTTGGTGATGGCATTTATCTTTTCATCGCTAAGATTTTGGATTTCGACATAAATGTTGCCCTGATAGTTTATTTTTTTAAGAAAGTTGCCGATTTCATTCATATGACTGATCTGAAAGTCCTTTGATCCTTCGGGAAAGAAGAAGACGCTTTTCTTCGATTTTAGGAGATTGATAAAGTTACGGGATTGTTTGATCTCTAAAACCAGATTATCCTTAAAGGATTGATCGCTATCCAAAAAAGAGTTGTAGAAGTAGAATTTGGCGATCATACTGGGGTATCTTCTTTTCCATTCCCCTACTAGTTGATTAACGATGTTATCGTTGTTGGTCGAGGTCTGAAGCATTCCTTTAAGTTCGTCGCTGATTACTTTCAGCATCCTGAGTTTTTTGTCATTGAGGGTTTCGATCGGTTGGGGAACCAACTGTTTTAGGTTTTCGATGAGCTTATAGTATGTTTTCCATTCCTTGGTTTCCTTTAGGTGGGTTGCGAACCGCCCTAAAATGATCATCACCTTGCCGATGATTTCCATTTTATCCTTGATCGTTTTTTGCGCGGATTTGTAAAAACCGATACATTGCAGAGCCTTACCGAAGGCCATGGTGTCGAGTTCGTCAAGATTGATCTTAATGTTGTCGATCTGGTACAAAGCGAGATTACCGATATTGATGTCTTTGATGTTGCCAACAAAAAGCTTGTCACGGTCAGACACGAAATATTTTTGATGGAGTGGGGTATTTTCAGATTTCTTGTGTTCCTGATCGAGAATATGATGGATCATCCTGTCCATGACGAGGATTGAGCTAAACCGGGTAAACTCCAGGGACATTTTGATGTATTCATTCAGGATCTTGATAGCCTGGACCAAGCCTTTCCTTTCGCTGGTGTTGGTTTGCTTGAGATGTTGGATCATGTTTTTGGAAAAGGTCTTGGAAATGTCGCTCAGTTGTTCTACATTGAGGACCGGAACGGCCATTAGGTGGACCTGGACGGCATGGTCCCCGACATAAACGCTAAAAGTACTACCGATATAAAGGATCGAAGAGTAGGCGAGCGGGATCTTCAGGATCGCTTTTCGGTTGGTGGCGTTTGCCTCGATTTCCTTTTTGATGTCGCTACAGGAATTCGAGATAACCTCGCTGAGCTCGTCATATAAAAAGGTTCCCTTGAGTTGTTTTTTAAATCCGGAGGAACGGAAATTATATCTGCCCGCGTTAGCGAGATCCATAAAGACCTGGGCCGCGCTGAATTCGGAATCCTGGGTGGCCAGACTTCCCTTGAGCCTTTGGATAAAGGCTATGAACTGGTCCTGTTTTTCAAAAAAAGCTTTGGTGAACTCTTTCGAGGTGAAATTGACCGGGAAAATGGATTGACCGCTACCGGCCAAGATTTCGGGTGTCAGCAAAGGGTCGTAGTCCGTCTCATTTTCGATCGGGATATAACCGAATTCTTCCGGTTTGTTGATAATTCTTTTTAAAATCAGCCATTTCGCGAAATTAGCTCTTGAGACCGGCAGGCCGGCCTCAAAGATGATCCGCTCATAACAGATCTCGAAAAAATCCTTACCGAAGCGGTGAAAAAGAGTATTTAATCCGATCTGTAAAAATTTTTGCATACCCTCTAAAATCTGTTTTCCAATTAAAAAACCGTAGGCGGCCCCCATACAATGCACGGGGTGGATCAGTTTATTGGGCTCGATACCCCTTTCAGAAAAGAGCTTAAAGATCGTTTCTTTTTCACCTTTTTTGGGTGACTTGAGCTGAAGCAGAGGCATTACCATGCTTTTAAAAAACGCCGGCTCATTTTTCTCGAAGGGTTCCTGATCAAAACGGACGAATTTATTTTTCATAAAATAATCAGCGTTATGAGTCAGGTAGACTTCCAGCAGGCTTTGCGAGGCTGCACTGTGGATGCTCATGATAATTTTTCTGCAATTCTCAACCAATTCATCGATCACCTGATCGTTTTTATTGACCAGATTTTTTTCTTCGTCGGGATCATAAAGAAATAGGCATCTTTTCCACAGCTCCGGATCGACCTGACTTCGGGACAAAACGACGATGCTTTTGATTTGGGTGAATATCTGGTTTTTGGTGACCGGCTTGTCATTGACGATGATGGCTTTCTCCTCCATTTTCTGCAGAGTCTTGAAAATCTGTTTGAAGACGTCCGCATTGTCGTTGAAATGAACTTCCTCGTCAAAATACATCTGGAATTTATTGGCCAGATAGTTGGGCTTGAGGCTTAAGGTCATTTCCTGGAATTGTTTGGCAAGACCCGGAACCGGAGTACTCTTGTTGGCCACTTCCTCGATAAAATTCTGCAGTAGGCCCATATAGCGGGTTTGTAGATCAGAAAGCAGGATGATGTTAATAGCTTCTGTGTCGGTGATGTCGATCGCCTTTCCAGTTGCGATTCCGGCGATTTTTTCGGAGATACTCACTGGTAGTCCTGGCATATCAAGCAATTCTCTCACGGTGGACTGCATGCCTTTTTTTCTTTTGGAGCGTTCCAGAAGTTGTTCTTTTAGCTCCGGGCAATCTTCGATGGGTTTTGGGATTGTCTCGAACTTCAAGTCCGGTTTGGCGATAAGCTGGGCGTGGGTGACCTTGCTGATTCGGTTGACGAGGATTTGGCGGCCTTTTTTAATGATATTGGGGAAGATGATCGGCAAGCTGAGTGACTCGCCCTTAGCGCGGGTCACCTGAAGGATCAAGATATTTTCCGGGTCTTTGGAAACTCTCCAATCGAGCTGGCGAACGGCCTTGAAATTGCTGTTGACATTGATTTTTTCCTCAAGGGTAACTCTTTCGGTGGGACCGTTTTTTAACTTGGGGTTGATGGGTCTTCTGATTTCGGTTTTGGTCGTTACTTTATATTCGTATGAGTCGACTCGAAATCCCTTTTTCTCTAGCTGGCCTCTGATGTAGTCCATGCCCTCGATTTGCCTTGGGTCCTGCAACCCGATAAAATTAGCCACCAGATCGGGATTTTGGGGTTTTGATGCCTCTAGATAAGACTTAAATTTATTCTCTTCAGGCTCGCTTGCTAGTTCTGCGCTCATTTATAAAAATCAGTGAATAAGATTTTTCTGTTTCGATAATTTATCTTACGAGAATACATAATTATTAAAAATATTCCAACAGGTCTTTTAAAAGAACTTAAATGCTTTTATGATAAATTGCCAGACATGGAAGTTTTTTATTAAAAAAATAAACTTTATCAGGTTTGATTTGCTGCGCGAATGAGTAAGTGTGGCAAAAGTTTAAAACCAGCACGGATATTGCATTAAATTATAAAACAGCTAATAAAATTAACAACTAAATAAAACAGCATGCTATAATGAAAACTAGGTAGCAAAAACAATCAATTAGTCAAAATGAGCGAAAAAAAATCATTTGTTGAATTAAAAAAAATATTGTTGATCAGCTTGACGATGACCGCGCTAATCTGGGGCTTGGGTTCCTGTTCGGTCAAAAACAGCCGCCCTGTTATTAATGGTGGGGTTTGGTACCAAGTTAAACCCGGAGATAACCTCTTTAGAATCAGCCAAAGGTTTAAGGTCGATCAGATCAGGCTTCAAAGGGAAAATCAAATTTACGACCCCAACGATCTCTCCGCGGGTATGAAAATATTTATTCCCCAACAGATTCAACCCGTTTCAAGAAGTAACGAGTACAATCCTGTCAATTTGGAGAGTTTTACCAAGAACGATCGAATGCTCTGGCCATCCAAGGGCAGTATTTCCTCTAGGTTTGGGAGACGGCATGGAAGAATGCACCAAGGCATCGATATCACCAAAACAGCTGGCGAAAAGATCAGGGCAGCCAAATCTGGTACCGTAGTTTACGCGGGTTGGAAAAAGGGCTATGGTAAAACGGTGATCATCAATCATGGGGGCGGTCTTAAAACACTCTATGCCCATAACTCCAGAATCTACGTAAAAAAAGGAAGGCTGGTGCGCAAAGGGAACCTGATTTCAAAAATGGGCAACACGGGCAGGTCTACCGGGATTCACCTGCATTTCGAGGTTATCAAAAACGGTAAACCTATCGATCCCATCAACTATCTTCCACCTAGAAACAAACGGGGCAGTACCGAAATGGCCAACCGTTAAGTTTCCATAGACTCTCTGCGACCGTTTCATGCCCCCGGTCGGGCTAAAATAAACAAACTCTTCTTATAGATTGATGTTGTAGCCGAATCGTTCGATCAGTTGGTTGATCGTTTCGGTATCTTCTCTGGAGATTTCGATAAATTGAAACCCGATCCGGTGCTTGTCGAAATCCATGTCTTTGACGCAGCGAAGGCTCTTTGCCCTGCCGCGGATCATGTTCTTGCCGTTAACGTTTTCCTTTAAACCGATCCAGAAATCCATTTCCATATTTTCCTCTAAGGACCGCTCGCTTAATAACATCATCCCCTTGTCGCTGAGATCGTAAAGTTGGCCGATCACTTCACCTTCCGGTTCCTCTTTCACGTCCAGGTAGTATTTAAGAAAATTTCTCTGGACTTGACGGTGGTTTTCCATAAAGCTCGATTTCTAGAAGTATTTTTAAAAAACGGTTATGCCGATTTTACAAGTCGGATCGCTTCCTCAAACTTATTATTAGCAAATAGGATCGATCTAATCAATCATGGAATTGGTATAATGGAACTATAAATTCAAACAGTTTTTCCATTGGTTGTCATTTCTGAATAGTTAAATCAAACTTCAATTCAAGAGGAAAATGAGTAAAAAAGGAACTAAATTTCAGTCTCGAGTTCAAAACCAAGATAGTTTTGGAACAATTATCGGGGGAAATGTCCCAAGCCCGGTTGGCCAGCAAGCATGAAGCCACCCCGAGTAGCCTCAATCATTGGAAATAATTGATTTTAAGAACGCTTCGATGCTCTTTTATGACTTCAACCGATTTCACTCGGTCCTGATCTACAAAAAACCGTTGGAAATTTATCGAAAGAAGAGATAAAAAAGCAGCTTAAAATAGATCAAGTAAAGGAATATGACTCAACAAAAAATTGTCTGGACAAATGGGTCCACTATAGCAATCGGATAACATTATGGTCAAAACTCTGAAATTTGATTTGCAACTCAGGGACAGCTTTGAGCTCTCGATGCCAAAAGGCGCGGAGATTTTATCGCTGGAATTTTATGACCAGACCCCTCAACTTCATGTTCTGATTGAGCCGGGGGTAGAAGTGGAAAGCAGAAAATTTAGGTTTGCTGTTGCCGGTGAGTTGATCCAGGAGGATAAAAACAATCTGTGGTATCTGGGTTCTTTTCAGATCGCGCCAAAAAATCCGGTTTATCACCTTTTTGAGATTACCGGGCAGGTTCAATGAATCCGGCGCAACTTTGCTCAACCAAGTTGTCCAATTAAAGTCTCAGGACGCGCTTTCAGAGCAGTCTTGTTTCTTATCGCAAAAATCGCAAGCGGAAGTCCCTTGGATTTTCGCCAGGAGATTCTTGTTGCCGCAAGAACCCTGAATGCATTTATTGCTTAGGATCATGCCAACGGACATAGCCAGCATGGCTAAGCCAATTATGATCAACGCGGCGATAAAGGTACTCATAAACGCTTAAAGTCTTGTTTTGGTTTCGATAAAATATTTCTCGAAATCAGGGGTATACTTTTCAACGAATCCGTCTTTTTCCCTGTAAATAAAATAAGCAGCGAGTTTTTCTCTCAAAGCGATTTCATAACCCTTCTCAGGTCCCAGAACCATCAAAGCGGTTGCCCATCCGTCAGCGATCATTGTCGAAGGGTTGATCACGCTGACCGATGCCAGTTTGTGGGTGATGGGCCTCGCCGTATTTGGATTGATGCTATGTGAATATCTTACCCCGTCTTTTTCAAAATAGTTACGGTAATCCCCTGAAGTCGCCATCCCTTGATCGTTTAGAGAAACAAGTCTCTGAACCTCTCTGGATTCGAGAATCGGTTTTTCGATTGCCAGAACCCAAGGGTGGTTCTCAGCTTTATAGCCCCTGGCCTTAATTTCTCCGCCGATCTCGACCATATAGTCTAAAATGCCCCTTTTCTCTAACAGGGCAGCTACAGAGTCAACAGCGTAACCTTTGGCAATGGCCGAAAGATCAAGGGTGATTTCGGGGTGTTTTTTCCCAATGAGAAGCTCATCGGGGTTTAACATAATCTTATCATAACCCAATTTATTTTTCAAAGTTGAAATGGCTTTTTCATCGGGGATCTGATCGGCTCTTATTTTGTTACCGAATCCCCACAAATTTACCAAAGCCCCGACCGTAATATCGAAGGCTCCTCCGCTGTCTCGGCTTATCCTTTGGGCGTTTCCGATAACAAAATAGGTTTCTTTGGAGACCGGAAACCACTTGCTGTCAGTTCGGTTAAGCCTGTTTAACTCAGAATCGGGAAAATAGGTCGACATCAGCTGATTGATGCGCTCTAACCGCAAATCAATTTCCTTTTTAATCGGTTGTGTTTTATGAGGAAGATTGTTTCCGGCGAGCTTGACCTGGTAGCTGGTACCCATGGTTCTGCCCGATATAACTTGATATTCCGGTTTTCTATTTGAATTTTCGCAACCAGCCGAAAAAAAGAGGCTTAATAGTAAGGTAAGAGATAAGATGGGCTTGGTAAGCGGGGAATGGATCTTAACCACCAAAGTCATCCAACAAAATGTTATCTTTTTCTACTCCAAGACTTTCCAAAAGGTCTATTACCGCCTTGTTCATCATGGGGGGGCCGCACATATAGTACTCGCAGTCTTCTGGCGCGGGGTGGTCTTTGAGATAGTATTCATAAAGCACATTGTGGATAAAACCAGTGTAGCCTTTCCAGTTGTCCTCAGGCTGTGGGTCGGACAGCGCGACGTGCCAAGTGAAGTTTTTGTTTTCTTTTTGCAGTTCATCGAAGTCTTCCACGTAAAACATCTCTCTTAAGCTTCTTGCGCCGTACCAAAAGGTGATTTTTCTATTGCTGTTGATTCTTCTTAGTTGATCAAAGATATGAGAGCGCATGGGTGCCATGCCGGCTCCACCCCCAATGAATACCATCTCGGCCTCAGTTTCCTTGGCGAAAAACTCACCGAAGGGTCCGGATATAATAACATCGTCTCCTGGCTTCAAGTTGAAAATATAGGAGGACATGATTCCGGGAGGAATATGGTCTGGAGCGCCTGGGGGCGGAGACGCGATACGCACGTTCAGCTTGATTAGGCCCTTTTCTTCAGGGTAGTTTGCCATGGAGTAGGCGCGAATTACGTCTTCGGTTACATGGGACTGGTATTTCCAGAGGTTAAATTTGTCCCAGTCGCCCCGGTATTCATCCTCAACTATAAAATCAGCGTATTTTAGGTCGTGCGGCGGGCATTCGATCTGGATGTAGCCACCAGCTCTAAAATCGACGTTCTCTCCTTGCGGGAGCTTTATGACCAATTCTTTGATGAAGGTCGCGACATTGTGATTCGATTCGACTTTGCAGGACCATTTCTTGACTGAGAATACCTCTGCGGGAACCTCGATTTTCATGTCCCTTTTGACCGCCACCTGACAGGCGAGTCTCTCACCCTCTAGTGCCTCTTTCTTGGTGATCAGGCTTTGTTCGGTCGGCAAGATATCTCCACCACCCTCGAAGACCTTGGCCCTGCACTGTCCACAGGTTCCGCCGCCGCCACAGGCCGATGATAAAAAGATTTTCTGCCCGGCCAAAGCCCCTAAAAGTTTATCTCCGGCTGGAACTTCGATTGCGCTGGATTCATCGTTGTTGATCAGGATCTTGACCTTGCCAGTGCTCACAAGCCTTGATTTCGCGAACAAGATGACCAGAACAAGGCTCAGTACGATACCGGTAAAAAAGGCAACTCCTAATAATATTTCGGTCATTACAAAATCTCTTTATTGGCAGTAAACAAGCAACTTAATAAAAGTCTTAGCTCATTAAAATATAATATAGACTCAAATCGATGATAAAGCTTAAAGCTGGATTCCTGAAAACGACATAAAAGCCATCGCCATCAGTCCAACGGTGATAAAGGTGATTCCCAGCCCTTTTAGGCCGTCCGGTACATCGCTGTATTTCATTTTTTCGCGGATTCCAGCTAAAACGACAATGGCGATGGCCCATCCTGCGCCGCTCCCAATCCCGTAGACCACGCTTTCTGGAAAATTATAATCTCTCTCGACCATAAACAGGGAGCCCGCCAAGATGGCGCAGTTCACCGTAATTAATGGTAAAAAAATCCCTAACGCATTATAAAGAGACGTGAAGTACTTATCCAGCACCATCTCCAAAATCTGAACCATAGCCGCGATGACACCGATATAGCTGATATAACCTAGAAAGCTTAAGTCGGTATTGGGCATGCCGGCCCAACTCAAGGCACCCTCTTTTAAGATGTAGGCGTAAATCAAATAGTTGGCGGGAATGGTGATCGTTTGGACAACGACAACCGCGATTCCAAGACCCAAAGCCGTTTCGACTTTCTTGGAGACGGCCAAAAAGGTGCACATCCCCAAGAAAAAGGCCAGTGCCATATTCTCGATGAAGATGGACTGTACTAAAAGATTTAAATAGGTTTCTAACATAGCTTAGTTGTCCTTTTCGACTTGATCCTTTTTCCAGCTTCTTAGAATCCAAATAAAGATCCCGATGAGAAAAAAAGCGCTTGGAGGCAAGAGCATCAAGCCGTTAGGCTGGTACCAACCAGCCTCGGTGATAGGTGTTAAAATATTAAATCCCAATAATTTACCTGAACCGGTCAACTCCCTGATAAAGCCCACTACAAACAGAATCAGACTATAGCCCAAGGCATTGCCCAGACCATCAAGCAGACTCAATCCCACCCCATTTTTCATAGCGAAGGCCTCGGCCCTTCCCATGACGATGCAGTTGGTGATGATGAGACCCACGAAGACCGAAAGTTGTTTGCTAATGCCGAACGCATAGGCCTTAAGGACCTGATCGACAATGATAACCAGTGAAGCGATGATGGTCATTTGCACGATGATGCGGATGCTGTTTGGAATATGGTTTCTGATCAGACTGACACCGATGTTGGAAAAAGTTGTGACGAACATCAGCGCAAACGACATGGCGATTACGGTCTCCAGCTTGCTGGTAACCGCCAGGGCAGAACAGATACCCAAAACCTGAAGCGCGATCGGATTATTTTTAAAAATGGGATCTAATAAAACGTTTTTGGGCTTGATCATATTAGACTCCTTGTTGTCTTAGATTGGCAAGGAAGGGGCCGTAGCCGTTTTCTCCAAGCCAGTAGCGTAATAGATTTTTTACTCCTCTGGTCGTTAAAGTCGCCCCTGATAATCCATCGACCTGGTGAATAGCCTCGGGTCTTTGTGGATCGACTTTCGCTTTGGGAAGATCAATGACCGGTGCCCAGTCGGGGCTAAAGACCTTTTTGCCCTTCCATGACTTCTTCCAAAGCTCGTTATCAACCTCGCCCCCAAGTCCAGGAGTCTCAGCGTGCTCGTAGAAGGATAGTCCCTTGACGGTATTGGTATCACCTTCCAAAGCCAAAAAGGCGTACATGGTAGACCAAAGACCCTTGCCGTAGATGGGCAGAATGACAGTGTCGATTTGATCTTCCTTCATCACCAGATAAACGGGTACCGACTTTGCTCTTCGCTTGATTTTCGCCAAATCCAAATCTTTTGGTATTTTATAAGCCAAAAGCGGGTCTTTAATGGCTTTTTTTACGTCGTACTGGCTGGGATCGATCTCATCGTCGAACTCTCCGGTCTTAAGGTCGATGATCCTGACCGTTATTTGTTTAACATCTCTTCGATGGTTTTGCCCTCTTCCATTAGCCCCGAGGCGATAAGGATATTCTTTTTGGTTTCTAAAAGCTTGTTTTTTTCCTGAAGCGGTTTCAGGTAGATTGCGGAACTAGAAACCAAAACAGAGCAAAAGACGCAAAGAAGAAATGCGACGATGATGGTTTTTATGATGGAATCATTGGGCATTTCTGATTTTCCTTCGTTTGATGTTGGCCTTGACGACATAATAATCGATTACCGGAGCGCAAATATTGCCGAAGAGGATCGCCAGCATCATCCCTTCGGGGTAGGCCGGATTAACGACCCGAATCAAGATGACCATCATTCCGATGAGAATGCCGTATATCCACTGACCAGTTTCGCTCATTGCGGAGGATACAGGATCAGTTGCCATAAAAACCAGTCCAAAGGCAAACCCGCCAATTACCAGGTGCCATAAGGGGGAAATGGAAAACATCGGGTTGGTGCTGCTACCGACAAAATATAATAAGGCTGAAAGTCCCATGGCTCCGATAAGGACACTGAGCATGATTCTCCATGAGCCGACACCGGATACAATCAAAACGATGGCTCCAAATAGACATGCCAAAGCAGATGTCTCCCCGATCGAGCCGGGGATAAAGCCGATCAGCGCGTCTGAAAAACTATAAAGTTTCTCTATCGCGGGCAAACCGCCATTTATCGCGGCTCCGAGCGGGGTGGCTCCGCTGAATCCATCGACCGCGACCCAAACCTGATCACCCGAGATTTGCGCCGGATAGGCGAAAAACAAAAAAGCCCTACCTGTAAGTGCGGGGTTTAAAAAGTTTTTTCCCGTACCCCCGAAAATCTCTTTGCCGAAAACCACTCCAAAAGAGATTCCCAACGCCACCTGCCAAAGTGGAATGGTTGCGGGTAGAATCAGGGGGAATAGCATCCCTGTAACCAAAAAACCTTCGTTGATCTCATGACCCCTGACCGAGGCGAAAAGACCTTCCCAAAAACCTCCAACGAGGTTGCAGACGAGAAAGATCGGTAGAAAATAAAGGAGTCCATGGATAAAATTCGCCCAGATACTGGAGGGGTCGTATCCGCTACCAAGCAAAGCGATCACTGTCTCACGCCAGCCCGAAGCCTCAGGAACACCCATCTGGTCCATCGCCAGGTTGGCCTGATAGCCGGTATTGAAAATGGCTATTAAAATACACGGCGTCAAAGCGACAACCACGGTGATCATCATCCTTTTTAGGTCCATGCCATCGCGTACATGAGAGGCTTCTTTGGTGACGGTGCCCGGCGTATAAAGGAAGGTGTCGGCCATTTCATAAAGAGCGTAAAACTTTTCCAGCTTACCGCCCTTGGCGAATTTCGGGTGTTGCTTGTCTAAAATATCCCGTAAAAACTTCATTTAACCTTCCCTTTCGATTTGAGTGAGGTTCTCCCTAAGGATAGACCCGTAGTTGTATTTTCCAGGACATACAAAGGTGCAAAGTCCTAGATCTTCTTCCTCCAGTTCCAGACAGCCTAGCGCCTGGGCCTTGTCGGTGTCTTTTGTGATTAAAGAACGCAATAAAAAAGTTGGCTGGATGTCCAAGGGCATCACTTTCTCATACATGCCGATTGGAACCATAGCTCTTGTGCTTCCCTCTTCGGAAGTGGTGAAGTTAAATTTTTTAGTGGGGAACAATTTTGAGATAAAAATTTGTTTAATGGAAAATTTATTGAATCCCGGAGCCAGCCAGCCAAGGAAGTCTCTTTTAAAGCCTTCTTCCAAAATAGAAATCTGATTATGAAATCTGCCCAGGAAAGCGAGTTCTTTGTTGGCGGTGAGTCCTGAGAGAACTGAGCCGGATATAACCCGGTTGTTGCCGGTTTTGGTCTCCCCTTTGATAAGATCATCGATACTGGCTCCGGTTCTGGTCTTTATAAGCCTGGGGTTTTTTACCTGTGGGCCCGCTAAGGATACGATCCTTTCCACAAAGAGCTTGCCAGTGGTAAAAAGATAGCCGATGGCGACGACATCCTGGTAATTGATCGACCAGACGGTCTTTTGGGCATGCACTGGATCTAAATGGTGGATATGGGTACCCGCAAGACCCGCTGGATGTGGTCCTGAAAAAGTAATCGTTTCGGTTGTACTCAGGTCCTTTCCAGGGATGTTGCTGTTAGGGGCAATGCACAGATAGGTTTTTCCATCAGTCAGCTTGGAAAGCAGTTTCAATCCGTTGACGAAAGCCGAAGGATGTTCGGATAGAAAAATCTCAGGATCGGGTGCCAGTGGATTGGTGTCCATGGCGGTTACAAAGATCGAGTTTGGGGTTGAACCGGGTTGAGGACTCTTGCTGAAGGGTCTTGTCTTAAAGGCCGTCCACATACCCGAGCGCAAAAGGTTATCTTGAATTTCCACACGCTCCAACTGAGAAAGTTTGCCTTCCTCGTATACCCCAAAGGATTCGGCCTCATCACCTTGCAACTGGATGACAACCGAAAGAAAGACTCTTTTTTCTCCCCTGTTAACCGCTATGATGGTTCCAGATCCCGGCGCCGTAAAAAGTACACCTGGATTTTTCTTATCCTCAAACAAAACCTGTCCCAGTTTAACCTTGTCGCCAACTTTTACAGCCATAGTCGGTTTCATGTTCCTGTAATCGGGTCCTACGAGCGCAACGGTCTTGACTGAATTTCCTTTGGAAATTTTCTGTTGGGGTTCGCCTGAGATGGGAAGCTTCAAGCCTTTTTTAATTTTGATCATATATAAAGTTAAGGGCACATCCTAAAGAACAAATTAAATTTGTTTTGATGTAAGGAAAATTACATAAATAAAAAACAAAGGTCAACAATCCTTACAAATAAAGTTAGGTTTTCTTTTTTTAATGTGCTAGATTTATATTAAAATAAAAATAATGTAAAATTAATTCTTTGTATAATCCGTGCTTTTTTATTTAATTTTCGATTTTATTATCAGAGCTGGGGTTTTTAAGTAAAGGGTTATGACGATTTTTATTTGATTTTTTACTAGGCGAACAACCACGACACTGGATGTAGTTCATCTTGATATATTTTTAGAAGTTGATTTTCACATTATTTGGCGATTTATTTATTCAGGGAATGAGAAAACAGATATTGCATATTATATTGTTTTCATTGGCGTTGATAACCTTGGTTCCTTTATGGGTGATGTTTGTCACCAGTTTTTTGGATCGGTCGGGTCCTTTGGGTTTGGGCTCGGTGTTTCCGATTGGCGGGGAATTTACCTTGGGGAATTTTATTGAAGTCTGGATCGAGGGTAATTTCGGTCGGTACTTTCTAAATTCTCTGATCGTTACGTTTTTTATCACGGCGGCCAACCTGATTTTTGACGGGATGGCCGCCTACGCTTTGGCGAGAAGAGAATTTAAGGGAAGAGGTTGGTTGATCGGATTGATTTTAATCAAATTGATGATACCTGCGACGGTACTGATGGTGCCGACTTTTATCGTCGTTAAGGGACTTGGACTTTACGACACGCACCTTGCTTTGATTCTGCCGATGGTAGCTGAGACTTTTGGGATTTTTCTGTTAAGACAGTATATGCTCTCCTTGCCTGTTGAGTTGGAGGAGGCGGCTCGCCTTGAAGGGGCGAGTGACTGGCGCATTTTCTTTACGATTATCATGCCTTTGTCCAAACCGGCCTTGGCGGTGGTTGCGATCCATAGTGTCTTGGTTAGTTGGAATGCCTATATCTATCCCTTGATTTTAACAGCGTCGGATTCAATGAGGACATTGCCACTAGGGATCGCCTTTTTTCGATCTTCTCATTCGGGTGTCGATTCGGCTCATTTAATGGCGGGTTCAGTTATCGCGTCTTTGCCGGTTATATTGGCTTTTTTGGTTTTCCAAAGGCAGATCATCGCTGGTCTGACCAAGGGAGCGGTTAAAGGATGACCAACTGGCAGCACTATATGAATGATATTAATAAATAAAATTATGAACCAAGAGCAAAAAAGCCAGGAGGTCAATTCTAGAAAGAAAATAGTTATTTGGTTGATTGTATTTTTGGTAGTCATAGCGGGGACTATAACCTATCAGTACAATCAATCGAAAAAACCGATTCTGGGTGAGTCCACAACGCAAAAAATTAAACAAGGCGAAAGACTTTTTGTTGAGCACTGTGGCCTGTGTCATGGGGATGAGGCCCAAGGAGAAGATCCATTTAAGCCAAAGGGAGGGTTAAAGGACGATGGATCTTTTTTAGCCCCGGCATTAAACGGAAAGGGACATGGTTGGCATCATAGCGACAAAATATTATTTGAGGTCGTCAAGGAAGGCTCAATTGCCGAGGAATCACCAATGAGGGAGTTTAAAGGCAAGTTGTCCGATGACGAGATAAAGTCGACCATACATTATTTCAAGTCATTATGGCCACCTGAGATTAAGGCCAAACATCAGCGAGAAAGGGTATACTGAAATTATTATTGATGGAGCTTAAGTTTGTTTATAGAGGAAAACTAAAATGGCGCTGGTGCGATGATCGTAACTTAGACATTTCAAGATTAATCTTTATTTTTTTAGTAAAATTTAGTATACTTTCATAAAAAAAGAGGAATATATCGAAACTCTCAAAACTCTATAAGTATTGAT
Source organism: Deltaproteobacteria bacterium (assembly GCA_029881655.1). GTDB lineage: Bacteria > SAR324 > SAR324 > XYD2-FULL-50-16 > XYD2-FULL-50-16 > JAOUME01. Next base: position 49,511 of record JAOUME010000001.1, on the reverse strand, counting down.
TGCGAAGTATAAAAAGCCATTCTTAATATTAAACAAGGGGAAAAATGAAATCGATTAAATTAGTTTGGTTATTATCGTTAAGCATAATGTTTATGTTTGCGATAAATCCTTCTTTGTCGGCTCAGAATAGTTCTTCAGCTATAACTGAGTCCGAATTGGATCAAATGATTGGCGATTCAATCGGTTTTTTTGAGCAGGGCAATTACGAGGAAGCAGTGAAGCTTGCGATCAATGCAGCGCAAAAGGCCGAAAACAGTTTTGGGCAACTCAGCCCTTTTACCCTTTCAGCTATATTTAATCTTGCCCGGACTTATTCGGGGGTACAGGATTACGAACAAGCGACAAAGGTCTATAAAAAGGCTTTGTCCATTGCGACGGAGATGTTGGGAGAAGATCATGCGGAGACTCTGATGGTTACGGAAGAGTTGGGGTTAACTTATGGGGATTCCGGGGATTATAACCGTGCGCTGGAAATGCTGGAAAAGGTTTTTCTGGCCAAGAAGAAAAGCATTGGAATCAACAATCCTGAGATACTTCACAATGTTAATAACCTGGCTCAAATGTACTTGGCCAAAGGGCAATGGAGAAAAGCCGAAGCGGTCCTCAAGGAGGCGTTGAGCAGTTTAGGCAGTCTTTCGATTCAAGATGTTCCCGAGTTGCTGTTTTCTAAAGATATCCTAGCGTCAACTTATATTGCGGGTGGTGATTATCCCCAAGCGGAAACTATTTTAAACGATGTCTTAGAAATCAAGCGTCAGAATTTGGGTGATAAGGACGTGGAAACCTTGGTCACCATGTCCAGCTTAGCTGAGCTTTATCGATTGATGGGGCAATATAAAAAATCAGAGCCGCTTTTTAACGATGCTGTACGCTTGATGAGACAAACATTGGGAGATATGAATCCCGATCTTTATCAGACGATTAGCAATCTAGCGATCCTTTATGAAGATATCGGGAAATACGATCAGGCAGAAGAGCTTTATAAGAAGGTTTATGAGTACGACAAGCAGAGTCTGGGAGAGACTCATCCCAATACTATCGTGGATTTGGATAAGATTGCGGGGCTTTACCGCAGAAAAGGAGATTACGGACTTTCCGAGATGACCTATCGAAAAGCGCTCAGTCAGGTTGAAGCGGCTCTGGGCAAATATCACCCGCAAGCCGTCAATATAATGAACAATCTGGCTTTGTTAAATGAAAACCAAGGATACTACGAACAGGCCGAGCCTTTGTTTAAGGAGGCGCTAACCGTTTCAAGAAAAGCCAATGGAGAGAAGCATCCCTCTACCTTGGCGATCATGAATAATATTGCCATGCTCTTTGAAAGTCAGGGGAGCTTTAAAAAATCAGAACCTCTTTACAACCAAACGATCGAGTTCAGCCAGGAAATCTTTGGCGACAATCATCCCAATACCATCGCCAGCGTTAACAACCTTGGTTATCTGTTTTTGATGGAGCGGGAATTTGACCTGGCAGAACCGATGTTTTCCCAGGTGTTGGATGTCTGGAAATCCCAGCTTGGACTGAAGCATCAAAAGACTCTTAAGGCGTTAAACAACCTTGCCAGAGTGAAACATTACAAGGGCGACCTTGTTGCTGCGGAGGAGATGTTTACTCAATCTCTTAAGTTAAGAAAGGAGGTTTTGGGTGATCGACATCCGGACGTAGTCAGAAGTCAGATCGATATGTCGGGGCTTTTGATCTCCGAAGAAAAATTCAGCGAGGCCGAAAAGCTTTTGACTGAGACCTTGCAGCTTTCAGACGAGGTTTTAGGGGATAAACATCAGTACAGTTTCGAGGCCTTGAACAATCTTTCAGATGCCTTGGAGTTTGGCGAGAAGACCAGTGAGGCTTATGAGAATCGCAAGAGAGGTTTTCAAAGAAGAAGTGACTTTTTTGACCGGGTGCTTTGGGCTACGGGCGAGAACACCCGCGAGAACTATATCACTCTTCACAAACATGAGCAGGATAAATATCTCAAGTTATTACTTAAAGTTAATTCTCCTGAAACCGCCAAGTCAGCGTTGGACGTGAGTCTTCAGAGAAAGGGGCTACTTTTGAAAATTGCGTCCGAGATTCAAAAAGTTTTAGAGATGACCAAATCGCCGGAACTTTCCAGTTTAGCGAAAAAACTGAATGAAACTAGAAAGGAATTGGCCTCCCTGACGCTTTCCGGTCCGGTCGGCGAGACACCCGAAGAATTTCAAAAGAAACTGGTTGATTTGGAAGAAGAGGTCAACGATCTTCAGGCACTTCTGGGGCAAAAGAGTATGCCTTTTAGAACCGCGTCGCAGTGGGTGAGCGTGGATCAGCTTTTCGAGCAACTAAACGAGGAAGATGTCCTGATTGATTATTTAACTTATGTTGACGGAACCCCAAAGATTTTTGCCATGGTGGCGAAAAAAAGTACCAGTGAATGTTTTTTAGTCTTTGATTGTAAAAACGATGAAATCAAACTAATTCCCTTGGGTGAGTTGGAAGAGGTCCGAAAATTCGTTTCTTTTTTTAGGGAAGTGATTCAAGACGAATACGCGACCGACGCCGACTTCGAGGAAGCCGCAAAGGATATTTACAATCTGGTTTGGAAACCGATCGTGCCGCACTTGGCAAATCGAAAAAGCGTTTATCTGGTTCCCGACAGCATTTTGCATTTATTGCCGTTTGACGCCATCTTAGATGAAGACGGGAAATATCTGATCGAAACACTGGACTTGAAAGTCATATCCTCTGGACGGGATATCGTGATTCCGGCTCTGCCTCCTTCTTCGGGTGAGTTTGTAATCCTGGCGGGTCCCGATTATGATCTGGATTCCGAGACAAACAAGGTTGCCAAACAAATAGCCAAAGGCAGAAGAAGCGCTGCGACCAATGCGCTTAAGGTCCAGTCTCACGGCCTGAGGTCATTGTCCTTTGATCCGCTTTTGGGAGCGGAACTCGAAGGAGAGGCGATCCAGAAGGTTTCAAAAAGCGCCCAAGGTGTATCTCGGATTTATAGCAAGAAAACGGCTGAGGAGCAATTGCTTCGTTCAATCGACAAGCCACCAGGAATGTTGCATATCGCGACACACGGTTTCTTTTTGCAGGCGGAAGAGCGCTTAAAGAGCAGGCTTTTATCCATGCAAAGGGGTGGGCCGCAGAAACTACCGCCACCGGGGGATAATCCTTTATTGAGAGCGGGACTGGCTTTTGCGGGGATCAATACGAACGCGCCGTTTTTAGGTGATATTGATACCAATAACGATGGGGTTTTAACAGCGCTTGAGGTATTAAACCTGAAACTTTCAGGAACAAGACTGGTTGTTCTTTCGGCTTGTGAAACCGGAGTGGGCGAGATCCATGCTGGTGAAGGTGTCTATGGACTTCGCCGATCCTTTCAGGAGGCTGGGGTTATCAGCGTGATCAACTCCTTATGGCCGGTTAGTGACGAGGGAACAAGGTTGTTGATGACGGGGTTTTATGACCGTATCTACAAAAAGATCCCCACCAGAGAAGCATTGAAGCAGTCGCAAATGGAACTAATTAAATCAGAAGATTGGAACCACCCTTATTATTGGGCGGCATTTGTCATGGTTGACAAGCCAAACAAATAAAGTGGTTTGAGAAAAAAGTTTGTTGTTGTAATTAATTAAGGGAAACTATCTGAAAAAAGCTTGATTTAAAGGTTTTTGTTAGCCGCATTATTTGGGTGTTGTTGATATTAGTTATCCAGGGATGCTCATGCGGTAACGATAGTTCGGACAGGTAAATCGATTTTCTCGATGTCTGGGTTGAGGAGATCACGGCTCATCAAGCCGTGATCCGTTTCCAATCTGATCAAGATTTCGTTGCGAAATTATGCACGGATTGGGCAGATACAGCCTGATTTATACGGCGGTGGATCCTTCCATGAGCTTATATTCAACCTACTTGTATCTTCATGAGTTGTACTCCCAGGGCTTGATCCTCTTACGGTCTATTATTACAGTGCAACAGTTGAAGACCCATCAGGGAACCTGTACCATTCCGATATTTTCCAATTTTCAACCCTTGCCGTAAAACCGGAACTGCCCTTGAGAACATCGTCCTTTATGAAAAGGGCACCTGAATTGTAGCGATCAGTAGCAATTATGACGATGGAAGGTTGGACTCATCCTGGAGATGATATGTGGCGATTGACGGTTCATTTCTAAGCGGATGGGCCAGTAATAATGACGGGGATCTGGCTTAAATTGCCATGGTTTCGGTCAGGTTAGTGATGTAAAGCGTTTTGGGTTTCAGAGTCGAAAGATACAAGACGTAACGTCGATTATCTTAAGTTTTTCACTGAGTTTCGATTTTGGGATGCATGAGCTTGGGCCTTTTGATATTCCTGACGCTACCGAGTCTTATTATTATGATATTGATCCAAGAATCAGCGCGAAGAAGGTAATGTTACCGGTTTTAAGCAGTATGGGCGGCAATATCGGAGCAAAAGAGATTGAGTTTTTTATCAGACATTTAAAAACAAAGCGGATTTTAATGGCGTTGATTAATTAAAAGGGACGCAATGAAGAAAACCGGTCTTTCAATCGCCGGATTTGATCCTAGTGGTGGCGCCGGAGTCATGGCGGATGTTAAAACGTTTGAATCCCTGGGTCTTTACGGACTTGGAGTTATCACCACGCTTACCGTTCAGGACACAAAAAAGGTCTACAGAGCCGAATCTTTGGAGCCGCAGTTGGTATTTGAGCAGATAATCAGGCTTTTTGAGGATTTTCAAATTGATGTGGTCAAAATCGGGATGCTGGGTAACGAAAGTGTCGTCCGATCGGTCTGTAAGGCCTTAAAAAATATCGGGGAGGTCCCCATCGTTTTAGATCCCGTTATCCTATCCTCCAGCGGGCATGAACTTCTGGACGAAGATGGAATCGAGTTTATGATCGATCAACTTTTGCCTCTTGCAACGATCATTACCCCTAATCTTATGGAGGCTGAAAGGATAAGCGGGATTTCGATTACGAGCCGGATCGATATGGAAAATGCGGCGAGGTTGATTCAGTTCAAAGGAGCCCAGACGGTTATTATTAAGGGGGGCCATCGAAAAGAGGATGCGGATGATTTGCTGTTTCACAAGATGAAAATGAGTTGGTATCCATCGCAAAGAAGCCAAACCGAATCTGTTCACGGGAGTGGTTGTGTCTACTCAAGTGCTATCGCTGGAAATTATGCTCTCAATAATGAGATTGAAGAAGTGGTTAAAAACGCCAAGGGATATATTCTGAAAGCGATCAATCATAGCCTTTCCTTGGGGAAGGGCGAAAATTTGATTGATCATGGAAAAGGATTCGAGGAGGTTGTTTCATTTAAAAACGGATAAAGCCAAACAGGTTCAGCATGCTTCCGCTGAAATCCAAAAAGAGATCGCTATCTATTTCGGCAACACCAAAAGGATCACCAGAAACTCGGACCTTGTTACTCGTCAGACTTCTGATTTCAACAGAAATGCCCACGATTTCGCTAAACATAAGCTGAGTTCCGATCGATCGGTAATTAATGAGCCCTTGAAAGCGGTTTTGGTGTTCAGAACCATCTACCTTGATGGTATCGAATACTCCTGACATGACGCCCCAACCCGCGCCGAAATATGGTTGAAGGGGTTCTTTCATGGGACTTTGGAAGAAACCTCTGACAGTGAAACTCCAAAAATCGACCTGCATATTGATATCCGGTCCGATGACATTATCCTTCCCAAGATAGGTTGACTGAGAGGACGAGTAAAATCGCATGTATTCGAAACCATAGCCGAATCCTTTTGGAAGATAGAGGTTGACCTCATGGATATTCAGCCAGTTCATATTGGAAAACACCCCTTTGGGAGGGTTGCTGGCCTCAAAGATGGGGTTGCCGGTATATTGGTAATAGACCGATTGGATATAGCCATAATTGGACATACCGCTACTGAGCTGTTTAACGGTATAATCGCTGAAAATGTTTTGCTGGGCAATTACATTTGATGTGTATCCGCAAGAAATCAAGAATAAAATCAGCAGGAATAATCTTTTTGCGCTTAAGCTGTTAGGCATTGTCTAAACCTATCTGGTTTAAAGAAGGGGATTAACCAAGTTTTATAAATGCATGATTCAGCCCTTCTCGTGTTTATCCCATGAAGTTTTCAAATCGAATAATAACTGCTTTCCTGAGCTTGGGTCTTGCTCTTGATCTCTTAATCAAGACTCTTTGCGATTCTTTCGAGTTTGTAGCCACCAAAAATACTACTTGAAGGGTCGTGGGACCAGTAAATGATCATGCCCTTGCCTTGCACCATCTTTTCCTCGACAAAACCCCAATAACGGCTATCTTTGGAGTTCCTGCGATTATCGCCCATCACCCACAGGTTGCCATCGGGAACTTTAAATTTTCTGTTGCCTGGTACCGGTGCGAAACGCTTGTCATAATAAAGGTAGGGTTCTATTTCTTGATTACCGTTGATATAGACTTTTTCGCCGATGATTTCGACTTCGTCGCCTCCGATGGCGATCACTCTTTTGATAAAATCAATGGATGGGTCCTCAGGGTAAGGGAAAACAACGATATCTTTTCTATGGACCTCCTTCGGAAATAATTTATAATCGGTGAAGGGAACAATAAAGCCGTAGGAATGTTTATTGACGAAAATATGATCGCCAATTTCGATCGTGTGGATCATGGAACCTGTGGGCACCCTATAAGGAGCATATAGCCAAGTCCTAAAAATCAAAGCAACGATACCCGCGAAAATGAGTGCTTCTAACCATTCGCGGATCGTTTTGTTTTTAATAAAACGTTCTAAATTAATTATCTTTCTCATTGAACAACCCGATGACTGATTGAAGTTAATAAAATCCGATTAGTTACACTTAACAGTTAATTCAAATGAACATTAAAAATCATTATTAGATAAGCTCCTTATATTTCAGGCCTCCCACGAGGGAGCGAATTGTATCGATTGTTTATTGTTACAATTCGATGTCAATTATACCTTATATGATAAAAAAAATGACAGACGACTCCTTATGCCCGGCTTATGATATTTTTCAGATCGACCAGTTCCTTAGTTTTGGAAATAATGGATAAACTCAAATAAAAAAGACTTCCCCCAAAAAACAGGATCAACAAAACCATCCAGTAGGGATAATCCGCAGGCGTGATCAGGTGTTTTAGATACCATAACAGTATAAAGGTCAAGGAACTATTTAAAAGGATCTTAAAAAAATTCAGCCTGAACAGAATGCGGTAAAAACCTCTTATTTTGATGGTTCTCAAAAAAACGAAAAGTAAAATGGTTTGTACAACTTGACTAATTGAATTCGCGAAAGCGATTCCTAGATGTCCCATATACTCGGCTAACACGAAAGCACAGACTAGGTTGACGAACACGACGACAAACGAAATTAGGACGGTTATTCTGATATTTTGGGCTGATTGGTACCCCGTCAACAATATCCGATTCCATGCAATAAAAAATAAACCAATTATATGATATCGTAAAGCGCCAGCTGTCATAATCATCGAATTTTCGTCAAAATTACCCCGCTGGAACAATAAAGTTACCACTTCTTCACTGATCATAAGGGTGCCGATGATCACAGGCAGGGTAATGAATGCAAGGATGCTGAGCGATTCAGCCAGATTTGATTTTACCTCCTCGGTCTTGTTTTGAGCGACCAGACTTGAAAATCGGGGCAATAATGCCGTGGCAATAGAAACGACGATCACGCCGATGAATAATTCCATCAAACGGTTGCTGAAGGTAAGAGAAGAAAGCGAGCCTTCCTTTAAGGTGGTGGCTATCAAGTTGCTGATGATGATATTGACCTGATAGATCCCAACACCAAAAATAGCCGGTAGCATGAGCAAGAGAACATTTTTTATATAAGGGTCCCTAAGGTGTAGGTTTTTAAAAAAATTGAAACCAAATCTCTTTAAAAAAGGGATTTGGAATATGAGTTGGAAAAAACCCCCAACGAGAACTCCAATGGCAAATCCGGTGGCAGGGTTTTCAAGGCGAGGTGAGTAATATACCGCAAAACCGACGATACAGAGGTTTAAAAGTACTGGCGCAAAAGCGGAAACCCAAAATGAAGAAAAGGAATTTAAAACTCCCTGGCAAACCGCCGCCAAGGAAATGAAAACTATATAAAAAAACATCAACTGGGTCAGAAAAACCGTTATTTCGAGTGTTGATTCGCTAAAGCCAGACGCGAAAATATATCTAACCAGCCAAGGGGCCAAAAAAATAAAAATCAACGTAAAAAAGAGCAGGATTAAGCTAGAGAACCAGAAAAAATTTTTTGCGAAGTCCAGGGCTCTTGAGTTGCCATTTTCTTCTTTGATTTGACAGAATACAGGGATGAAGGCGTTCGACATGACACCTTCTGCAGTGAGTCTACGGAAAAGGTTCGGCAAACTGAAAGCCAGGGTAAAGGCATCGCTGTAAAAGCTGGTTCCGAGATAATGAGCCTTGACGATTTCTCTTACCAATCCCAACAATCTGCTGAAAAAAGTCAGCAAGCTTATGGTTCCGATTGATTTAAAGAGATTTGTCTTGTGGTGTGAATTAACTTGACTCATTAAATGAAAGATTGGCTTCGGGTTTAAAAAAGGCGAAAGTCTCTACTTATTGGTTATGTTGTTTTTAATGGTGTTGTAAAGGCATTAAGTGCTTTACTTTCATGGGTTTTTACTGAGTAAACCATTTCTGTTTCAGGTAGATGTCTTTGCTGAAAGTGAATCAAACCACCTAAATAAAAATCTCTTTGACTTCCAAACAAAAATGAAACCTAATCGAGTAAATTAGAAGAATTTATTTAATTCATAAAAGAGTCCCTTTGATGCAGCCTAAATGTTTTTATGGCATGAATATTCCTTATACATCTCTTATTGGATTTGATCTTAAAGTCCGATAAATTTCACGGTCTGCTTTCCACAGATAGTGGGGAGAATACTTTTTCATTTAAAATGAAATCAATACAATGCAAGTGAAAAAATATTACGCTGATGATATGCAGCACGCAATCCGGATGATCAAGGAAGAGTTAGGCTCAGGAGCGGTAATTATTTCCACCAGAAAAGTCAGAAAAGGCAGCGGTACTTTCGGGATGTTTGGTAAATTTGTTTTGGAGGTAACCGCGGCAAGAGACGAAACTTATATCTCAAGTAAAAATACCCTGGCCAAAATCACTCAGGATGACAAGTCTGATAAAGATTACCTAGACCAGATCGCCATGAAAGCACCTGAAATAAGAAATAAGCCAACTGGGGTCGTCGAAAAGAAATCACTAGAAAATATCCAAGGGGATATCTTGGATCTCAAGGAACTGGTTTCGGATATAAGCAAAAACCAGAGACGAGAAGTCAATGACGAGGCGACTGTCTCTCATCTGCGCTATGAGGTCTCGGAACTCAAAAATATGATCAACGCCTTGATCCACCAGTCGGGAGAGTTGAAACAAGACGACATGCACGAGAACCTGGTCGCTTTGTACCAACAGCTGTGTTTTAATGGTGTGGAAGATAAGTTCGCTAAAAGGCTGATTGAGGAAGTTAACAAGAAGATACCCCGAAAGGAATTGAACAATTTTTCATATGTGAAGGTCTATGTGGCAAGAATGTTCATGCAGGTGCTTCAAATAGATGATCAACCAACTAAAAAAACAAAAAAGAACAAGCCCCGTATTTTGACTTTTTTGGGACCGACCGGTGTCGGGAAAACAACCAGTTTGGCTAAGATCGCCAGTAAGGAAAAAATCGGAAATCCTGATTTAAAAATAGGGCTGATCACTATTGATACCTATAGGATCGCCGCAGTGCAGCAACTTCAGGAATACGCGAGGATTATTAAGGTACCCTTTAGAGTCGTTAACGACCAGAAGCAATTGGTTGACGCATTAGAGGGCTTTAAGGACATGGACCTGATTCTGATCGACAGCGCGGGCCGCTCCCAGCGAGATGAAACGCAGATGGCTGACCTGAGAAAACTTATAAAGAATTTTGATGATTTCACCAACCTATTGGTCTTAAGCTCCACGACCAAGGATAGTGACCTGGTCGAGATCACAAAACGTTTCAGTACCTTTAAACTTGGAGGGATTCTTTTTACCAAGCTGGATGAGTCTACGAGTTATGGGAGTATTTTTAATCATTCTATCCGCTTTAAACTCCCATTGACATATCTGACCACTGGTCAGAATGTTCCCGAGGATATTGAAGACGCAACGAGGGAGCGTTTGATCGATTTATTGATGAACATTTCAGGTGAGATGAACGAGGCGAGTTGATTCATTATTTTAGCATGAAAGCGTCAGCATCACCGATTGGCAGTCATGATCGACCTTATTTCAGGTGGCAGCTCTGGGCCTCCTGCTTTAATAGCCTATTATCCGTATTTTAAGAGGATCAAACTTTAAATCAATGAAAAAGGACCAAGCTGCCTCGTTAAGAGAGAAATTCAACGTTATTTCGGAGCGCAAGACCGATCAAGGCCAGTACGGTGTTAGATCTCTGAGTTTTACGAGCGGCAAAGGCGGAGTCGGGAAGACCAATATTGTTGTCAATTTGGCGATGCAACTTTCCCGCATGGGTAAGAAGGTCTTTTTGTTGGACGCGGACCTGGGACTTGCTAATATCGATATCATGCTAAATCTGACACCGGCCTATACGATCGAGGATGTTTTGTCCGGCAAGAAGAATATCAACGATATTATCGTTGAAGGCCCGATGGGGGTACACATTGTCCCCGCGTCATCGGGAGTGGTGGAGATGACAGAGTTGAACTCCAACCAGCAGATGAGTATGCTAAAGGAATTAAGCGGGCTTAAAACAAAATACGACTATATCCTGATCGACACGGGAGCGGGTATCGCATCAAGTGTCCTTCGTTTTAACGCCGCTGCCGATGAGATTTGCGTGGTTACCAACTCGGAACCGACCGCCATGACTGACGCTTATGCGCTCATGAAAATCATGGCCACCAAATATCAGATAAAAAGATTCAACCTGATCGTTAATCAATCAACTTTAAAAGAGGCACAGGAAGTTTACCAGAGACTCTCCACCGTTTTCAATCAATTCCTACCCATCCATTTGATCTTCATGGGATTTATTCCCAGAGACCCCAACTTCACCAAAGCCGTAAAGAATCAGAAGCCCTTAAGTCTTTTAATGCCCAACTCCGCTACGACCAAAGCCTTCGGTCTTATTGCCAAACATATTGACGCCAATCCTGGATTGCCTTTTTTTGATGAAGGGCTCAAAGGGGGATTTTGGCAGAAACTGGCAAAGTGGAAAAAAAATTAAAAGGCATAGCTCTTGCTTTATAATAGCAGGGAAATTCTGGCGGAACGCGAGATTCTTAAAATTTAATTACCGGAAATAATTAATTAAAATTAGCCATGCAGGCGTTAAAACATAATCCCTATCTTGAGAAAACCAAGGCAAGCAAAGAGGATGTGGTCTTGGAATACGCTCCGATGGTCAAGTTCATCGCCAATCGGCTAGCAGCCAGACTGCCCTCCGAATTTCAGGTGGATGACCTGATTCAGTCAGGGATGATCGGACTCTTGGAAGCGATGGATAAATTTGACGAGAATAAAGGCGTTAAGTTTAAGACCTATGCCGAGTTTAGGGTTAAGGGGGCTATGCTGGATGATTTAAGACGAAAGGATTGGATTCCAAGGTCGGTTAGAGATAATTCCCATAAACTCGAAAACGCTTATACTAAACTGCGTTCAAAGAATATCGACCATCCAAACGATCAACAACTGGCCAAGGAGCTGGAGGTCAAACCGAAGGAATTACCTGTCTTTTTAAGTAAGGCTAAGCCGATTCCTCTTTTATCTTTGGAAGAGATGGGAAATAAGATTTCCGGTGATGACCACATGGAAGTTTTAGAAACGATAGCTTGTGAAGAAGACTCAAGTCAGCTCGATAGCTTGGTGGAAAAAGAAACCAATCAACTGATGATTGATGCTATTGAAAAACTGCCAGAAAAGGAAAAGTTGGTACTATCACTGTACTACAACGAGGAGCTTAATTTAAGGGAAATCGGTGAAGTACTTGATATAACCGAATCCAGGGCTTCTCAACTCCGTACCAAGGCGATCGCAATGTTGCGTTCTCTGATGAGGTCTTATCTGACCGCTTAAAAACGGCACCTTTCTTATTGAAATTGATTATTTTGTGCAAGGTTTCTTGGGAAACAAAGCAATTTAATCCGAGGTTTGTCCAAGTTTAGTGAGTAATCGCGGTTTTGAGAAGGTTGGCTTGGTGGCTGGTGATAAGAGATTCGACGATCTCTTTGATTTCTCCAGTTCCCATAATCTCCTCAAGGCGATACACCGTCAGCCCGATACGGTGATCGGTGATTCGGCCTTGTGGGTAATTGTAGGTGCGGATTCGTTCGCTTCTGTCCCCCGATCCCACCATACTCTTTCTTAGCTTGGCTTCATCGTCCATCGTTTGTTGAAGTTGTACTTCGTAAAGTTTCGCTTTGAGATGTTTTAGGGCTTTAGATCGATTTTTATGCTGGGAACGCTCTTCCTGGCAAGAGACAACGATTCCCGTTGGGACATGGGTAATGCGAATGGCTGAGTCGGTGGTATTGACGTGCTGGCCACCAGCTCCCTGAGCACGGTATGTATCAACCCTCAAGTCGGCCGGGTTGATTTCTATTTCAATATCGTCGGCTTCCGGCAGTACCGCAACCGTTACAGCCGAGGTATGAACTCTGCCTTGGGTCTCAGTGGATGGGACTCTTTGGACGCGGTGCGTCCCGGCTTCGAACTTCAGTTGACCGTAAACGTCCTTGCCTTCAATGGAGACCGAAATCTCCTTAAACCCACCGATACCAGTAGCGTGGGATTCGATAACCTCGACTTTCCAGCGGTTTTGTTCCGCAAAGCGACTATACATCCGGTAGAGATCAGCGACAAAAAGCGCAGCCTCATCGCCCCCGGTACCAGCTCGGATCTCAAGAATAATACTTTTTTCATCGTCCGGATTTTTAGGCAGCAGAAGTATTCTCGCGTTTTCTTCTAGTTGGGAGATGGACTCCTTTAACGCTGGAATTTCGGCTTTTGCCATATCCCTGATTTCAGGGTCTTCGCTTGTGTCTTTGGATATCAATATATTTTCGTCGAGTTCTTTTTGCTGTTGGCGCAGTTCTTCGAATAGCTCAACCAGGGGTTGAAGTTTGGACTGCTCCCTTGAAAGATCACGAAAACGATTTAAGTCCTCAGTGACCTGCGGTTGGGACAAGGCATCGGTGAGTTCTTGATATCGATCGGCTATACTCGCCAGCTTTTCCAACATAATTTTCAATCGTTGAGACAAACCGTTAACGGACTGCCATGCCAGGGAGTCTAAAGGAGGGGCTCGTTGTTTTAAATACTACTTAAAAATTAAGGGGTTGCCTTTTGATATTTTTTCTTAAATCTTTCAATCCTTCCCTCTGTATCGACCAGTTTTTCTTTTCCTGTAAAAAGGGGGTGGCAGTTAGAACAGATTTCCAGTTTAATTTCTCCAGACATCGTTGAGCCGATTTCAAAATCCGCTCCGCAGGCGCAGTGAAATTTTGTTTCGGTGTATTGTGGATGTATTTCAGCTTTCATATGTTTTTTGTAAATCGCAGTTATCAAAGAATTAATGATAAATCTTGATCAATTGTTGACCATTTTTAACAGTTCTAAATTAGTCGGATATTTAGTTAGTTTGTCAAGTAAAAACTCCAAGGACTCTTGGCTATTAGAAGCCGAAAGAACCCGTCTGAGTTTCCATACTTCACTCAGGTTATCAAGAAGCAACTCCTCTTTTCGGGTTGCCGATTTTTCGATTTCGATGGAAGGGAAGATTCTTTTTTCCACCAGTTTTCTATCCAGGATCAACTCCATGTTGCCAGTTCCCTTGAATTCTTCGAAAATGACTTCATCCATCCGACTGCCGGTTTCAATCAGAGCGGTCGCCAAAATAGTCAGGGACCCGCCACCCTCGATATTTCTGGCCGCTCCGAAAAAGCGTTTGGGCTTGTGCAAGGCGTTTGCGTCAACTCCACCAGAAAGGATCTTTCCGCTGGGCGGGATGACGGTGTTATAGGCTCTTGCCAATCTTGTTATGGAGTCCAAAAGGATAACAACATCCTGCTTATGCTCAACCAGTCTTTTTGCTTTTTCGATAACCATTTCAGCAACCTGAACGTGTCTTGTGGCGGGCTCGTCAAATGTGGAGCTAATGACCTCACCTTTTACAGATCGCTTCATATCGGTTACTTCTTCGGGCCTTTCATCGATCAATAAGACAATTAGCTTAATATCGGGATGGTTTTCGGTAAGGCTGTTGGCGATAGTCTGAAGGATCATGGTCTTGCCGGCTCTGGGCGGCGCGACGATCAATCCTCTTTGGCCCTTGCCAATGGGGCAGAACATATCAATGATGCGGGTAGTCTTGTCCTTGTCCTTGCGCTCAAGTTTCATCATGCAATTGGGATAAAGAGGCGTCAGGTTGTCAAAAAGGGTCTTGTCCTTCGCCTGATCGGGTTGTTCAAAATTGAGTTTCTCAACTTTCAATAAGGCGTAGTATCTTTCATTATCTTTTGGTGGCCGTACTTGCCCCTCGATCGTGTCTCCTGTTCTAAGGTTAAAACGGCGGATCTGCGAGGGAGAAACGTAAATATCATCCGGGCCAGGTACGTAACTGAAATCCTGGGATCTCAAAAAACCGAAACCATCGGGCAGTGTCTCCAACACTCCTTGGCTGAAAATTGCACCCCCTCTTGCAGTTTGAGCGTTAAGCAATGCAAAAATAAGATCTTGCCTGAGCATACTGGTCGCGTTTTCGATATTGTACTCTTTTCCAAGTTCTTCAAGGTCCTTGATGTTCATCCGCTTGATATCGGTTAAAATTAGAGAACCCGCTTTGTTTTTCTCAGTGTTGGGAACGGTTTTAGCTTTCATCTGTATTCTTTTTTCCATTTGAATGATATTTTGGGGGTTGTCTTTGAGATTATATAAGTTGCTGCAGGTTGGAGTACTAAATATAGATTAATGTTAATATGCTGTTTTATTTTGAAATAAAATCTTTTTCAAAAACAGAACGGGATTTTATAGACTTGTAAATGCAGCAATATCAAAAGATGACGAAATTGAGGTGAGTTGTCATCTAACTAGAAGTTTCACTATAGTATTTAAATTTACTTAAATAAGTCAACATCTTAATTGAAAAAACGATTTTTATCAAAAACAAAGTCAATTAAAATATCAAAAAAACAAAATAAACAACTAATTACCGATGTTGTTTTTTTCGTACTCCTTTAAAGCCTGCTGGATTAAGTTTTGGTCACCGCTTTCGTTTTCAAACCCTTTTCTTTTAAATTTAGCTGATTTGACCTGCTCTCTTTTTTGTGCAGAGGACCTGTAGAGGGTAAGGGGCCAAAATAATATTTGTTTCACTACTTGAGCCGGTTCCAACTTTTGATTAACAAAGGATTCACTGGAGGGATAGCCTTTATTTGATTTGGGGTCTTTTGGGGAAAAACTTCTACTTAAGTCATAAAAAAAGGTTCGTGTTATCTCATCGGTTTGTTTTATTAGCAGAACTGATTGGACCGCCATCTCTTTTGACGTTTTGAGCGCGAAGCCTCCTAAAATGACCAACAAATAAAAAAAAAGAGGGTCGAAACGGTAATTTTTAAGAGTCGAGAACAGGGATAAAGATAAAATTACAATCCCCATAATCCTTAAAGTGGTGCTGGTTGAAAGCAGATTGGCCATGTAACCAATAAATCCGGTGAGGGGAATTATGAAGCTGTTATCGGTTGGGAATAAAAAGGCAATCATCATGGAGGTGAATATTACTACAAAAAGATGTTTTACCGTCAGGAACCCAAAGTTCATCTTGGTTTGCTGTTGGGTAAAAAGCATTAAAAAAGAAATCAGAATTGAAATCCAACCGAAGTAATCGAAAAAAACGCCGGCAAAAAGAGCTCCCGGCAGGTTTAACCAATTTTCAACTCCATCTGAGGGCCAGTAAAGATTAGCCGGTGTTGGATCAAAATTACCCTGGCTTATCAGAGCGATAAGGATGAAGATTGCACAGATAAATCTTAGATATTCGATTTTGTACTCGAGAATGTTTTTAATATTTAAATCAGGTGGTTTCGAGATCATGTTTCAAGTTGGGCTGCGAATGTTTTTTCATAATAGGAATAATCCATTCCGACTTGTTCAATGGCGTGAGCGTCCGATCCATAGATGACAGGTATATTATATTTTTCGCACAAAAGCAACATGGCGTCAGATACGTAGACTTCCTTACAGTAAGATTTTCTTTTACCACTGACGTTGTAATCCACCTGATAGTTCTTAGTGTGAATAAGCTGGAATGTTTTTTCGAAAATAGGAGCCAATAATTCGGGAGTTAAATTATAGGAAAAATGTTTCTGGAAAATGTTGATCAGGCCCATATGCCCGATCCGGATATTCTTGTCAAAGTTGAAATCGACCGTTAGCATCTTTTGCAAGGTATTCCAGTAGGCAAGGTGGGTTTTTTGAATTGAGCCGTAATATTTGATCAACCCATCTTGTAAGTCCTCAGGGTTCCAGTCGACGCAACGAAGGCCTCCATTTCCCGTTAAAAAGTGAAGAGACAAGATACATTCATCGAGCTGTTGCCTGTTTTTTTCCAGCAAATCCCGGGTATAGTCTTCCCAACCCAGGAGATAATCGACCTCCAATCCACAGAGAATTTGAATCTGTTTTTTGTATTTTTCTTTTAAAGCCCCTACATGCTCAAAATAGCTTTGAAGCTCCCGATGATCCAAAGCATACTCCTCTACTAGTTGCTGGTCCAAAACGGCGCCCTCTGGCAAAGGAGCGTGTTCGGTGACACTGTATTTTTCAAAACCGAGATCAATAGCTCTTTTTATCATTTCCTCGGTTTTATCAGCCTTGCCATGTTTGCAAAACTCGGAGTGGGTGTGTCCGTCCCATTTTAAAATTGTGTGATTTATGATCGCCATTATTATATTTAATTGGATGGGGTTTTATTTTGAAGTAAAACTCTCATTAATAAGGGAGCTGTTAAATCTTTCCTGTAGGTGAAAAGCCGCTCTCGGCAGGCTTCCGGTAATTTAACCAAGGCATCTTTTTTCCCTTTTACCACAAAGTAATAGTTCTCAGGCAATTCGGCAAAGACACTTTTTAACCATTGAAGTTTAAAGCTGGAAAGATAGGGCAACCATTCAACAAAAATCTCCTTACCAGGATTTTTTTTCAAGATAATATCAGGTAAAAGGTACCTGTTTCTCTTTAATGGAACGACCTTTTTTTCGATGATTGCCTGCGCATTGGAGTATTTCTCATTAAACCGCTCTATCAGGCGCAAAAGGACCTCTTGATGCCAAATTCCCTGTGAACGATAATAGGTCTTATAATCATTTTCACTAGAAATCTCGAGAATAAAGTGTTTTTTTTGTTGGAGCCGGCTGATGTTGGCGGTCATTGTCCAGCTTTTTTTTAAAAGCAAGATTGCGGGGAACAAATTGGCGATTTCGATCCCGTAGGCTTTGCTGTTCTCCAAAATTGAGGCTG
This sequence comes from Deltaproteobacteria bacterium, assembly GCA_029881655.1. Taxonomy (GTDB): domain Bacteria; phylum SAR324; class SAR324; order XYD2-FULL-50-16; family XYD2-FULL-50-16; genus JAOUME01. Next base: position 31,935 of record JAOUME010000001.1, on the reverse strand, counting down.
TACCATCGATTTGAATGATTAATTTTCTGCCTTGGTGAGAGGTGACTTGAAACATCAAACCAAAAAATTTAAGCATTCTCAAGACCTGACGGAAGGTTGCTTCCTGATCGACCGTAATGTTTAGTTCGAGGGAGGTGGCGTTGATAAGGGTGCCTCTGACCTGCTCGATGTTGTATCGATCAATTAGTTCCAACGGAGTTAATGAATCAAACTCATCTAAGACCTGGTTGTCGGCGATATCCCCATAAAGCCAGGAATCGGTTTGCCGTATGATCTTTGGTTGATGATATCCCAAGCCACTTAGAATACTGTTTTTATGCTCACGGAAATCCTTTTTTGGCTGTGATTGTCTCTTCCAGTATTCAGCTGCCGCAGAAAATATTCTTTCTCTTAAGATAAAGGGGTCCTCAGTTGCCCAACTTGAGAAAGTGGAGTGCTGGGTCAGGATTTTTGCTAACCCCATGATGACTTTTGAGTTGGTTTTGGCACCGGATAATTTCTTTATTTCTGCGTCGATCTCGTAGCGATGTTTGTTTCTTGAACTCTCGAAAATCCGGACCAGCTCCAAGGCCAGGGAAAGGTTTTGCTTGTTGGCAGGGAGTTTAAAAGGAAAGGCCTTGTTATGGCGGTAATAAGTTATTAATTCCGTTTTACTTAACATGACTTACCGGACCGTTATTTGTTTGGTCGCTCATAATCTGAAAAGCGACGACGCTAAAAGCGTTGGCTACGTTGATCGAGTTTTTGATGCCGCTCATTGGCAGATGAACAAACTCGTCGCAGACGGAAAGAACCCCTTTTGAAATTCCATACTCCTCGTTCCCCATGACCAATACACCCTTATCAGGCCAACTGTATCGGTCATAGCGGATAGAATTTTCCACGGTCTCAAGTCCGATGATTCGATAATCCTTTTTTTTCAGGTCAAGCAAAGTCTCCTTAAGGTTGCCGCATTGTTCCTGAGGAATCCAGTCTTGAGACCCCATGGCTGATTTTTTAACCTGATTGTGGTCATTTCCAGGTGTTTTCACAGTGCTGATGACGCCCTCAAAGCTCACGGCATCTATAACCCGTAGGATGGAACCAACGTTAAATGCGCTTCTTAGATTATCTAGGGCGACTATGTACTTAATTTTCGGGATAAAGTCATGGCCAATTTTGTCGCCTGTGAGAACTTTGGGTAAAAATTGATCCTCCGATAATCCCAGGCCGGTTTTCTTCTGGTGATGGTGAAAACAATCAGAAATAAATTCGAGCCACCATTGATGATCTTTATGTTCGTTGATAATAGGCGTGGGTTCTCCGATCCAGGATAAAACCCGACAGTAGTTCTGCATGAAAAAATCCAGTGAACCAGGAGATAACTGATCACTGATCAACTTGGAATGGATATTTTTTAACCATGCGGTGATCCATTGGTGCTTACTTCTTTCGCTTAAAGAAAATAATTTATTTTTTGAAAAGGGGAATACGAGTAGAGTCATGTCACTATATGATCATTATCTAACGAGAGCTGAGTAAAATTTAAATAGCTACTTATGATATCCTGGTTAACTATAAAATATCAAATAGGCTGTTCAACTCGTTGGAGAGTAGGCTATCTTTTGCCCATTTGATTTGGTTTTTCAACTGGTTTTTTGAGGAGGCGTAAAAAACTAGTTCGATAAAATCTTGTTCAAAGTACGGATCGTGTTTGATTTTGATTCCTTCTGGGAGATGGACCTTTTCTAGTGATTGGCTCCATTTATGTTGAAGGGATTTTAACGTGGGGTTACGCAACTCGCTTAATTTGGCTTTTAAATTTCGATACAGCAAATTCTTGGGCTGGTCCTTGACTATTATTTGAATCTCAGGGTTCAATAAAAGGTTTTTTATGTCGGTTTTATACCCGATTTTAAGTTCGCGGAGCATTTGAAGAAGCCCGAATAATTTATTTCCCTTAAGTTGAATGCCTTCTAAGAGTTCCGTTAAAAGGACAAGACTTTTTTCATCGAACTCAGCCAAAAGGATCAGCTCCTGGGAACTTAACAGAAAAGGATTTGTGAAATAGGTGTAATGGGTGGATTTATCGATAATATTTTTTACGTCTTGGAAGCGTAAGTCTTTTTTGGTCCAGTTTTGAGATATAAGAAATTCCCGGCTCTTTCCCAACAGCTTGCTTTTATCGACCAGACTTGAGACCTTATATAGACTTTCAAAAAAACCAAAAGGAGTCAGCTTTTTTTCAAAATGGCTTTGGTGTATCATTAATAACCATAGTTGGAGGTTGTCTTCTTCTTTGGGGAAAATGAGGGCAGGAACGCTGAGGTTTTTATTCTCATTTTTGATTTGTTCGATTAAAAAATGATCTGAAAGGATTTTATATTGAGCGGTTTTCGTTTCCTGAAGATAAATCGGCCTAAAAATACGCAAACCGGGGTATTTGATGTCATGGTTTTCAGGATGACTCCGGATTAAAAATGTTTTATCCTGTTCATCAATGTGATCTATTGGAATGGTTTTGAAAGTATAGTTGGAATACATGGAAAAATTATCGATGAATGTTTTGATCTATGGCGCAACCGGTGGAATCGGCCAAGCGGTATGTCAGGCTCTTATTAAAAGACACGCGAATCTTTTTGTTCTGGGGCGATCTTCTGCCAAGTTGAAATCCCTACAGGAAAGGTTGAACCTGAAAAAGGAACAAGTTTTTCAAGTTGGGCCTCTTTGTGACCCAACACAATTCAAAAAGGTTCAGAACTGGATTAAATCACAAAGCACCCCTTTTCAAACCGGCATTCATATGGCCGGCATGCCTCTTTTTAAAAAGCTGGCCAATGTTTCGCTTGAGGAATGGAATCAGGTAATGGATATCAATTTGACATCCGCATTTTGTTTTTACAGACTTTTTCATCTTGCTAGGGATCAGAAGGGTTATGAGCTTGTTTTCCTTTCTTCGGCATCCACCAGTCAAACCTGGATGAAAAACGGACTATATGGGGCCAGCAAGGCTGGTCTTGATTATTTTGCGAAGACCTTGCAAACAGAAGTTAAACATGAAAACGGTAGAGTTTGGCTTTATAAGCCCGGTAGCGTCAATACCGATTTTTTTAAGCAAACCAAATCCCACCTTCCCCCAAATAAAATGATCGACCCGGAAGAGTTGGCCGAAATCATCGCGCAAAACCTTCTTATTCCCAAAATTAACTATTTCCCCGAGATAGTGATTCGAGGCGACTAATCCTTTTCCCATTCGTATCGTAGCAAATAATAAAAGGATTTAAATCCCCCAGTTTCTCCTGCTACGAAGCCGATACGGTCGGTGATTAGGACAAAGAGCGTTTGGGGATCATCTGAAATTGGTTCGTAATCGATCTCCAGTTGGTTTTGGTTGCCTGCCAGGAAATAGCTATTGAGATAATTAAAGTCCTTGTCGTAAAGTTTTAATAGCGGTGAAAGATCCGTTTTTCCAACTTGAATCCATTTGATTTTGAGTTTCGATTTCAACTCGGGAGTGGTTAGCATAAAAACGTCGTTATCAACTCTGGAAGAAATTTTTCCCAGCATTAATATATCAGGAACGAGTTGGTCGATATGTTGAGAGTCGTTGTTGGGTTCTTCCTCAATGACCGACGGAATATAACTTTCGAGTTCCTCTTCGTTTTGAATCGCCAAAGTCTCCTTGATCATTTTGATGACATTATTTTCTGGATTCCAGGATCTCATCTGAAGGATATTCGGTTCCAGCTTGGGTGTCGCCCTGACTGCCAATTTGTCATTAACGGGTGGGTCCGTTTCGATCGGTATTATGTCAAAATAAGGGTTTGTTTTTTGAAGACGTTGTTTTAAGTTTGACAGGCTACTAACGCTGAAAAGTTGGTATTGAGCATTTTCTTTAGAAATGCCCAAAATTTTGAAGGACTGGATCAAGCGATTGGGTTTTAAAATCCAACTTTCGAACATAAATCGCTGATAAGGTGTGACAAGGCCAGAAACGCTTAAAGAGATCGAGAATTCCTCACCGACTTCGTAAGTGTCGATATCCAGGGTTTTTAAAGAAAAAAGGGATAATAGCCTGGGGAGATTTCTTTGAATGGCGCGTTTTAGCTCAGGGGGCGTTGTGGGTGAAGAAAAGGTCAAAAAGAAATGATCGACTAGCGCAAAGTCCGATTTCCTGAATATTTGGAAATCCAAGCCCTTGATCAAAGCGGAATCCTCCATTTCTCTTGTATCGACGAAAAAAATAATTGGATTTTCAGGAAAACGCGAAAACAACTCCCTAGCAAAGGCTTTCTCATTACCAAAATCTGTTAAAATCTGATTGGTATCAATCTGCTGAGGTTTAAGCCGTATATGAAAAATAGCCAATCGTTCATCGATTTTATTTTGCGGCAAAACGATATTCTGTCCCAATACCCAACTCACATCCATCCAAGGATCATCAAGCAGGATCAGGCCTTTTTCCCGTAGCTTCTCCTTGAGGCTGTCAAGTTGAATTGTCCCTTGCATCTCCATGTAAAAATGCTTTCCCTCGACCTTTTCTTTCAAAACTTTGATAGAAGAGATATATTTTGCAGGATTAAGCGGTTTTGAACGATAGATCAAATAATGGTTTTCTTCTAAAATGACGGGGTTAATCAGGTCGGCAATGGCCTTTTCTAGCAGGCTTCTTCTTAAATCAAAAATAACGCTGGTTCTAGCGAAAACGATATCCTTATTCCTGATAGGTGCTGATAATGAACTGTAGTAAGTTTTTGTTTCCCCGGCGATAAGAGCATTAAAACAAGCTGTAAAAAAAAAACAAACCAGAAGGGACAAGAAAAAACGTTTCATGGCTTTACAGAAGCTGAGTCTTCTTCCTGAGTTAAAGTTTGATAATAGGGGAGGTTGTGCTGAAAATCTTTGGGGAAAAATTTCTCAAACCATTGCTCAATATCGACTTCGTCAATCTGTTCTTTGTCCAAGGATTCTTGGGCATATTTCAGGAAGCGTCCGGATTTGAGAAAGATTTTGATGATTTCAGGGTCAAGATGACCATCTTTAATCATGAACCCGAGAATGTTTAAGGCTTTTGAAAGGGGCATGGGGCTTTTATAAGGCCGGTCATTAGCCGTTAAGGCCTCAAAGATATCTGCAATCGCAATGATTCGAGACTGGATCGGAAGCTGATTCGCCTTAAGCTTATTTGGATATCCCTGCCCGTTGAGGGTTTCATGATGGGCACCGGCGTAAAGTGGCAACTTGATCATTTTTTTGGGGAAGGGAAGTTTCATTAGCCACCGCCAGGAGCGGTCCGCATGATCGTTAATCTGCTTGCGCTCATCTTCGGAAAGGGTTCCCTTGCCGATTAGAAGCATTTCTCTTTCTACCTCGCTAATCAAAGAAGCACTGCCCGGATGATCCGCCAGATCGACATCCACGGTTCGATTGGATTCAGCGACCTTGCCTTCTTTTGTGAGAATATGCTGGGTATGTTTAACCTGATAATATTTTTCGATTAGGGCTTTTAGATCGTCGTTGAGAAACTCACCTCCGAAGTTGGTTTTATTGATGGTTTTTAAATCCTGAATCAGTAAAGAGATACTTTCTTCTTTTTCCTTGTTGATTTCATGGAAGTATTCTGGAGAAGATTGGTTTTTTAGTCCTTCGACTTCTTTTTGAAGATGATCAATTTGTAAGTCTTTGATCTTTGAGTTGAAGCGTTCGACGATTAAGTCGAAACGGTCGCTCAAAAGCTCAAGTTTGATGGATTTGGAAACAATATTTTCCGGTGTGGTCAACTTGCCGATATCATGCATCCAACCAGCCAACGAAATTTCATCCATTTTGTTTTTATCGAAATGGATCTTACCGTAATCACCTTCGCTCCATTTGTCGATTTCCTCAGCAATCTCTAAAGACAATTTTGCAACCCGGTTGATATGAGAAAAGTTATAAGGTGATTTCTCTCCCAGCCCTTCGGCCAGTACCTGAACAAAAGAATTGAAAAGTATAACCTGATCTTTTAAAAGCCTAGCTGTCGTTAAGGTCGAGGCTGCCTGGAAAGAAACCGACTGAACCAAGGCCTGATCGCGGTCCGAAAAAGCGATAACTTCTTTGCCGTCGGGGGTTTTGCGGTTGATCAGTTGCAGAACGCCATTGATTTGGTTTTCATGATCCTTCAAAGGGATGACCAGCATGGATTTGGAACGGTAACCCGTAGCCTGATCGTATTTTTTTGCTCCGCTGAAATCAAAACCCTCGGCATCATAGACATCAGGAATGTTGACGATTTTCCCTGTATTGGCGCAGGAAGCGGAAACGTTCTTATGGTTGGGCTTGCCGTCGGTCTCCAAGGGAACGGGTGGCAGATTGATCTTATCGCCACTTAAAAAGACGTTCATCGTCTCGTTTTGCATCACCTCGAAAGTCAGATATCTGGCTTTGATCTCCCCAGGGTTGAAGGGATCGTCCTCATATTCTTCTTCTAGAATGTAAACAGTTCCTCCGTCAGCATTGGTTAGGGCTCTGGCTGTGTTGATAATGATGTGCAGGACGTTGCTTTGTTCTTGGTCCTGGCTGATCATGACTCCAGCGGAAACCAGAATCCCTATCTGCTCTTCCAGGTCCGACGCATTAAAGCGGATTTTATCGAGGGACTCCTGAATCCGATTGTCTTCAAGTTTCAGGTCTTTTACTAGCGATTCAAGGTTGGATATTTGTTCCGATAGGCTCATAGTGGCGAATATTACATTTTATTAAAGAGGTCAGCCTAAGCAAATAAAAATCAAACAGAGTATAGAGCAAGTTTTCGCGTCTATTTTAATTTCCTTACTTTTTCGTTTTGCTCTTGTTGCTCTTTACAGTTAAAACACAGTGTCGTTACAGGTCTCGCCTCCAGTCTCTCTTTGCTGATCCAGTCACCACAATCTTCACAAACATGGTACTCGTCATCTTCCAAGCGTTTAATTGCCTCTTGCACTTTTTTGATTAATTTTCGCTCTCTATCTCTGATTCTTAAGGTTGTGTTTCTCTCAAACTCGAAATTAGCCCTATCTCCCGGGTCTGGGAACTCCTGGGAGCTTCCCTGCATTTCTTGCACGGTCTCGCCGGATTCATTGAGAAGATTATGGAGTTTTTCGTCCAGTTTCGAGCGGAAATAAAGTTTTTCTTCCGGGGTTAATTCGTGTGTTTTTTCGAATTTCATTTTCTGAGCCATTAATCGAATAGGTTGCTGATTGCTTTTTTTATGCTCAATTATGATCTAGTCTACATTAATTTGAAACTTTTGACCATCACTTAAAATATATTGCACCACGTTTCTTTTTAACCAATTTAATTTTAAAATTGGATCAAAGTCATCGATTTGGGGAGATATCGTTTTAATATTTGGCGTTTTTATATCGGTTAAATGGATTTTGAAAGTATATAGATATTTCATTTTACCATCTTCGGTTTCAATGGATTTGCCATTAGCGATATGAAAGAACACGGCTCTGTCATGACCATTATAAACCAAACCGGCTGCTGTGTTGGATCTGGGTAGCAGTTCCTGAATCTTATCTCCTGGGTAATTCCTGTAAAGCTTGCTTAAGGAATCTTTCTTTAATTGGAAAAAACCGCCTTCCAGTTCGGTGAATTCCGCCTCAAGTTTACCGAAATACCCCATGGTTTTTTTTTGGTTTTCCGTTTCTCCTGAATAAACATAACCCTCTGGGGCTTCAATGACATCTCGCAGGATAAATCCTTTTTTGGAAAAATATTTCGTTTTACCGATATAAAAAGAATTAGAAGGCTGCTCGGTGGGGAAAATCATAAAATTATTCCCAAAACGTTTAATACCTGGCGAGATTGGTTTTTCTTCGCTTGCGGGTTTTTGCGCAACGGACGCGGACTCTTTGTTATCTTGTGCGAAAAGACTGCATATGGGCTGTAGAATAAAAAATAAACTTACAAGAATCAGAGCAAATCTCAGCATATTAGGTTCTTTTATTATTTGTCGAATTCGTTGATAACTTCCAGATTATCTTTAACTTTAAACATAAAGTCCTCTGGTTTAAACTTCATTCCTGTATTGATGTCTGAAAAAGTAATTTTACGATAATTGGACTGATTGTCGATGATCACGAACTGGGTGATCTGAAAATTACTTTTATTGACCGCCAATTGAATTTCCCTATAGCCGGCATCTGTTCGTTTGGGCTTTAAAAACAAGGGGTGGTGATTCTTAAAAGAATCTAGAAAGACCACCCCGGGTTTTACCGGAGTATAAATAACCGATAATTTTGATTGGTTTTGTAAAAAACCGATCGCGTTCATTCGGGTAATCTGGTCGAGCCGCTGGATGGTGACGTTATCTAGAATGGGATCGTAAATCCAGATCCTGTCAGTGCCGATCACAATTTCCATTTCGTCGGGTTTATTGTAACTCCAACGCATTAAGCCTGGTGAGAGATATTCAATCAGGCCGTGTGAAACAAAGCTTTTGCTTTGTATTGAATCGTAATATTCCTGTTTAAAGGTACCGCCAAACGATTTAAATTTTCTAAAATTCTGTTCAAATTGAGACCAAAAATCAATCTTAGCGCCGATTAAAAAGGGCAAAAAAAAGCAAAGCACTACAATGATTGCCCCTTTTTTTTTTGAAAACATAAAATAATTTAAATTGATACTCAAATGGTATTTTTCTGAATAAGTTAAAAGCCAACTAAAACAGCATTTTCACGACACGGTTTTAAGCGTTTGAGTCTTTTTATTATTTATTACACGAGCCTGTAGGATAAATCAATCAGGTTTAGGATGAAAAATTATTCCCATTCGATGGTACCCGGGGGCTTCGATGTAATATCGTAGGTTACCCGGTTGACTCTTTTTACTTCGTTAATGATCCGGTTAGATATTCTCCCTAAAAGCTCATAAGGCAGTCTCGTCCAATCGGCAGTCATGGCATCCAATGAATTGACGCAACGGATCGCGACTGTCCATTCGTAAGTTCGGTTATCCCCCATAACACCAACGGATTTAACTGGCAGCAGGACCGCGAACGCCTGCCAGACTTTATTATACCAACCCGCCTTTTTGATCTCTTCAAGGACGATCGCATCGGCCTCTTGGAGTGTCTGGATTTTTTCTAGGTCGATATCGCCTAAAATTCTGACACCAAGACCCGGTCCTGGGAAGGGGTGGCGGTGTATGATTTCATCGGGCATCCCCAGCGTTTTTCCTAGTTCGCGAACCTCGTCCTTAAAAAGTTCTCTTAATGGCTCGACTAATTCCATTTTCATGTTTTCTGGTAGCCCACCGACATTATGATGGGATTTGATGACGGCGGATGGTCCTTTAAAAGAAACCGATTCGATCACATCGGGATAAAGGGTCCCCTGTGCCAAAAATGGAACATCCTCAAGTTTTTTGGCTTCTTTTTCGAAAAGCCGGATAAATTCATAGCCGATGATTTTCCTTTTTTCCTCAGGGTTGGTAATGCCCTTGAGTTTATCTAAAAAAAGATCTTGCGCTTGGATATGGATCAGGTTGATGTGGTAGTTTTCCCGGTAAACTCGTACGACTTTTTCGGCTTCATTTTTTCTTAAGAGTCCGTTATCGACAAAGATGCAAATCAGGTTATCGCCGATCGCCTTGTGTAGTAGCACTGCCACCACCGATGAATCCACCCCACCGCTTAAGGCGCAAAGGACCTTTTGGTCGCCTACCTGCTGTTTGATCTCTGCGGTTTTAGTCTCCAGAAAGGATGCCATATTCCAGTTTGATTTCGCTTCGCAGATTTTAAAGACGAAATTGCTTAAAATTTGAGTGCCCTGATCGGTATGGGAAACCTCCGGATGAAACTGGATACCATACAGTTTCCTTTTTGGTTCATAAATCGCGCAAAAAGGAGAGTTCTCGCTTTTGGCCAGAATTTTAAAATCTTTGGGCAAAGACTGAACCCGGTCGCCGTGACTCATCCAAACGGTGTGGTTTTTAAGGTCCGGGATATGGTCGAAAAAAGGGTCCTGTGAAAGGATTTCGATATTGGTTTTGCCGTATTCGGAGTGATCTGAGTTTTGGACTTCTCCGCCTAGAAGCGACACCATCAGCTGAAAACCGTAACAGATTCCAAGGACTGGAACCCCAAACTCAAAAATAGCCGGATCAATGGTGATGGCCATATCGCTGACGGTCGAACTGGGTCCCCCAGACAAGATGATACCTTCGGGTTTCATATCCTTAAGTTTTTCCAGTGCGAAATTATAGGTTTGGATTTCACAATAGACGTTTAATTCTCTGATTCTTCTGGCGATCAGTTGGGTGTATTGGGACCCGAAGTCTAAAATAACGATCATAGGATAAGGTTTTATAGCGGTTAATTATTCGGATGTTGTTGATTAATAATTAGTCTCTCTTTTAATTATCGGCAAGGAGTCTTTCGACCGCCTCAATGGTTGAATGGATAATTTTGATATGGATTTCCTGAATCCGGTCGCTGGTCTGTCCTGGAACCACGATTGAATTATCGGCGATTTGCGCTATAGTACCGCCACCTTTTCCAAGTAGAGCTGAAGTTTTAAGACCTTTTTCCTTGGCCGCTCTGACAGCGTTATAGATGTTAAGAGAGTTACCCGAAGTTGAAATTCCTATTAGCAGATCCCCCTCATTTCCCAAAGCCTCAATGTAGCGGGAAAAGATAAACTCCAAGCCGTAATCATTTCCCGTACAGGTGATGTGCGAAGGATCGGATATGGCGATGGCGGGATAGGCCGGTCTGTCAGCTCTAAAGCGGCCCGTCAGCTCTTCGGCGAAATGCATCGCATCGCACATGCTGCCGCCGTTTCCGCAGGTGATCACCTTGTTTCCCTTTTGGATTGTCTCAAAGACCTCTCGGGCAAATACAGCCGTCTTTTCGATGTTCTCGGGAACGATAAAGTCATCCAGCAGGGTTTTTGCTTCCAGCAAGGCGGATTTAATCAGATCGTTTTCTATTGCCATATTATTTAGTGAGTACGGGATTTTGATTAAATCTCGGGTTCGGTGTCTTCTTTTCTGGGCATAAACAACAAAATAGCCCCGTAGATGATCGCCATGATACCCATGACCGAAGGAATCCAGAGCAAAATGCTAAAGGTGTTCAGGACAAAATAGAGCAAAACCCCAAGAGCAATGCTGATGATTCCATCGGGGTAGCTTTTTTTGAAAAGCAAACGGTAAAGGCCATATATCCCAAGTACTGCGGGTGCCAGTACGCCTAAAAAAAATTTGCTGGCAAATAGAATTCCCCCGCCAATGATCATTTCAGCGCCGTAAACTCTTTTGTTGGTTGATTTTATCGGTAACAGTCCCATTGAAACTCCTTGAAATTATTTCTCGATTCCGATGGTCTGTCGGATGGTTTTTAGAAGGGGTGTGGCTATTTTTCTAGCCTTTGAGGCACCCTCAAGCAAGATTTGATCGAGCAACTCGGTATGGTTCATATAGTAATCGTAACGCTCTCTTCCTTCGTTGACGAAAGTGTCGATTAATTCAAACAAAGCCTGTTTGAGTTGTCCGTAACCGAGACCACCATCCAGGTACTGTTGGTGGGTAGTCTGGATTTCCTTTTCTTCCGCAAAGAGCTTATAAATCGAAAAAAGATTGCAGTTCTCGGGATCTTTAGGCTCGTGGACCTCCTTTGAGTCGGTGACGATTTGCATCACTTTTTTTTTGAGCTGTTTTGAAGGGACATACAGCGGGATTTCATTATGATAACTCTTGCTCATTTTTCTGCCGTCGATCCCGGGAATGGTTTTGACATTATCTTGGATAAGAGCTTCTGGTATGACAAGAATTTTTTTGTAATTTTGATTGAACCAGTGAGCTATATCGCGGGTCATTTCCAGGTGTTGCCGCTGATCTTGTCCCACAGGAACAACATTGCTGTTAAACATTAAGATGTCGGCCGCCATCAGGATCGGATAGTTGTAATGACCCATGTTAACACCCATATCAGGGTCGTTTTGATTTTGGAGATTATTATCGACCGCGGCTTTGTATGAATGGGCTCTGTTTAGAAGCCCCTTAGGGGTAAAACAAGACAAGATCCAACTTAATTCAAATACTTCGGGAATATCCGATTGTCGGTAAAAAACGACCTTTTCGGGGTCTAACCCTGCGGCGATCCAGGTAGCCGCAACTCCGTAGATCTGTTGGTGAAGTGCCTGTTTGTCTTTTACCGAGGTTAGGGCGTGGTAATCTGCGATGAAATATAGCGCGTGATATTTTTCCGCGATTTTCAAGGCGGGCTTGATGGCGCCTAGCAGATTCCCTATATGAGGATTACCCGTGGGTTTGATACCCGTTAATGCAATTTTTGCCATGGATGTATAATAAATAATTGATCTTTTATAAATAATTAACTTAGGTCGTTTATTGATGTTTTTCAAGTGGAAAAAGGAGTTGGGTCGATTCGTACGAGCCGAAAAAGGATGATTACTTTAGGCTCTGTTTTGAAAAATAATAAAAAATATAAGAAAACCATAAGCCCTTACTTTACGGAACGGGATTTTAGACCTATGATTCAAAAGGTGTTTTTATAAAGATCATGTATCGAACCGAATTTGAATAAGTAAAATGATATCCTTTCCAAAGAGGTTGCAAGGCACCGATGGGATTCGTGGCAGGGTCACCTTAAATTCGATTGCCGACGGTTTGGACCCGGTCGAATTCTATTTAAAAGAGGGGCTTCTTACCCCAGAATTTTTCGAGCTTTATACTTATTGTTACGCCCTGCTTCTTTTGAAGGAGAGAGCGGCATTGATAGGAGATGGTGTCGTCATCGGGTGGGATCCACGGGATCAGTCGGGAGAATTTAACCGGGCGGCTATTAACGGCATATTAAAAGCTGGCTTAAACGTTCTGGTGGCTGGGATGCTCCCAACTCCGGCGATGCCTTTGTTCATGCTAAAAAAAGAAGCGGTAGGCGCAGTCGTTTTGACAGCTTCGCATAACCCTTCGGATCAAAACGGGATCAAGCTGTTTCACGGTTTTTCAGGCTTGAAGTTTTTGCCATATGAAGATCAACAGCTGACAGAAAAAATACTATTTTTAAGAAAGGAACCGCTTGATCAAAAGCCACCTCAGGGTGACCGGCTTGATTTTAAGGAAGAGGCCAGAGATTATTTTATCAAATTGAGTCTTGATGATGAAAACTCTTGGATTCAGGGTGAAGGGTTTTTAGATACGATTTTAATCATCGACGCGTCCAAGGGGGCGGTCGCCGCCGTGGCTGAGACGATTTTTAGAAAAGATCTCTTTAAAAAAGTGGTCTTGTTGAACCTGGAGGGCAATATAAACGAATCCTGCGGAGTTGCCGACATAGAAGGCCGGGAGGTGATAAAAAGAGAGGATGTTTTAAAAATGGGATCTGTCTTTGAATCTTACGAGGCCCTTCGTCGAATTTTCCAAGAGGCTGATAACGATCCGGGTGTGGGTTCCGGGAATATAAAGTTGATATGCTTGATCTTTGATGGTGACGGAGATCGCTGCTTTCGCCTGGACTACCAGCCGTTTCAAAAGCATATCATAGTCTCCTCGGGCGATAAGCTCGGAATTCATCAGGCCCGGTTTTTAAGACAGGGGGCTTTTTTTAAAAATGATCGATCACTTTTCGTTAATACGGTCGAAAGCGATTTAAATACGGCGATTTCAGCTCAGCTAGAGGGCTATCAACCTCTATTAACTGGTGTGGGGGATAAGTGGATTTTGTTAAGAGCGGTAAGGGAGTCTTTTTACGCGTCCTTAGATTTAAATAAAACTCGGGATAAGGTCCTGTTTGAAAGGCTGAAAGAATTGGAACGGGACCAGGACCAGTCCGGTTTTGTCCTTACTGGACTTCTAAAGGAGCATCTCAATAGTCGTCAGTTTAAAATAAATAAAGGAGAAACCCGCTTTCTAATAGGGTTTGAAGAATCGGGTCACTGCATAACCGCTGGGTTTGATCCTGACAAGGGAGGGGCTCTGGCCCTGTATGCGGGCAATGGGATCAAGACGGGGCTTAATTCTCTGGTAGCCGTAAAACAATTGTCTCAGCATATGCCGATCAAGGTGTATTTCGAAAATCTACGAAGTCCTTTTGAATGTGGGATAAAAAAAACCGCTTATGTTTATTATGTCAATAAAAGTCAGTTGGAATCAAAAAGTCTTTTCCGCAAGGAACTTTTGGCCTTGATCGAAAGCGAGCTGCAAAAGGATTTCATTAGGCCTTTTCGTTTTGAACAAGTGGAGTTTACAGAGGAGAGTTCGTTGGTATACTATTCGATTCTAAAAGAAAACGTGATCCAGGGGGCGGTTTTTATCCGCAATTCGGGAACCGAGGATAAATCGGCACTTTATCTTAGGGGAAAGAAGGAACTTTTAGGAAAACTCGGCAGACTTCATGAAACTCTGATTTTGTTTTTGATGCGGCGTTTAAAAGATCAAAACAATCCTTTGGCTGTTTTAGAAAAATCGATTTTAAAGGCCGTTAATGATCATGACTCCCTTGAGAAGCTTAAGGAAAAAAATCCTTATCTTCCTTTTGATCGAATCCTAAAAGAAATGGAACTAAAACAGCAGCTAGTTTGTCGTGAAAATAGTCAACTTATTTTATCAAACTGGGGAATGGAGCTACTTAAAACGAATGTCACCTAATCAACGTTGGGAGTAAAAATGAATCGATATTTAATAATTTGTTTGTTTTCTTTCTTTATTGCGGGATCGGTAGGCTTCGCAAAAAATCAGAATGTGCAGATCCTGGATGAAAAAGCAGGTTCTTCGGAGCGGAAATCTTATAAGGTCACTTTCGAGAGTCCCAAAAAAGCGATATTGACGCCGGGAAGCATCCAGACCATTACATCCAAGGATACCAACCTCACCATCGAGTTTCAGGAGATGCATAAAACCGGCAATTTCCCGGTCATTAAGATTCAGTCGCTTCCATTTAAACTGACCAGCACGGAAGACAGCATTAAGTTTACCTGGAAAGGGGTGGGTTACGAATTGAAATGGCTACCCGAAGGAAAAAAGGTCGCCTTGCTATCTTCGGAACCTTTCGCGGAAAAGACTTTTACCACTAAAACCAGAAAAGTAAATCATCAGGTTATTAAAAAAGGGCTGATTGTCGAAACCAAAAGAAGAGACGGGGTTTTATCTAGCCTAGAGGTAACCGGTATTGATAGAGATGAACAGGGAAAGGTCAAAAGCTTTTCGGTTTTAACCTATTCCGATAAAACCAAAGAAAGCGAGTATCACAACGAAAACCATATTACAGCCCCGGAGCTTTATCAACAATACGAAAAAGCGGTTAATGGTGAGGTGCTTTTTATTTTTACGACAAATCCCAAGGGTTTGGTGGAGGTTTATTACCGTTAACTGGAAAGAATAAAAAGGTAGGGCGTAAGATAACAGTTTGACCGGCTATAACTTTTTCAGGTCAACTAAATGAGGGTTCTGGATTTTTTTCCTGTAGCGATTCAGTAGGTCGGTTTCTCTGACAACGGCCTGACCATCTGACAGCATAACGTTTTCGATGAGGCTCATCAAAGCGTCTTTGTGTGGCTGAGCCAGCTTTAAAGCTAACTCGGTCGCGACCCGGTCGATATTTTCATAAAGCTTCGGACCGGTTTTTAAAAGAGTCTTGATCTCATCAAGCACGGTTGAGAAAAAAACTTTAACATCACCATACTCGGTAAGCCAGTTGCTTACCAAAAATTTCAAGCAGACCTCACGTTCCGTCTGGTCGAATTTTCCGTCGATCGCGCTCATCAATGCAGCACTAAATAGCATTTTCTTTAAGGAATCCAGATCAATGGGAGCCTGATGGTCTTTGGGGTCGGTCATGGGTTTTTATTCTGTTTAAATTGATAAAATAACGTGAAAAATCAATATTTAATACTTTGGTCAAAGATTACGTTTCCTGCCTGATCATAGTAATAGGTCGATGTTTTTTTTCGACTCATGCTGTAGTAGGTGTGGTTTTGAATTTTTTTATAAACACCTTTGTTCTTTTCCGAGAACTGGGGAGTATAATACCATTCCTGTTTTACTCTCCGCTTGTCTTCGGTATAATAGACGCTTTTGTAGATACCGTTGTCTCGCATTGATTTTTGGGTGTAATAATTTTCGACTCGGACTTTCTTTTCACCATCTTCGCTATAAAACTCAATATACTTGCTTAAACCTTCCAGATTTTGAGGGTAATGCCACTCCATCTTTGTTTTGACGAGTCCGAATTTTTCGTCTGGTTTAAGATTGCTTTTTGGTTTGTAGTGGATGATATTGTAACCCAGATACGGCTCGACAAAGTTATTTTTAGTTTTCAGCTTGAGTCGGGATGATTGATCGTAAAAGTCGGTCGATTTCTTCACAAGATTGACCTTGGCAAAGCGGATGGAGAAAATCTTTTCCCTTTTCACCTTGACATCAAACATAAATTCGGAGTTGATTTGATCTATGCCGAAGATGGCCGTATGGTCGTCGGTGAAGATGGTTTCCTCCCTCATTTTTTTCTCATCGAATGCGTAAAACTCCCGGAAAACAAGGATACCGTCTTTACGGTTGGATGATTCGAAGGTTTTGCCGCCAAAATCGTTGTATTGATCGACAACAATCCGGTCTTGCCCGAAAAGGGGCATTGTCAGGCTTAAGCACCAGATGCTTAAGATAAGAGGGAACTTGAAAGCGGTCATAAAAGAAACCAAGTCCTTATTTTATCTTTGTCAAAAAAAAGGGACTTTGATAATTTATAGTTAACAGGCGATGAATCAGCCAGTTTTTTTCACGGTTCTCAAGATGGACCCATTGATAACCGACTCTGCTACCTACAGGTATACAATATTTAATAAAGGAATTCAATCATGATTCTGCGCTATCTTTTGATTGTTATCGGCTGTTACTTATGTTACCGTTTATTGAAAAAAACGGTTGGGCCTAAATTCTTTGGGGCTTTTAAGCCGAAGGAACTTGACGAATCCAAATTGGTTCAATGCGATAATTGCAAGGCCCATGTCGCCCAGAAAACCGTCATTAACAAAAAGAATCATTGCTTTTGTGACGATGACTGCATGAAGTCTTTTTTTGACGGGTAGTCGCCAAAAATTATCCCAATTATAAGGAAAAACTATTTAACTCCTAAGAGTTCCACTTCGAAGATCAAGGTGCTGTTAGGGGGTATCGGTCCGATACCCCTTTCCCCGTAGCCAAGAGATGGTGGGATGAAAATTTCCCACTTGCTACCCTCACTCATCATTACTAAAGCTTCCTGCCAGCCAGGGATAACCCCGTTGGCCGGGAAGGTGGCGGGAGCCCCTTTGTCATAACTGCTGTCGATTACAGTGCCATCGACCAATTTTCCAATGTAATGCACCGTAACGATATTGTTTTGATCTGGAGTTTTGCCGGTGCCTTCCTTGATGATTTTAAACTGAAGTCCTGATGCTGTTTTGGTTATTTCAGGGTCAAGCGCATTTTTTTTTAGGAAATCGTTTGCCTGGGTGTTTTCTGGAGTATTCATATTAATTGAGAGTGATTTTGATTCATAATAGTGCCGTTTGATGTTGGCTTGAAATTTCAACCATACTTATTTTGATGCTCCTTGAAAAGAGGTTTGTTGAATCGTGAAAAAACGACGATCCAAAATCGCGACAGTTCCAATTAAATTAAAACCGGACTGAAATTTTTCAACGGTGAATTTAGAGGCTTGGTTTAGGATTGACAATTGCTTTAGTTAAACTACAATAAATAACATGACAATCAATCGGAAAATCTATCAACCAAAAACAATGACTAAAAGACACACTCTAGGATTGCTACTGCTACTATTGAAGGTTTGAGCCTGAGCTGAGTTATTTTGTTAACTGCCGCGGGGCTCGTCCCGCGGGTATGGTTTTTTAAAAAGCCGTGGGATTATTAAATTCCACGGCTTTTTTTTGTCTATAAAACCAAGGAGGAGTTAATGAATGTTCCAATCATAAATAAATACAAAGCTTACCCCCCAATGAAAATCAAAAAACGGGTATGGCCTTCAAAGTTAATTGAAAAGACACCCATCTGGTGCAGCGTGGATTTAAGAGACGGGAACCAGGCACTTGTCAATCCGATGACGGTGGTCAAAAAAAAAGCGATGTTTGAAGTGCTTGTGGAGTTGGGATTTAATGAAATCGAGGTGGGATTTCCCTCGGCCTCCCTGATGGAAAATGAATTTTTAAGGCAGTTGATCGACCAAAATTTAATTCCCGATGATGTGACGGTGCAGATTTTATGTCAGGCGAGAAGATCTTTGATCGAAAAAAGCTTTTCGTCTTTTTCCGGCGCCAGAAGGGTTATCTTTCATCTTTATAATTCAACATCGACCCTTCAAAGACAAGTTGTATTCAATAAAAGCAAAAAGGAAGTGATAGAACTTGCAGTTAAAGGGGTCTTAGATATCAAAGAGTTGTCAGGAAATAACCCTGAAACCGAAGTTATTTTGCAATACAGCCCCGAGAGCTTTACGGGTACCGAAATGCCTTTCGCGCTTGAGATTTGCGAGTCGGTTATTAAGGCCTGGGACCCAAAACCTCAGGAAAAAGTGATTTTGAATCTGCCTGCAACAGTGGAAATGTCGACTCCTAATGTCTACGCCGATCAGATCGAGTGGTTTATAAGCCACTTAAATAATAAGGATCAGGCTATCATCAGTATCCATCCACATAATGACCGAGGTACTGCCGTCGCGGCGGCTGAATTGGCGTTGATGGCTGGTGCCGAGCGGGTCGAGGGAACCCTTTTTGGAAACGGAGAGAGAACTGGTAATGTCGACATTATTACGATGGCCATGAATCTTTTAACCCAAGGGATCGATCCGGATCTTAAAATTAATGATATAAACCGATTGATCAAGATCTATGAAGATACCACCGAAATGAAAGTGCATCCCCGACATCCTTATGCGGGAGAGTTGGTTTTTACGGCTTTTTCCGGTTCTCATCAGGATGCGATCAGCAAGGGATTGGCTGAGATGAAAGAAAAAGGGGCAGGTCTTTGGGAAGTGCCTTATTTGCCATTGGATCCGGGAGATATCGGTCGGAAGTACGAAAAGGTCATTCGGATCAATTCCCAATCAGGCAAAGGCGGTTTCGCTTTTGTGCTGGAAAGGGATTTCGGCTTAAGGCTTCCAAGAGGTATGCGCCCCGAATTCGGTGAGGTTTTTCAAAGATACCTGGATTCAGTTAAGCGCGAAGTCGCACCAGAAGAGATTTACCAATGCTTCAAAAAGGAATATCTTTTAAGCAGAGAGCCTTTTGAATTGCTGGATTTCAGGGAGTATACTGAAGAAAACACAGGGGGCGAGTCTCCCAAGGTACAAGTCAGAGCG
Source organism: Deltaproteobacteria bacterium (assembly GCA_029881655.1). GTDB lineage: Bacteria > SAR324 > SAR324 > XYD2-FULL-50-16 > XYD2-FULL-50-16 > JAOUME01. The sequence goes on along the minus strand of JAOUME010000001.1, from coordinate 12,617 downwards.
ACCTTAAGGGTTAAAGGGAAGCGACAAAAGATCCAGTCTTCCGGTAGCGGTCCGATTGACGCTTTCGTCAAAGGGTTAAGCCAAAGCGGTCTGGCTGATTTTCGACTCATACATTATGAAGAACACACGCTTGAGGAAGGTTCGGACTCCAAGGCGGTTGCTTTTATCGGGATTGGGCTGGAAGAAAACAAAGCTGTTTTCGGCGCGGGGGAAGACTCCCATATCGCTATCGCTTCGGCAAAAGCGGTTGTCTCCGCATTGAACCGATATCACGGATAATAAAAGCCCTATCTAAATCCGGATTGGTTTTCGGCGGTTTCCCCATGTGCCGGGCTGGGAATCGAACATTCCGGGGACCTTTAAACCACATTGTCGGCAGGAACCACTTTCAGAGAGATAATATCCCGGCAACTCGTACCAGCTACGCTCAATGAGTTTTTCTCCACAGTTGGGGCAGAAGGTGGTATCCCCCGCTTCGTAGTAGACATTGCCGGTATAAATGTACCTTAAGCCTTCATCCAAGGCTATTTTCCGGGCTGAAATCAGGCTTGAAAGAGGGGTTTTGGGTCGATCGGTCATCTTGTAGTCAGGATGAAAGGCCGAAAAGTGAAGCGGGGTATCTTTTCCCAACTCCTTATTAATCCATTTGGTAAGCTTTTTCAGTTCTTGGGGGCTGTCGTTTTCTCCGGGAATGATCAAGGTGGTGATCTCCAGCCAGGCCTTGGTCTTTTCCCTGATATGGAGCAGTGTGTCCAAAACCGTTTTTAGATTACCGCCGGTTAGTTTTCTATAAAAAAGGTTCGTGAATGATTTAAGATCGACGTTAACCGCATCGATAAAAGAGAAAAATTCTTTTCTGGGCTCTGGATTAATGTAACCCGCTGTGACCGCGACAACCCGGATGTTTTTTTTTCGGCACTCAAAGGCAACATCACGGGCATATTCCAAAAAAATGACTGGATCGTTATAGGTTAGGGCGATGCTTTTGCATTTGTGTGTTTCGGCAGCTTCGGCGATTGCCAAAGGGGAGGCGTTCTCAGATAAACGATCGAACTCCTTGGAGCGGCTGATATCCCAGTTTTGGCAGAACTTGCAGGCTAGATTACAGCCGGCGGTTCCAAACGATAAGACCGAACTTCCAGGGTAAAAGTGGTTCAGTGGTTTTTTCTCGATGGGATCGATGCAAAACCCGCTACTTTTACCATAGGTGGTCAGGACCATCCGTCCACCCAGATTTTGACGTACAAAACAGTTTCCCTTTTGTCCCTCGTTGAGCTTGCAGGCTCTCGGACATAGTCCGCACATGATTTCATCGCCTTTTACCCTTTCCCAATAACGGGCTTCAAAGGTCTCTCGGTTGGGTTTTTGAAATAACATGGGAGATTTTACCTGTGAAATTCAATTCTGACCTATCGGTGATGATAGCTTAAATATATCATGGTAGATAGCCCTGCACAAGTTTTAAAATCTTCAGTCTTAATGCCTTACTCGATGATGATTTGGGGTAATCCCTGAGTGATTTTTCCGATGATACGGGCATCATGAATCCCTTTTAGATGAAGGGACTCAAGTAGCTTTTGGGCTGTTAATTCAGGTAGGGAAAAAAGGAGACCGCCCGAGGTCTGGGGGTCAAAGAGGATCTCTTTTTGAGGCGATTTAATTTTACGCTGGATTCGTAGAAAATCCTGGCTGAGTTTTTTATTCCCCTTGTTGCTACCGGTCGTTTCGCCTTTTTGGTACATTTCGAGTGCCCCGGGATAGATCGGAAGGCTATTAAAAGAAAGCCGGATCTCAACAGCGCTAGCTTTGGCGACTTCCAGGCAATGACCAATGATTCCAAATCCCGTGATGTCCGTGCAGGCGTTGATCGGATAGTCGAGGGCAGCTTCAATCGCATTTTTGTTCAAGGCCGCGACACTCGGAAGAATTAGAGATTCCAGGTTCTTAAAATCGAATTTATTTGATCGGACCGCATTGAAAAGAACGCCGGTTCCGAGCGGTTTGGTTAGGATTAAGGCATCGCCCGGTTGTGCTCCCTTGTTGGTTAATATTTTTTCAGGATGCACCTTGCCATTGACGCAAAGCCCGAATTTCGGTTCCTCGTCATCCACGGAATGACCCCCGACAAGGCTCGCTCCCGCTTCAATCACTTTGTCGTTGCCTCCTCTTAAGATTTCTTTAAGGACACCCATATCCAGGATCTTTGAGGGAAACATCACCACGTTCAAGGCGGTCAGAGGTATCCCACCCATCGAATAGATATCCGAGATGGAATTGGCCGCGGCGATCTGACCAAACCAGTAGGGATCATCCACTGGCGGCGTGATGAAGTCAATAGTATGAATCATGGCGATCTCATCGGTTAAACGGTAGACCGCGGCATCATCGGCGTTTTCAAAGCCGATCAGCAGATTCGGATCATTCGAAGCTGTTAGCACTTTTAAGACTTCCGACAGACCTGTCGGATTGATCTTTGCCGCTCAGCCGCAGGTTCTGGAAAGTCCCGTCAGGGTCTTTTTCTTGAAAAAACTAGGCAACATACTTCTTTTTTGTTACAGAAGATTAATGAAATAACCGTCGTTTATGCGGTTACGCAAAGATTAAGGGCTTTTGAAATATTAATCAACTGGCAATCAGGATGATCGAGGAACTGGGCGACGCGGTTTATTGTGTTGAGCTGATAAATGAAAAAATGAAGTTCGCGACATCAGGTTATTTAATACTGGCTGAAAAAAAAATCTTTATCGAGACCGGGGCTTCGCCTTCAAATGGGATGATATTAGAGGCTTTTGATGAATTGGGTGTTAAGCCAAGTGAACTGGACTTTGTGATTGTGACTCATATTCACCTTGATCACTCAGGTGGAGCGGGGCTTTTAATAAGTCAATGCGAAAATGCGGTCCTGGTTTGTCATAGAAGAGCAATAGCCCATTTATGCGATCCCGCAAAACTGATTTCAAGCGCGGAAACGGTTTACAGGGAGGCTTTTAAGTCTTATTTTGATCCGATTTTACCGATCAAAAAAGAACGGATTATTGTTAAAGGCGAAGGTGAAGAACTCCAAATCGGACCAAATAGAAAATTAACGTTTTTCGATAGCCCCGGTCATGCTCTGCATCATTTTGTGGTTTATGACCAAAAAAGCCGAGGTGTTTTTTCAGGCGACGCGGGCGGGATGTTTTACGCGGCTCTATTTAAACAATATGGAGTGGCTTTATGTTTACCAGCGACCACGCCTACCCAATTCGACCCTGAGGCAATGAAGTCCACCTTAGAAAAAATAATGGCTCTCGAGCCGCTCAAAATCTTTTATACCCATTTCGGTATGACCGATCAGGCCATGATCCTTTTACGGCATACCTTGGACTGGGTTGATCTTTTCGGGGTTGAGGCGCTCTCTTTTTATCGACAGCACCGCTCGCTTGAAAAAACAACGTTGTTTTTGGAAGAAAGAATCTTTGGCTGGCTTTATAGTCAGGGAGTGCCAGAGGATTTTATCACGAAGGAAGTGCTTTCCTTCGACATTGAGGTCAATGCCATGGGCGTTGTTTCTCTTTGCGCCCGGCTCGATAAATATAAATCCTAAGGGGCTAAATAAAGCAGGCTATTTATCACCCAGTTCAAAGGAGCGACGGCAGGCTTTTTTGAAACCTTCGATCAAGTTTCCTTTCAAGTTTTTATCCTTAAAATGATTCAAAGCCGCTTCGGTTGTCCCTCCGGGAGAGGTGACTTTTTTCCTAAGCTCACCAGCGGGGATGTCAGATTGATCCAAAAGCGTTGCCGCGCCAAGCAAGGTTTGTTTGGATAAGATAAGAGCTTGATTTTCATCGAGACCCAACTCAATCGCGCCTTCGAATAGTGCTTCGGCCAGATAAAAAACATACGCCGGACCGCTTCCAGAAATGGCGGTAACCGCATCGATCAGTCCTTCTTTTTTAAGGCGAATCGCTTTTCCCATGCCTTCAAGTATGGCCCGCACGAAATCGAAGCTAACTTGCCGGACTTTATTTGAGCCAAAGTAGGCACTCATCCCTTGGCGAACTTGGCAGGGTGTGTTAGGCATGCAACGGATGATCTCAATATCGCCTAGATAAGCTACCATCTTCTTCAGGGTGATTCCCGCCATGACTGAAATCACGAGACTGTCATGATCGGTTTTTTTGGCCAATCGTTTCAGGGTCGTTTCGGCGTCTTGTGGCTTGATCGCAAGAATCACTTTCTTGTATATCCCCTGATACTCTTCAATTTCATGATAATGTCGAGACTTCGCTTCTGTGAGAGCTTTTATGGCTTGATTCGGGTTTTTTTCGATCAAAACGAGGTTCTCTGGCTGAACGATCCTGTTTTCCAGCAGGGCTTTCGCAATGGCCGATCCCATATTGCCGCAACCGATAATCGCAATACTGTCTTTTGTCATGGTCTTAGGGGAGGAAGTGGTTTTTAATAAAACCACATGGAAGTCTTCAAACCGGACTGCCTGGGTATTTAGAAAAGCTAACCGTTTTTTTGCTCGAAGTGTTTCATAAAATCAGCTAGTGCCTGAACCCCTTCGATTGGCATCGCATTATAGATCGATGCTCTAGCTCCACCGACTGCCCGATGGCCTTTCAAGGCATAAAATCCTTCAGCCAAGGCTTCCTTTAAAAAAGTCTCCAAAAGATCGCCGTTGGCCAAATTGAATGTAACGTTCATGGTCGAGCGATGCTCCGGTTGTGAATGACCCAGATAAAAACTGGTTTTATCGATCAGATCGTAGAGGATATTTGATTTTTGGATGTTTATTTTCTCGATCGCCTCGACACCGCCTTTTCCTTTAAGCCATTCCAAAACGAGTCTGATGACATAAATCGCGAAGGTATTGGGCGTGTTGGTCAGGGAATGATCCTTTTCGCATTGCTGGTAGTTTAAAAGTTTCGGTGTCTCAGACATGGCTTTTCCGAGCAGGTCTTCCCTGATGATGGTCATGGCTAGACCGGAGGGGCCAAGATTTTTCTGGGTTCCCGCGAAAATAAGGCCGAACTGGGAAAAATCCAGTTTTCTGGATAGGATCTCGGAAGTGGCATCAGCGACTAAAGGCACCTCTCCGGTCTGGGGTATTTTATTCCAGCGGGTACCCATAACGGTGTTGTTGCTGGTGATGTAAAAATAAGATGCCTCGGGATTAATGTCTGATGGATCAAAATCGGGGATGCGGTCGAAATTGGTTTCCTTGCTGGAGGCTAAAATCTCGATTTCTCCATAGCGTGAAGCTTCCTGGTGGGCGACCTTGGCGAAGTTGCCCGATTCAATATAAATTGCCTTCTTGGCGGGTTTGAGCCCCAAAATATTCATGGGAACAGCTGAAAACTGCATTTGAGCACCGCCGTGCATATAAAGAATTTTATAGTTTTTAGGTAACGCGACCAACTCCCTGAAAAGCTCGTCGGTTTCACCGAGCAGTTTGTCGAACTCTTTCGAACGGTGACTGATTTCAACGACTGATACTCCCATATTGTTATAATCGAGATATTCTCTTTGAATCTGTTCCATCACAGGAATAGGTAGCATAGCTGGGCCGGCTCCGAAATTATAAACCTTCTTTGACATTTAAATCACTCCTTGGAAATGTTGTAAAAAAAGTAATCAATAAAACAATATTATGTTGAGAAACTAAAGTGCTCTTGCCGACAAAATCCCTTCAATACCTTTAATTTTATCGATGGTCTCTTTGGGAATAGAGCTTTCAACATCAATGACGCTGTAGGCGATTTCTCCCCTGCTTTTATTGAGCATATCCAGGACATTAAGGTTGCTTTCTGCCAAAATCGGCAAGACCTGACCCAGCATATTGGGGATGTTTTTATTGGCAAAAACGATCCGGTGTTGGCTAAGCCGTTCCAGATAAAGCTGGGGAAAATTGACCGAATTGACTATGTTGCCGTTTTCCAAAAAATCGATCAGCTGTTTTGAAGCCATGATTGCGCAGTTCTCTTCAGCTTCCTGGGTACTCGCGCCGATATGGGGCATGAAAATGGTATCTTCTCTTCCCATTAGGTTGGGTGTGGGGAAATCAGAGATGAATCGGCTTAAGATACCCGCTTTCAAGGCTTTTAAAACTGCCTCGTTGTCAACGATGCCTTCCCTTGAGAAATTCAGGAGGACGGCCCCTTTCTTGAAAAACTGGATGCTGTCTTTGTTGATCAAATCCTTGGTCGCCTCCAGCATAGGTAGATGCAGGGTCACAAAGTCCGCTTTTCCGAGAAGGCTAGGCAGGTTGTCCATTTTTTGGATCTGATTTGAAAGCCGCCAGGCTGATTCGACCGAAAGCCCAGGGTCATACCCCAGCACGCTCATGCCCATGCTCAGTGCCATGTCTGCCACCAAAGAGCCGATAGCCCCCAGGCCGACGATACCCAAGGTTTTACCTTTGATTTCATTTCCTGCGAAGCGTTTTTTTTCCTGCTCGACGGTTTTGGATATTTCAGTTGGGTCCTGGGTCGTTGCTTTGAGTTCCTCCAAAAACCTCGCCCCTTTGATTACGCCTCTGGTCGAGAGTAAAAGTCCCAGCATGGTCAGTTCCTTGACCGAGTTGGCATTGGCGCCAGGAGTGTTGAAAACCACGATGCCTCTATTAGTGCAGTCATCCACGCAGATCTTATCTACACCCGCTCCGGCCCTGGCGAGAGCCTTGAGATTAGGATCGAGATTTTCAGGCAGGATTTTGTAACTGCGCACTAAAATGCCATCTGGTGAGGTAAGTCCGCTGCCGACTTCAAAACGTTCTCTGGCAAAACAGTCAAGGCCTTTTGAGGCAATTTGATTGTAAGTGGCTATAATATACATGGCGATGATTTCCAATTAATTTAAAATGATTTCAAGAATTGAGTCAGGTCTGGTCTTTTAAATTGTCAATTTTAAAGTTAATGTGTTTGCGAGCGACAAGGATGCTTTTATTTAACTTTTCATGTAACCTTATATTAAAAATAAATCAAGTTATTCGACTGGGTCAGCTTAAACAAAAGATATTTTAAGATTTCTGAACGAGGTTGTACTCTACTATTTTTCACTTTCAACCGTTCTTTTTTGAATAAGTTAGCCCAGTTTTCATTCCATAACCTTGGGTTAACTTCTACTTTAAGGACTAATCCCTCATTTCAACCGATCCACTTTTCCAAAAAGCCTATTTTATTGGTTTTCTACGGTTTAATAATCAGCGATCGTACTTTGAGTCTCGACTTTTCGCTCCATGAGGCATTTCCTTTGGGTTGTTTTAATCAGATAATATCATTTAAAACAACCATCTCTGTTTTCTCCCATGCAAAGGTCTTTAATCGTTTTTGAAAAACGCAACAGTTTTAAATTATATCGCCACTTAAGTATATTATATTATAAAAATATTTAGATTGAATAATATATTTGATTTTTGTATTCTGGATTGAACAAAGACAGGAAATTTATTGCCTCTGAAAGCTGGTTTGGGTGAGAATAAACTTATTCAAAGAATGCTTTTACCCGATTAAATAAAAAGGTAAATTTGGAACTCTTTTTATCTTACAAATTTCTGATTATTGCTACGATTGCGTTTGGGTTGGCTCCTTTTTTCCCGGAACCGCATCTGGTAGAAAAATTACGGATGTTATTTCAGGGGAATCTTTCTCGACCAATCGATATTTTCGATCTTATTTTTCATATCTGGCCGATTTTGTTTTTGATCTACAAACTCACAACCGATGTTATCATCAAAAAATAAAATCACAAGGTACAAAAAATCTTCTTAATCAACTCAAACAGTTTGATCATGTCATTGTTGGCGACCCGGTAAAGAGAAAAATTCCCGTCTCGCCTCGAAGACAAAATCCCTCGATCCTTTAAAAGTGAGAGATGTTGAGATAATGTGGCCTGAGCTATACCCACATACTGTTCTAGCTGCTGAACTGAATGTTCGCCTGTCTCCAGCACGCAAATAATCTTCAGTCTGGCCGGATGGGCAATCACCTTAAGGCATCGTACCGCCTTTTCAATATTTTCTTCCTGATCATCAAATAAGCTCGTTAATTGACTGATCAATTGATCATTGGCTTCCGAATTATCCTTCATATTTCTCGTTTATATTTGTTGATGATAAATTCCAAGACAAAATCCAAATAAATCTATTTCTCAGGAGGCACAAAAACCCGTTTGGATAATTCCTGATCTAACATTAATAGACTTGAGGTCGAATCCCCTATCATCTTCAGTCTGCTTAGGATGCCTTTTGTCGTGGCCTCTTCCTCCACCTGTTCGGAAACGAACCATTGCAAAAAATTATTGGTAGCGTGATCCTTTTCCTTGAGAGAAAGATCCACCAGTTCATGTATCTTGGATGATATCAACTGTTCATGCGCGAAAACCTGGGAAAAAGCTTCAATTGGCGATGCCCAGTCGACTTTGGGAGCCTTTAACCCCGCCAATCTAACCCTGCCGTCCCTAAGTTCCAAAAAATCATAGAACTTCATCGTATGGTACATCTCTTCTTCATACTGAATCTTCATCCAATGCGCGAAGCCTGGCAATTCAATCGAACTGAAATAAGATGCCACCGAAAGATAAAGATATGCCGATTCAAACTCTTCGGTTAAATGGTGGTTTAAAGCGTCTTCGATTTTTTTGGTCAGCATAACTCCTCTTGTACACTCAATAATCAGGTGATTTATAATATCTAAATATTATAATTTAATATGTCAATCAAGCTAATAAAGTTAAAATGATGATCTAATCTGATAATATTCAGGAATTTCAGGGAACATATCGTTTTCCAAAAGACGAAACTCGAGAAAGTCTTCATCCTCGATCCGATTATCAACCAGATATTTAAGACGGTAAAAGTAATCCAGGTATTTTTGAATCTCTCTTACCATGTCTTCTTCGAAATCACCCGCCATGATTACGAAAGTTAAGTCCGAACTTTGGGCTCGAACCAATTCGGCGCCCATCTGCTCCACCATTCTCTTTTGTGTTTCATTCAGCACTCCAATAACTGCCTTTTCAAGATATTTCCTTAACAGTTCATCGGCTCGGTCGAGTTGTCTTTGGGTCCAGATGACTTTCGCGTCTGTCCAGCGGATATGAACCGCCTCATGTCCCCAGGTCGAAGGGTTTGGCGTCAAGGTCGGCAAAACGGGTTTGCCGACTAGATAATGAGAAGGCGTGGTCAATCCAATAAAATCGCTTTTATGATAAAATGCCCTTAAGAGCTCCTCTAGGAATATAACGCCTTCAGACCAGTGATGCCCAAAAAGCTCAGCGTCATATGTGCAGGTAATCAATGGAATGTTCGGAAATTCAAAGTCTCTTAGCTCATTAGCTTTTTGAGATAGCTTGTTATGGAAATCATGCGCGAAGCTTTTAGCGGTATGCTCGGCATGATCAGGGTTATAAGGCGCTTTGTCTTCTGTCAGTTTTGAGGTGATTTTTTTAAGGGGCAATCCCAGATGACGGTGATGGTATTCCCTAAAATCAGGATGCCCGGCGTAACCGTGATCAGCGTCCCAGACCTGAAGGCGACCCATCCGGCTCCTGCCAAAAGCCACGATTCCCCCATCTGGCAACAAAAGTGGATTGAATTCCTCTTGAGCTAACTGATGGGACCCCCACAGAACCGCTTCCGCTTCAGTAAAGAAGTAATAAAGCGATTCCTGATCCAGGAAATGTTCCATCCCAGGGAAAAACGAATTTTCCGCCGGCCAGATACCTCGAGGCCTGTCGCCGAAAATACGGTGATGACTCCGGCAGGCCAGTGCTACTTGAGTTTTGAGAGAGTCTGGAGTGCTTTCAAGCACCGCCGGCATCCCATGAGTCGCGGTACAGGTGGATATCTCTAAAAATCCCTGAAGTTCCAATTCCCTAAAAGCTCCGATCATGTTTTTTTGTAAATCATGATTATAAAACCGATCAATCGCTTCTAAATCTTCTAAATACCTTTGCCCCGCCCATATCAAATCGGGAGAATCAAGTCTCGATTTCATTAGCGCCAACTGACTTTTGATTCTCGCTATCATCCGTAACAAAAATCGGGACATATAATCTTTAAATCGCGGACTAGAGATTAAATAGGCTACCGGGGGAGAAATATCCAGACTGAGTTGGTAGTCGATCCCCTGATTTTTAAGTGTTATGCAAGCTCTCAAAATGGGTAGCCAGGAATCCAGACAATTTTTTAAAGCCCATTCCCCGGGAGGATTGTGAACTTCAGCTCCTGACCCCGTCTTAAAGGGCCAAGTGCTGTTTCTTAGAAACCCCTCTCTGAAAGGATCAACCCGCAAGAGGTTGGGCGAGTGCATGTGCAAATGTAAAAGCACCTTGGCGATGTTGGAGGAGTCTTTGCCATGTTGATGCGCGACTTCCCTTTGTGATGTGTGATACCAACTGTGTCCGACAGCCATGCGCGGTGGATTGGGCAGTTGATTATCGCTTGATAATCTGGGGACTACAATCGATTTTGATACCGCTGTCAAAGCCAGTTCCTTATGCCCCATCCGCACAACAATTTCAGCCGAATAGCACTTATTAGGCTCAACATGAATGTAGCGGTTCTGATGGGCCGAAAACAAGTCGATGACATGACAATCCAGGTCCGCGCGGTACAGCCTTTTCCCCAAATATTCTTCATGCAGTTTGATATAAAACCCGACTCCTTCCATACCGACCTTCCACTCACTCCATAGATAATCGGTAACGGCCTTGACCTCCAAATCCCAACAGGCCACTATTTGAACGGCGCTAAATGGTTTTAGGTGTATTTTGGCAGAAAAATGATCCCGTTTGACGATCCCGGTTTCTAAAAACTTAAGTTGTTGACCCGGTGTTTCCATATCTTTAAGAACCCATTGAGCTCTGATCAACTCGGTTGCGGGTCCAGGCGTAATCATCCATGAGCCCAGATGAGCGGTTTCTCTTTGAAACTCCTGCCAAGAATAACCATCGGACTGAAACCATAACACCAACTCAATGAAGGATGTATCCCAGGCGACATGCGGATTTTTTTTAAAAAGATTTCTTTCAGCTATCCTGATTTCTTCTTCGTCAAACCCAAAAAGCTTTTGCGTGGGATTATTGTTAAATTCCTTTTCGTACAAGGGGAACTTGTACAGTTCTCTGTGGGCCGATGTGATTTGGAGTTGAAGTTTTAATCCTGAAACCTTCCTGAGTTTTTCAAGCCCCCATTCCTCAAGCTGGATTTTTTCGATATATTCCCTTAAAACCACGCACCAGTAGCCAAAAAGACGCGCCTCGCCGATATGTTTTTCGTCTTCAAACCACCTCAGATACCCGATTAGTTTTGGGTTGGATTCTTTGGGGAATTTTTTTTGGTATTCTTCACGCCATATTTCTCTCATCTTAAAACGGGCTGGGATCTCGGCGCGGATTTTCCAGTTTTCCTCAGGAGTAATGGCTGTTGAGAGATACATTCTTAATTCCGAACCCTTAAGTTGAAATGAAAAGCTGATTTCAGTCCTTGACTGATCAAAGTTGGTCACCACCTCAAACAAGGACAACTCCTTGCCTAGCCGTACCTTAATTTTTTTGGGTCTTTTGGTTATCTCATAGTAGGCACTCTGATATTTATGCTGTTTCCCTGAAAGTTCACCGTCCACCCATATTTCCAGGAAATCCTCGCCTGCTTCAGGCGCCAGAGAGGCGATGTCGACATTGCCCCAAGTCAGTTTCTGCAATGCTTCGTGTTCTTTGATGAGATCAACGTGAGGCAAAGGCTTGAGGTTCGATTCGACACGGTAAACCAAGTGGGGAACTCTCAAAAGTTTGAAGTGGTAACCGACATTTTCTTTAAGGCAAAAATAAAGGGGGCCACTCGAATTGGGTCTGGCATACTCGACTGGTATGATATCCGATTCGGGTAAGATCTCAACCAGATAATACTCAATGGAAAGATCAAGGGCCGGAAGCTTTTCCCAATCGAAATAAACCTCGACATAAGGGCCAATTTTCTGAACCAGTTTTACCTGATCGTTACCAAATATTTTTTTTTGCATATTAACTTATTATGATTTCTGACAATCAACCAACCCGTTTGTATAATTTATAAGCGTGAAGATAAGGGAAAAACAGCAAAAACGCCAGGATAGCCTTATAAATTCTGGGCAGTGATACTTTCAGAGTTAAATGAAATTCGTTTTTCTGGTCAAAATTGCTCCTGACTCTAAAGTGCCTCGTTTCTGGCATGGAATATAATAGACCGTGAACGATACCCTGAAAATAATAGTCATCAATACCCATTTCCAACTTTAGGTTTTTGATACTCACCGATCTGATCATTCTTTTTAAAAACCTTATCACTAGATAAAGGATCTTTTTTGTTTTTTTTTGTGTGGTTAGGTCAATGATATCATCAAAAGTCCATTTCGTAGTTATTTTTTTTGGTTTTTTTTCTTTTTTGGCTTCCCCCTGAGCGGTTTCTTTTTTATCCGTTTTTTTTTCCAGAGGAATCTTCTTTTTAAAAATCCAGATACTGGCATCCATCCCGTCATCAGCCGATTCCAGCCTAAAATTCATAAAATGCCAGCGAATCCTCAAACTCAACGGAAAATAGTCAAAATTGATCTTTATCGGCGCGCAAAAAAAAGCGGTCGTCAAAGTCAGAA
>JAOUME010000171.1 GCA_029881655.1 Deltaproteobacteria bacterium | reverse complement strand
ATGGGTTGCGGGAGTTCAGTCGGGTTTGAGTAGGGGATTTATTTCTAATGCGTTAAGTTGGCCTCAATCACAATGTTTTGTAGATATGTTGACCGATACACCCTATGAAAACCTGACTGGTTTTTGATTTTTCTGTTGGCAAAATAGTGTTTGTCGATTTATGTCCTATCAAGTTCTGTGATTTAACGAATTGTTTTTTTGGGGGGGTAAATTGATCAAATATGAGCGAAGCAAAAGTCAACGGCAGATTTGCCCCTTTTACCTTTTACGAGCGTTCACTGTTTGACAGTAAAGCATATTATGGCAAAGTAATGGAGTCGGACAGCAAGAGCAGGCAAGAATAGGAATAAATAAACAGGGAAGCCAAAGAGGAGGCGGCGAAAAGGTCAAGCCGCTTTCATTCGGTGGACCTTTCAAGGACGGATTTTTCTACAGACTCGTTAGATTTTTAAATAACTTATGCCATACGAAACTCAACAAGCATTCCTTGCGGCTGTAAAAGGAACACCGGCGACCGACTTGGTAGAGCAGTGGCTCCACAACCCTCTGCCGCATGTTTTTAGTGATTTGCCATCTCGAGATAGATTTTTTGGCGCAATTAAAACAGATTGGCCGGAAATTTCAGAAATTCAATGTGCTGGCACATCTAATTGGAAATATTCACTAAATCCTCATAAGTCATTCCGTCTTTTTTCTGAGTTAAGCGATATCGACGTTATAGCAATTTCGGAAGAATTATTTAATACAACATGGGAGCGAATGCGCATACTTCACAGGCAGCGATGGTACGAACTTCCATTTTTCAAACGTGAGGGATTGAGGAGAAATGGAGAAAATATTTACTCAGGCTTTGTTTGTCCAAAATGGATACCATCACAACATGATGCTTTGAGATTTCGTTTCCTAACATGTCTTGATCGTTATTCAATAGCTGAGGTAGGTTTTAGGTCTGTTAATATGTTTTTCTTTAAGAATAAATATGAAGTAATTGATTATTATCGTCGTAGCGTTGAAATTGCAAAGAGGGGACTATAATGGAATACGAAGCTAGTCTGCAAACAATCTCATGGTTTAACGAGCATAGGAACCAAAATCGTCTTGAAATCTCACCTCTCTTTCAGCGAAGAGCTGTATGGCTAGAGAGAGAACGTTCTGAGCTAATGGCAACTATTTGTTCAAACTTGCCGTTTCCAGAAGTTTATATTCAAGTCGTAACCGATAGAAACACTGGGGAGCAAAGATATGTTGTTGTTGATGGGCAACAAAGACTCACATCGATATTTAGATTTGTTGACAATCAATTTGCTTTACCAAATGATGATTATTGGAATGGGCAATGTTTTAAAGACTTGTCAGATGACCAAAAGGAGTCATTCTGGGATTACAAAGTTGTCGTTCGGTCACTTAGGCGTACAAACGATGCAGAAATACGCGATTTGTTTGAAAGATTAAATACAAACAATATAGCACTAAACGATCAAGAGATAAGAAATGCCAAATACAGAGGTGCGTTTAAAAATCTCGCTGTAAGGCTCGCTGATGATCCTTTATTCCAAGAAATGAGCCTTTTTACTGCTCGTGACGTTCGGAGAATGCTAGATGTAGAATATGCTGGTGAATTGCTGGTTCTACTTATTCACGGGATTAGTAACAAAAAGGATTTATTAGACGTTTATTACGCACAATATGAAGAAGAATTACCCAATGAAGCTGATTTTGAAAGTCAATTTATTACAGCTCTTAATTTAATTTGGAGCATTTACGATGTTGAGAACAGGGTAATATTAAAAACTAAAAGCAATTTTTATACTATTTTCGGTTGTATGCTCCGTTACATGAAAATCACGGGAAGCAGATCGTTTCCGAATCCTCAACGTGTCAAAAACGCAGTTTTTGAACTTATCCTGTCTGCCCGCAATCAGCATTTCGATGACCAACGTCCAGAAATCGAAGAGTATGCTGATGCCGTGTCAAGAGCTGCATCTGATCGTGGCAGGAGAGTGCGGCGGGAAGAGATTTTATGGGCAAGAATTGCCGAGGTAGAAGGAATCTAACCCAAAAATTAAGCGGACGGCGAGAAGCGTGGCGGCGCTGACGCGGCTAGCCTTGCGGCGCCGTCCGCTTATTTAGGTTGTTAGTACTTACATTAAAACTAAAAATAATCAATCAAAAGGATAGCAATGCCAAATAATAACCAAGTCAAAGATTCAAATGAAAAACATAAAGTATTAGCGGTCATTCCCTGTGAACACAGGTTGCCGGGATTGTTATTTCTCTGTATAGAGATTGTTTTTATATCCATCGCATACAATTCACAAGAAAATGTCAAGCTTCTCGCAATACTAATGATGGGTATAGTTGCTTGTGTTTTCTTGTTATTATTTTTTTCAAATAAAAAAAAGTGGTATTCGTCAGATGAGCATGGTGCCTCAGCAAATAGTGGTAATGGAAATGTAGATTGTCTTAGTGCGTGCGAAGGCGGGGATGACTCAGTCCCATGTTTTGATGACAACGAAAGGTATCCGATAGTGCAAGAATTTAAACCTTCTATGTACTTACCTCTTGAACATAATTTCATGAACCTAATAAGCCAAGTTGTAGGTAGTATTAATTCTAAAAACATACCATGTAACACCAATGTGTTTCCATATGTTGATTTGGATCAAATAGAATTTATACCAAATCGCGGGCTTAGATTTTACGGTAAAAATATGTTGACGGTTCATTCCATGCGATATTATCCATTTGGGAAAGAAGCTAGAACATTTATTTTTGCAGCATATCCTACAGAAAAGCCAAAAGACGAATGCCCAATGTTTTTCTTTGCCTATGGGAAGAGAAAGAACCATGACGGCAATACTGGTTATACAAACCATGACAAGTCGTTTGGTCTTTTTTGGGGTGAGCCTGCACCACGTGATGAAGTTGATGATGATTATAAGGGCGTAGGTCTGAGAGTTTTTTTCTACTGTGAACATGATAAAAGAGATCGAACAAGTGAATATTGCGACACCAAGGTAATAGCAAATATTGACAAACTTAACAGGTGGTATGTCTTCTCTGTTAGTTATGATGGGGATTCTGTTAAAGTATATGTTGATGGAGTATGTGTACATGATAATAAATATGACATAAGTACATCAAAAACATCATATTTGAATATCGGTGGATTTGTTCATCATGATGAAGATGGAGGAATTTTAGCTAGAGATCTTGACTATTCTATGAATGGATTTGTTAGGGAATTTATGATGTTTAGAGAGGTGTTGACGGAAAATCAAGTTCAAGAATTATCTGGCAGAATACGATACTTGCTTAAAAATTAAACACCGCCCCTAGGCCATCCAAGAAGCTGAGGCTTATACCATTGACGAGGATGGCAAAGGACGTGGCAAAGGGGACGTTGGACGTGGCAAAGGGGACGTTGTTTAATTGTTGAATTAACCCATGATTGTTGTTAGGTTGATTGCATGCCCCGTAAAGCACGACTCGACATTCCTGGCCTTCTGCAACACGTAATCGTTCGTGGGATAGAACGGCGGAAGATTTTCTTTGATGACAAAGATCGTGATTTATTCCTCAGTCGTTTGTCTACGTTGCTTGAAGAAACCGATACCGACTGTTATGCCTGGGCGCTGATTCCTAATCATTTCCATCTGTTGCTTCGTCCTAACCGGATCGAATTAAAACAATTAATGCGTCGCTTGCTGACCGGGTATGCAATAAATTTCAATTACCATCATCATCGGTGCGGCCATGTTTTTCAAAACCGATATAAATCAATTGTCTGTGAAGAAGAAACATACCTGCTGGAACTGATCCGTTACATCCACCTTAACCCCCTTCGAGCAAAATTGGTTTCTGATTATAATGGATTGACCGATTATCCTTGGTGCGGTCACTCGGTCATAATGGGAAAAAAGAAATTGCCGGGGCAGGTAGTAGACACGGTTCTGGCGCATTTTGGGAAAACATTGAAGAGTGGCCGGCTGAAGTATCATGATTTTGTTCAGGACGGTATTGCGCTGGGGAAACGAGATGAACTGGTTGGCGGGGGACTGCGAAGAAGCCTTAAGGGGCAAGCTGTGCCCGAGATAGAGTTATCTGATGATCGCATCTTGGGTAGTGGTGATTTTGTCAAAGGCCTCCGTCATGAGCAGGCTTTACATGAAAAACTTATGGCCGGGATGATGCTGCCCGAATTGCTGGGGCGAGTAGCCAGTTATTACGAACTTGACAAGAAGGGGATAGGGCAACGGTCCAAAAATGAGAAGGTGAGGTCTGCGCGGGATATTTATTGCTATATCGCGGTACGGATTTTGGGGCATAGTGGAACCGAGGCGGGCAAAGAACTACATATTAAATGTTCTGCCGTAAGCTACGCAGTCCGGCGGGGAGAACTTGTTGCCAACAATCAACCTGGATTGGTAGATAAAATAATAAGCCAAGATTCAACAATTAAACAACGTCCCCTATAGACGTCCCCTATAGACGCCCAGTTCCTATTGCCACTGCTGATGCGGGTCGTTTTCTGAAAAAGGAATAATAAATGAATTCACAGCCAACAAGCATTATTCATAAAGGCGTATCCGTTGAGTTACCATTTATTGTTGATCAGGCAACATCGGTCAGCTTGTATTCACTTCTTGATTATGAGTCTGCGAGCAGTCTTTGTGATGGGGAAAATTTTACACCAATTATTATTAAAACGGCTAGCGGTGAAAAAAAAGCGGCTGGTGTAGTCTCTGCCCTCGATTATAAAAAAACATCATTGGTTCCTTATCTGGAATGGAGCATGGGTATTTTCGTAGTTCCTACGGGGGGAAATATACCCGAAATTAAGTTTACCAATGAAACAACACTCTTTTTTCAAAGTATCTTGAACGATGTAACTGTCGGTAATTATGTGTTTTGCCCAAAGTTAGTTCTAAACGAGCCGCTACCGACAGAAGTAGGCGTCGAGTATTATGGGTATCCTAAAGAACTTGGCGATATTGCATATAATTACGATCAGAACGTCTCACATTTTATTGTCTCACCAAAAAATGATCAGTGGATCATGAAAGCTTCAGTTCCCACGAAACGAGGAATTCTTTGCAAGTTTGGTCTCCTGTGGGCCATGGTAAAAGCCTATGGCTTAAGCACATCCATCAAAGCAATGACTCAAAAATATTTTACAGTGACGCTACTGGGATCTGCAAAAATTCTTGCCAAAAAAGCTTACATGAAAGTTCAAAACGACCCCCAAACACAAATGTTTCCATGGACTAATAATGACTGCAAGATAGAGATCAATCCGGCAAGTAAGTGGGGAGAAATTATCATGGAGCTGAATATTCAACCGCAGTTAGTCTGCCATGTGCCCAATTTGAAATTTGAGTTTTCTGAGCCGTTCGACCAAAAATAAATGAACAGATAACCAATAAGCGCCCCCCTTCCCGTAAGGATTAGGTGGTGGTGGCGTTGAGTTTAAATGTGTAGAAAAAACATGGATGAAACAAACAGCAAGGGAATGGATAGCGGAAAGAACAAAGAACTTGCATGGGGAGCAAAAAGTTCGATTTTGGTGTTCTTGGTAAGCTTTTTGGCGA
>JAOUME010000034.1 GCA_029881655.1 Deltaproteobacteria bacterium | reverse complement strand
AAATACATTGCCAGAATGAATCCTGAGTATGTGGCAGTTTCCTTTGTGGGTGATCATGACGATGTAGTCACCATACGGAACACGATCGCGGCCTATGGCAACCAGGAAATCAAGCTTATTGCCAAGATCGAACGTCCCCAGGCTGTAACTAACTTCGATTCAATTTTAGAGCACGCCGACGGCATCATGGTCGCCAGGGGCGATTTGGGGGTGGAATTGCCAGCCGAAGACGTCCCTCCGGCACAAAAACAGATGATTAAGAAATGCAACCGCTATGGTAAAGTGGTGATTGTGGCTACCCAGATGCTCGAATCCATGGTCAAAGCCCCTACCCCGACCCGAGCGGAAGTTTCGGATGTCTATAATGCCATTGAAGACGGTGCCGATGCCGTTATGCTTAGTGCCGAAACCGCGTCAGGGGAATTTCCTTTCGAAGCGGTTTCCTATATGAGCCGCATTGTAAAACGCTCAGAGGAAATGATTCCCCAAAGAAATCCTGATGAATATGATTCTGAGGAGAAAAGCATCTCCGAATTGATCGGCCATATGGTTTTTTCGGTGATCAAGGAACTCAAGGGTGCCGAAAGACACAAGGCCAAGATAATTTGCCTTACAAAAAGCGGGTTTTCCGCGGAGATGATATCAAAATACCGTCCACCCTTGCCGATTCTCGCTGTCACCTCTAATTTGAGAACCGCCAGAGAACTACGTCTTGTCTGGGGTATCAGGCCGATTTTGATTCCGAAATTCGAAGGTTCTAATGAAAGCCTTACTAAAATAAAAAAGACCGTTGAGGTTTGTTACGAGAACAAACTCATTCACTTGAATGATAAATTGATCTTAGTAGGAAACTTCTTCAATATCCCCGCCCAGACAAATATGGTAACTCTTTTTAATGCCAAGGATGTACTTTCCCTAAATATTTAAAAGAAAAATCTAAAGGAAATTTTAAACCACTGAGGAAGGATAAAAAAGCCGATTTTTAAAATCGGCTTTTTTATTAAAAGCCAGGTTATAAGAAACTCTTAATCAAAAACTTCTTGATGTCTTCGGACTCGCGCATCGGTTTTTCATCAACGATCAAGGTGGGTACTTGTTTGTCGCCCATGATTTCGATGAGCGTTTTTTCGAATTCGGGATTTTCCCTGATATTTTTCAATTCAATCTTATCTTGGATCTTTAAATTATTGATCGTGTTTAAGACCGAGCGGGAAAAACCGCATTCATGGTGAAAATACAACTGTAGTTTCATTAATTGCCTTGGTTGATGTCCTGACAGATTTTAAGCAGGTCTTCGGCTTTTCTCAGTCCGCCAACTCCTACGGATTGAACGTATTTGACGATTCCCTGTTTATCGATGACAACCGTGGCCCTGTCAGTGATGCCTTTTTCCTCCAAGTAAAGGCCATAAGACGTTGCGACTTTGCCCTTGGGGTGAAAATCCGCTAGCAGGGGATAAGAAATCCCGCCCAAAGATATCGAAGCCCAGTTGTCGTGAGAATATTTGCTGTCCACACTAATACTCAGAACCTGAGTATCTGCAGCCTTGAAAGCATCGAGATTTTTCTCAATGTCAGGCATTTCTTTGCTTCAATTAGGTGTCCAATCCAATGGATAAAAGACCAGCATGACGTTTTTATTACCCTTGAATTGACTTAAGGTGAACTCGCCTAATTGGCCGTCCAGCTTAAAATCAGGGGCCTGCGCTCCAACAGCAATCATAGAAACCTCCTTTGAAAAATTAAAGGTTTAAAACGAACCGAGACCAAGACGGCAAAAATTTGTCTCCAAATAGTTGTTTGGTTTGCCTATCGGCTTTTGCCCGTTTTTTGGGTTATGTTACTAAATATTATCCAAACTTAAAGAAGAGATGTCAACCAACAACTTTTTAAAATAAAGTTGTTGGTTGTTTTGTAAAGTGTAAATAATCTCAGAATAAAAATGTGACCTTTATTTACATTTATTTTTGTCGATCTAGTCTCTTGGAAGACCCAGCCAATTAATAAGTCGTTGGAATGGTAATTTAATTCCTACTGAAAAGAATAATTCTTTGTGATCGATTTCGCGTTATTGTTTCTGATGCTTAAACATATTTGGATTAGGAACCTATAATTGTTTTTTGTCATCGTTCGAATTGTTGGTTTGTGGTTTTAAGTCTTGGTTTGGGTTTTTAATTAGATCTGGTGGTTTTATGTTGTCGTTGTAGCCACGTAGTCTGAAAATCCTTGGTATAATCCGGCGTAAATTTTCCTCTGGTCTAACACCGATCAAGGTTGTAATTTTAGTCCCGTCAGGCTTGAAAAATATAAGTGTAACTCGACTGGCTCTTTGGATATTGGCGAAAGCCTTGCCATCATCAGTATCAAGTCTGGCTTCCAGGAAAAGGACATCCTTTTTAAAATCGGATTTTAGCGAGTTGACCACCCGCTTAAGCTCAAGGCATTTTGGTCAATTCGGGTCGTGAACTTGGACCACGACATTTTTTCCTTTACCGACTTGGGTCAAGTCATGCTCATCTGGGCCAGATTCACAAGCTGACGCAAAAAAAACTAATAAAAAAAGTAAACTAGCAATAATTCTATATTTTATCATTTAAGCCTACCTTCTTGGAGGATTGTTTTATGAAACGATTAATAATGAAAGCGTGTTATCGTATTATTTATAAGATGACACCTTTTTTGACAAGAGACAAAATAACAATCCGATCTATCTCATCAAAAATCCGGCTGTAAATGTCAGTAAATTTATGCTATTATTTAATATAGTGCGCTCATCAATGCATATTTTTAAATTAGACTTTAAAAAGAGACCGAAATGGGTTATGAATAATAAGTAGACATTTACAATGATTATTATAATGTAAGGGGGTGAAAAATGACTGAAATCAATCAGAATGATATTATGATTATCGTTAAGGGAGCAACCCAGATGGCCCAGGAGGATACAACCCTGCACCCCAAAGAGGAGGCGTTGTTAAGGAAAATAATTGAAGTGGGGGGATTGAAACCTGAAGTTTTTAACGATTTTTCAACCAGCGTGAAAAAAGAGATTGATATTTTTGCCTTGGTTGAAATGCTTTCTGGTGAAAAGGCCAAAAAGGCTTTTTTGCTTGGGATGGCAACTATGGCTCTGGCAGATGGCACGGTCGATGATCATGAAAAGGAGTTTTTGGATGAACTGGGGAAGGAACTTCACGTAGGTGGCTTTAAAATATCAGCTCTGACTTATGAAAAGGGAGAGTCTATGCTAATGCATCTGATTGAGGTCGCTGAAAAAAGTTGATAGATTGTTTTGGGGTGGGGCGCGTCTGTATAAAAAACGTACGACTAAAGTTATGCGTCATAAACTTAAAGGCTAGAATAAACGGACAATAAAGGCCATTTCTGGGTCAGTTTTGTATGCGTATCGGCTGGATGTTACCGTATCCCTCATTCCTGATTGCCCCCAAGAAATCAAAGAAACTTTAATTTTATCATTGATATAGAGGGTTTTGTTATTGGGCATTGCAATTATATGATTTATTGCGACTATCGGATTTATAATGGCTTTAATAAAGCTATTATAAAGAAATTGATAGTGGACAAAATTCTATTATAATCCTCTGAAGCGGGATCTTTAGCCGACCCTTGATTGGATACTTAAGCATTATGTAGTCTGGCGCGAAAATCAGTTTAGGGGCCGTTTCCGCTCGCAATGTATTGATCTTGATAGCCTGGACCAGTCAGTTTATAGGCGTAAATCTTGTTTATGATCTCCTCGTTTTCTTTAAATATGGGTCCCAAGTCCAAGGGGCCGAAATTTCTGTTGATGCTATTTAGGGCTTTAGACTCTTTTTCCTCCCATAACTCCAGCGTTCGAATTGTTTCCATCAAGTTTAATTCTTCCCCATCCCCGGAACCGGCCATTTCCCTTGGCATGATCGATACCAGATATTTCCCGTCATCTTCAATGAGAAAATTACAGCGGTCAGCGGATAGATTCATTAAGAGCCGGGTTAAATGCATATTTTTGGTTTTCTCGCAAGTCGCGGCATCCATTAAAAGTCTGTGAGCTTTCTCATCCGATTTAAAATGAAAAGCGTACTTCTTTGTAAAAGCCACCATCTTTTTTTCATTACCAATAATCCTGATAAGCGCTTCTTTTAAACAAACATGCTTTGTCATGCCTCTCCTTTTGATCTCTCGCTAGTTAGAAATATATATTATAGCTTAAAGCATAAAAAAGAAGATTTCAATAGTTATTTTAAATTAAGGATATTGTTTTAAAAAGCCTATAAAATGGGGAGATGATATCTATTTAGAGTTCGCGGCCAAACCAGACGACTCTACCGATGATTTCGATTTCGTTAAAGTAATCGGGTTTGACGATGGTTTTTTCGTATTCAGGGTTGTCGCTTTTTATCACAATGTCCCCGTTGACCAGGATCTCAAGCCTTTTTACCAGGAGGGACTCACCACGGCGGAAGGTATAGACCTTTCCGTTGAGGATGTTCACCTGTGAACAGTCGATTAGCATCAGGTCTCGATTTTGTAGAGTGGGTTCCATCGAATTGCCTTGGACATCCATCAGGGCTAAGTCCTTTGGACTTACTCTAAGAGAACTTTTGATCCAGTCGGTGCGGAAAGCCAGATATTTTTTTACGCTCTCGTCCTCAATCAGCCGACCCCCGCCCGCTTCAGCGCTGAGATCGAAATAAGGAATATAGGTAAACTGATCTGAGATTTGCGAATCAAGAACCGTCTCGCGGTCGAAATTCGGTTCAAATGGGTCACCTTCACCTGTATTCAGCCAAGCGGGGTTAACTCCGAATTTTTGTTGAAAAGCCAAAACCGTACTGCGGCTAGGCTGACTGCTTTTTCCCGATTTAAGACCGCTTAAAGAAGCCCCTTTGATTCCTATAAGCTCAGCAATTGCGTTTTGGGTGAGGTTGTATTCATTGCCAATAAAATCAATTAAAAAGGTAATTCGCTCTGAGAAAGTGCCTAAAAATATCATTTTACCGCTTGACAAAATAAGGTGAACTAATACAAACTAACATAAAAGATTAGGTAGGAAACAATAACTAATAGTTAGCGTCTAAACTGAGAGAGTGAAGAAACTTACACGGACCAAATAAAACCATTGTGATAGCGCTCCAACTGGATCTGACCCATCCGGCCTATTATTAGTGGAGTCCGCTGGTTTTTTCGCTCTCTTTAACCTGATATTATCTTAAAAAAAGATCGTCAGGCAGTTATTTATCCTATCATTAACCGATTCAGTGCAATAAGGCAAGTGAAATAATAATCAAAACAGATTAGGTGGAACTAATTACACACAGGCCTTGGATTAAATAAATTCAACCAAAAGCTATCAAATAATAATAAAGGAGGATTTATGAGCAAGCGATCAGAACTGCTAAGAGAGATTCACCTGGAGAATCCACAAAATGGATTTTACCAGATCGACAGGGACCTCTATCAAGTGGCTGAAGCGGTTTCGGCAAGCAGTTTGAGGCTTGCCTCCCAGAGTCTTGCCGATTATCTGCATCATCAGAGTCGGCCTCAATCTCTAAACAGGGGACAAAATCTTGGAGGTGCTTTTCACTTAAAGCTACTTGAACCTCAGGAGTTTGGTAAAAGGGTTTTTCTGGCACCAGAGGAGTCCAAGGTATCAAATAAGGGAAAGATCGCGTGGATTGAGTTTTACCTTAGGAAGGTGCGGGTAATATTAAAAAATGAGGTTGTGGATTTCGGGGAAATGAAGGCTGATGAATTAAGGCTTCATTTAAAAGAAATGGAAAAAATCGCTCAAAAGGAGGGTAAAATAATTTTATCAAACGAAGAGTTCCAAACGTTGGAAAAAATGACTCAGTCAGCCATGAACCATCCCTTGATTAAGGGGCTGCTAAAAGGTGGACAGCGGGAGCTTTCGGTTTTTTGGAAAGATCCAAAAGGTCAGTTTACGCTGAAGTGCCGTCCAGATTACCTCGATTTGGAGAATTTAAGGGTTATTGATATAAAGACCACCAGGGACCCGTCGCCCAGAGGATTTTCCCGAGAAATACTCAATTACCGCTACCACGTAACAGCGGCTCTTTTAATTGATGGGGTTGGCTCAGTGAGTCGCTCTAACAAACAGGAGTTTTATTTTATGGCAGTAGGAAACCAGGAACCCTATATAACGGAAATCTACCGTCTTAGTCCTGAAGCGATCAACGAGGGGAGGCTTCAATACCAAAAGGCTTTAGAGAAATTGAGCCAATTTTTCAAACATTACGATATCTACCCCGGTTATACTGACGGAGGCGTCTGTGAACTGACGTTGCCAGACTGGGCTTTGAGTCCTGGAGAACAACAGGAGGCGCCATGACAGTCTGTACGATTAAATCCAATATAGACATGCCCCAGATTCAACTTGAATTAAACAGGTTTTATCAGCAACGGACGCAATTTAGGGAGAGTCTGTATGGCGCTCTTTTAGTCTCAAGTATGAAACGGAAGTTGATGGATTGGTTTTTAAATGATTCTTGGGCTAGAACTTGTCTGATGGAGATGAAAGATTCCCGGCTCGGATTTCAGACCGACCGCACACTTAAAGACCTTGCCTTGAACTCAAAGTTAAGGCCTTATCCCTATCAGGTTATGATCAAAGCTTGTTCGGAGGCACTGTTGGAAGGGTATGCTTTAACCGGGGAGGAGTTCAGAGTAAAAAACGGTGATTTTGAGCCCACCGCAAAGGGGCTTTTTAATAAAATTCAAGGGCATCCGGACGTAAAAATATTCTCGTTTCAGATCAAACTTCTTCCAGGCGATGAAAAAAATATTCCCCAAGCAAGGCTCAGTGCTTTTCTTAAGACGAAGGATCAAACCGTTAAAATTGGATCTGATAGAAATCCCCTTGTTATTCAATTAGACTCTGAATTAAATGGAGCGACTGCACAATATCAAAGCGCAGCAGAGAAGCTCTTCAAATTGATTTTGGAAAAAATCGAAAAGGGGACCATATTCTGGCCTTATTTTGTAGAGAGAAAAGGTGGTGGACAAAACGCGCCTCAAAATCCGTGCGTCAAAGACCCCGTTTTACTTAGAAAAAAAAGATCAAGAACATTTGAAAAAGAAGTGCCAATAAAGTATCAGGACGAGGTCAACTTTGTTTAGGAGAATATTTATAGGAGAATGCATGGTTGTGAATTTGAATTAAAGGAAAATATATGACCAACCAAAATAAAAACCGGGTGGATTATTTCCCGCATTACATCCATCACAAAAAGACGCTTTTCATTTTAGAAGACCGATTCGGCAATGATGGTTACGCGTTTTGGTTTAAGTTGTTGGAGTTGCTTGGAAACAGCGATGGCCATTTTTTGGAACTGAGCAAGACGACCCATCGCCGATTTCTTTCGGCAAAAACAAAGATGAAGGAGGCTCGCTGTTTTTTAATATTAGACCTTTTGGCAGAACTGGAAGCCATCGATGTTGATCTCTGGGGTGAAAAAGTTATCTGGTCTCAAAATTTCATCGAAGGTATCGCAGATGTCTACATCAAAAGAAATGATGTCTTGCCGAGCAAGCCCAGTCGTCTGGGTATGCAAATCAAATCACAATCAAAGCTGGATCAAATTGATCTCTATAAATGTGAAACAAAGACGAGAAGCGAACATAACGGAATCATGTCAAAGAAAGCCTCCAGATCAAAAGATGACAAACAGGCACTACCGGAGTTGAAACTTCTGGAACTCAGAGAGAAAGATCCTCAGGCTGTCGAGTTAACCGCTTTTTTTATTGCTGTATTTCAAAAAACAGTTGGCCAATATTTTATGCCTCCCCAGAATAAAAAACAGTTTAAACAATGGCAGACTGAATCCAAAAAGCTTTTGATGATTGAGGATTCAAGAGAGACAATTCGTGAGGTTATCGCATTTGCAGCCAGGGAGCTTGCCGATTATTTTAAGGGGATCCCTTATGCTCACAAGATCGAAAATATCGAAGAATTAACCATGCATTTTAAGGAACTCAAGTCCGCCCAGATCCGTAAAGAGAAAGTTGGGCAAAGGGGAAAAGCATCAAAAAGCTAATTCATCAGCGTTTTACGTCCAGAAACAATATAAAGTCTCAGACAGGATAATAAGGCTCCAGATTTGAGTCAATGTCCTTTTAAGACCATCTATAGGGCGATGGAGATGATCGGTGCCGAATAATGTGAATCCCACCTAGGCTGAGTGCGTTCGCAGGGTGGGGATTGGGCAGTGTCTGAGGCCGGGAGACCAAGGAACTGCCCTTCAACTAAAACAGAGACCTTTGCCTGATGATAAAAAAAAGGATTGTTCTTAAAAGCAGTGGCCTTTATGAAACCTTATTTAACAGGGAAAAGTTAAAGGAGAATCGGGTTTTTAAGTTTAAAAAAGAACCTATCTAAGGTAAAAAAGGCTACTGTTGAGTCGGATTTTCCCAGATACATGAGATGGATTTGGTGGTGTATAAAACCACGCAGGTAAGACCGTCTTTGTACTTGACTCGATAAATTACGGGGCCATTTTCCGTAATCCGGTCGATCCGGGTTGCCTCAAGACCTGGCAAAACACCACCAGCCGAAAAGGGGATCATGGATAGATCGTTCGGCTCCGGCAAATTCTGGTTCGATTGTTCTATGTTGGTATCAGAGCTTGAATCGCTGTGAGTTAAGACTGAAATCGGCGCTGTTCCTTCGATTTTAGGGACCTTTCTGATAACGTTGTATTTATCCTCAAGCCCAACCTCTTTTTTCGGAGGGTCGGGTAAAAACTGCTTGGGCGTGTAGTCATCGTCAGTCCATATGATAAACCCAGCAAAAACAATCAAAATGATATACCCCATTCATTTCCCCTTGGTTCCTGAAAAAGTAGAAAGTTATTAATATTTACTAATTGGAAACAGATCAAGTAACTGTCCTTTTACAATTTAATTGTCATATTTCATCCATAATGCGTCAAGTGAAATAAAATTCATTTGAAACTCTGGAGGAAGTTTAAATAGGGTGCTTCATGGAAAGGGGAGGATTGAATTGCAGCCGGAAGTGAGGAAATATCCGGCTTAACGGGTTATTTCAGTAAGAATCAATATTCTTTTTTGATGAAAGGCACGAAGTCCAAATCATTGATCCTGCTAACAGGGCCAATTGCCATTAAAATATCCTTGCGATCGACGGCTAATTTTTTTAGAGCTTTGATTTTCCGGTTAAGCAGGAAAATATTCTTGGTTTCCTGATTTAAAGTAACTTTTAGATAAATTTGATGATCCCTTGGTCTTAATCCGATTTTGATTGTTTCATTATGCTTTGTTTTCCGGGCTTCCTGAAAATGATCAAGGACCCCTTCTAGGGTTGTCTGATCGGTTTCCGAAAGTTGGCCTTCCTTGTTGAGTTTGATGAGAAACAAGTCGCTGTCCAGCCCACTGATGAAACGAAGTCCGGTCGAATACCAGCGGACGCTGGTGGCTTCTTTTCCGAGCATTTCTGGGGTGGCCTCAATACCGATCTTGATTCCCTTTTTTAGTTTTCGAGTGCTTTCAAAAAGTTCCCATAGCAGATGCCTTATTTCTCTAGTACGCCACAAGGCGACATCATCAAATTTTCTTGATCCCAACATATCGAAATCGTTGATTTTTGGTAGTGACACCCCGACAAAGAGATCTGCAAAATCGGTTTCAAATCCCGTATCCTCCTTAAAGCGTTTTTGAGCGGCTGATGAAAACCCCTCTACCAGGTCATAGGTGAAATCGTCCTTAAAAATGATTCCGTCGATATCGTAATCAAGCAGAGAACCGATCAGGGATAAGATGAAATCTTTGCTTTTGGGATTTAAAAGGTCGAGTTTGCCGTTTGGAGCGGTGGTCTGTAAAAAAGGGTCCCAGGACTCGTCCATGATGATTTCTTCTTGTTCATCAAGGGCTGGGAAGTTTCTTAACGGCATAGATACGTATATTTTCAGTCCGTTGTCTTTTGCAGTACGCGCGATCCTGGCGAGATTGTCGCTGACGACCGGGCCTTTCTTCGTTTTGAAATAATACCCCTCCAAAGGGGAGTTACCCTTTTCATCCTGGAATTGGTAGATTTTTTGTCCACTTAGTTGGACCACTTCAACTTTGACGGCATCAAAGCCACTGTTTTTAAGGGTTTTGAAATAAACGGTTAGTTCGTTTTGGGTGTCGAATTTCGAATAGGTGATTTCAACCAAACTTTGGTTGAAATGCCCCTTATCTAAAAATTCACCGTAATAAAATTCTTTCTTAAGTCCATCCAGCTCAGACATGTTTCTGGAGTCAGGAAAGGACTTGATGAAAAAATCGTAAAGCCAGTTGAACTTCTCCTGATCCCTCTGGTAAAAAGCGGCTTTGATGTTTTCCATGACCTTGCCTTCGATCATGGTGCTGATGGTTTGCTGTTCCATCATCGGCTGATCAGAGATGTGTTTTTCATCGAAGGGTTGGCTTAAATAGCCATTGAGTCTGTTGCCTGAGTTCCATCCACCTTGGTCCATTGAGGCTACATAAATCCGTTGGTTTTGACGTTTAAGGCTTTGCGACTTAGAAATTTCAAGATACCGGTCGTTATCTTTTTTTTTTGTTGGGATGATTTCGGGATACTTGAAGTCCGATGATTCATGAACAGAAAAATAACCAAATTGAGATTTATTGTTATTCTGCGTGTATTTCGCGCTGGAAGTGGTGTTTTTTAAATCATAGCGTTTGTGGTCGTTGCTGATCGTCTTCGAGCAAGATGCCGTTAATAAAATTCCTAAGGCGAATAAACCGGATAACACCAAGCTGGCGGATTTCTTTTTCATCAGAGTCTCTTTAAAGTAAGTCAGCGCAAATCCTCTTTTAACCGCACTTGCCTTGAAAAATATTCCTGGTTTAGGTGGATTTTGCCTTAGCAAGTCAATTTCACCCTGCGGACGATTATTTTTCAGCCAGTTTTTTTGCTTTTTTCCCAGCAATGAACTTTTGTAGATTCAAGCGGTTTAATTCAGATAAGTTGTTGAACTGCATATGGATATAGTTTTCAGTTCCAGCTGTATTTATGCGAACGATGCTGGCTTGTATCTCGTTCTTAATATCAGCTTCACTTAAGTCTAAAACAATATTCGTGCCAACGATCACATTAGAAGGGAGATTTTCCACCGACATTTTTATGCCACCAACACTTAAATCTTGAACTATGCCTTTGGTCGCGTCATCACCTTTGCCGGCATCCGGTAAAAGGAAATAAAACTTTTTTTCAAAAGAAATTTCGTAGCGGTCCTGTTCTCTGAGCCGAAGCCTTTTGATTTTATCACTGTGAGGGACAACAATAGCATTGACGGGCTTGGTGATTTGAGAGATGAGGTCTCCTTGAAAGCTGTACTCACCATCATTTTTCCGATAGACTCGAAACTGCAAATGCCGGAATTGAGTCAAGTCGATAACTTTACCCTTGACGGTGGGGGGTTTGACCCAGAACTCGGATTCAAAAGTGTTCAGAATCGTACCGACGTAGTTGTGAGCCTTGCCCTTATATTTAACGCCGACTCTAACTTTTTGTCCGTTTAGAAGCATTTTTGAGGTAATAAACTTCGCTTTCTGGTTGTCGAAAGTAAAGCCAAGCTCCTGTCTAATTTGTGATATGCGGGTAATAAAGGGGTCGTGGGGGAATTTTTTAGCAAACTTGGATGCCATTTTTTCGTAATATTTATGGTCATCGATCAGCTTTGAAATATCCGCGGCGGTCATTTTCGCCAAATAATCGATATCTTTACCGGCATCATCGGAAATGTTCTGGGTTTGGATGAGCATTTCCTGCCGCTTTTTTTGGTAGTTCTTTTGAGCCTGAAGGAATTGGTTTTTGGAACGGATTTTATGGATGTAAAATACCAAGCCGAGAACGATAATCAGAACCGCTAATCCAATAAAAAAATAGGTATTTGAACCCTCTGACGCCCCTGTCTTGCTGAAAAAGCCGACATCAATGCCGGTATCAAGAGCATATGCGTTTGAGTAAAAGAGGTTTGTCATCGCTTTTGCCTTGAAAAAAGTTACGTCTGATCATAAATGAAAATTAACCTCCATTCAAGCCGTGTACGACCTGAAAGGGACAAAACGTCTTGTCTTTTTCAATCAGTCGAACTAGATTGAATGAGTAGACTCCAAAAAGCAAGAAAAAAGCCATCAAGACATAAATAAAAGGAAAATAAATCAGAGTCATGAAAGCCTTTTTGAACCGCCCTTACCCTTATACAGCTCCACAACTTTTAAAGTGCCCGTAAAAACATAAATCATGGACATTGCAGTTTTCGGTGGGAGTTTTAGCCCCGTTCATTTTGGACACTACCTTATAATAACTGAAATATTGAAGATAGGGAAGGTGCAAAAATGTTTGGTGATACCGACTTTTCAAAACCCGCTAAAAAAGAAGTTGTCTTTACTCCCTGAGCGTGTCCGTTGGAAAATGCTTCAGGAAACTTTTTCCGAGATAAAACAGGTTGAGCTTTTAGACTATGAGTTAAAACAAAAAAAAGTGAATTTCACAGTCGATACCCTTGAGTATATATCACATCGCTTCCCAAAAGACCACTTATATCTTTTAATGGGAGAAGACGCTTTTCAGCATTTTTCATTTTGGCATCAACCCGAAAAAATATTGACACTAGCCAGGATTGTGGTTTTTTTTAGACCAAAGGAAAGAAGTATGCCCTCAAATGAGAGTAAATATGATAAATCAGCAGGAATTGAGTGGCTCTCGGTCACCATTCCCGATATCAGCGCCAGTGAGATCAGAAAAAGTTCGCTCACCAAGATTCAGGACAAGGGTTGGATTCATCCAAACGCCTTTGAGACGTGGAATAAATACATTAACGATTTAAATAAGTGAACGGCAATGCAGTCAAAAAAACTATTAGAGAACTTGATCGAATTGGCGGAGGAAACCAAAGCGGTTGACCTGGTTCAGGTCGATTTCGAGGGGAAAGGCATTCTGGCGGATTATATGTTGATCTGTCACGGCACGTCCAGCACCCATGTCAGAGGTATCGTCGATAAGATCGAACTGGGTATCAAGAAGCAAAAGATTTTACCACTTGGAATAGAGGGATACACTGAAGCCAGTTGGGTATTGATGGATTATAACGACGTGATCGTGCATGTTTTTTTAGAAGAAACCAGAAATATATATCAATTGGAGGAGCTTTTTGAGCAATACCCCTCCAAGCACCTTTCATGAGGAAGATTAAGCTCATTTTTACGGGGAGATCCCAGGAAGGCTTTATGGCCGAAGGTCTCAGGCTTTACCAGGAAAAACTCAAGCATTATTGCGAGTTTGAAGTCGTTTTCGTTAAGGAGTCGAAATATTTAGATGGCCAGCTTGAAAAATCCCTTTTCAAGGAAGCCGAAAGAATCGGGAAAACCTTTTCCAAAAACAGTTTCAAGATCCTTTTAGACGAAAGGGGAAGGCAGATGGATTCTATAGAGCTGGCGGATTGGTTTAGGGGTATGGCTGGAAAAGGCATTTCTGAGCTGGAGTTTGTTGTGGGAGGAGCCTATGGTGTTCACCAAGAGATTAAAGACAAGGTCGATGGGCTAGTCGCGCTCAGCAGGATGACCTTAAATCATCAGGTCGCCAGATTGGTACTCTTAGAACAGCTTTACCGTTGTTTTACGATCATTAAAGGACAAAAATACCATCACTAATGAATTAGTTTCACGGGGTTGTTGATAAAAAATCCGCCTTGAAAATGAAAAATAATTAATTGGTAATTCATTTGAAATTCAGCTAATTTATCCATAGATTTTGTAATAAACCGATTTGATTTATGATCACAAGCTCCGGCGAACTTATCCAAATAATAACCCGGCTGTTAAAAATCATCTAAAGGAACAATACACTGAGGAAAGATGTTAAGGAATAAAGCTTATCACCCAGCAATCAAATGGTTATTGGGTGTAATTTTGATCCTGCCGATTATATTGGGTGGGTGTGAAAAGGAAAAAAACCCCTCTATTGCACACGGAGATGTTATCGGCCAGACTTCCGAAAATGGCGATCAAGCTACATTTTGGATTAGATTGGTAACTCCGCCTAAAGCCGAGGTCCAGGTGCCCATTAAATCCAGCGATCCTGGCGAAGGTATCGCAACCCCCTCCAGCCTGACTTTTAAGACTTCCAACTGGGATCAACCACAAACCGTTACCGTAACGGGACAAAAAGATTATATCGCTGATGGGGATCAACCTTATAGCATCGAGATTGGCCCCTCGAAATCAAATGATCCCGAATACAATGACCTCATCACTTTACCAATCGAATTGATCAATAAAGCTGATGATCAAGTCAGCAATTTGGTGGCTTTCTTCCCGCCAACCAATTCGATTGATGCCGCAAAAGATACTACAATCAGGTTGAACTTCGGAAAAGCGATAGATTCAAGTTTGGTTACGGCTCAAACCACGGGCATCACCTGTTCGGGGTCCGTACAACTGACCGGGAACAATTTTTTTTCCTGCTTGCCGATGAATATGGAAATTCTGTCAAACGGAGACATCACCACTTATGTTTTTACTCCGATCACCCCTTTGCAACCTTCAAACTATTATCATATTAAAATCGGCAGCACTATTATCAGTGAGCTAGACTCTAAGGCCTCGATGAGTAGTTTGATTTCTGGTTTTTCAACCTTTTTTGATTTTCTGCCCGACACCGGCCAGAGCACCACTTATATTCTCGGTTTAGGAGATGACAGCGACTATGTGATCAATTCTCCCTCCTTCACAGACAGTATATGGGGGAAGGTCACCGATAATATAACCGGGCTTACCTGGCAGCAGGCTGATGACGGTCAACTTTATAACTTTTCTGAGGCGAATGCCTATTGTGAGAACTCGACTCTGGCTTTTTATAAAGACTGGAGATTACCGAGCCTGATCGAACTGGTAAGTATCGTTGATTATCAGAATCATAATCCTTCGATCGACCTTAACTATTTCCCGGGGACCCAAGCCGCAAAATATCACAGTTCTTCGACTGACAGCGTGCAGGCCGATTATTCCTGGTCTGTTAATTTCCCAAACGGGGCTTTCTTCAGGCAGACGACCTCTGATCAGACAGATGACTCCAAGGCCTATGTCCGTTGTGTGCGCAAAGGGGAAGGCGGTCATTTAAGTACGAATAACTATCAAGACAATCAAGATGGAACCATCCTGGACCGCAAAACCGGCCTGCTTTGGGCCAAGGAAATTTCCGATGATTTGGGGTGGGAAGAAGCCATCTCATATTGTGAGAGTCTTAATCTTGGTAAATTAAAAGACTGGAGAACCCCCAACATAAAAGAACTGGCCAGTATTCTGGATGTCTCAAAGTCCTCTTTATCGCAATATGCTCCGTTTGAATTTAACGGCTCAAAAGGGATTTTGATCTCTTCAACAACCTATTCGTGGCAAACCGAATACAAGTGGGTTGTCCATTTCACGCAAGCCAGAGGTGGGCGGGATCTTAAGACCGTATCCAGGCCAGTACGTTGTGTCAGGGGGGGATACGTCAAACCCCCGGTAATACTTCATTAAAATATAAGTGGGTTTAAAAAAAAGGACGCTTCTTCAACTGAAGGCACGTCCTTTTTTTTAGAGAGAGGGATTACTAACAACGATTGAATCAGGCGGCTCCTTGAACCATACTTTGGATCTTTTGAGGATCGGCACCAACGGTGGTTTCAACGCCTTTGCCGTCTTTGAACAAAATCATGGTTGGGATGCTCCTGACACCGAACTTCCCGGCATAAAGCTGGTGCTGATCAACATTGATTTTTGCAATCTTGACTTGATCATGGTACTTTTCGGCCAACGTTTCCAAAAACGGTGCGATCGATTTACAGGGACCGCACCAGTCGGCGTAGAAATCAACTAAAACAGGTTTGTCGCTATTAATGACCTGGGTCTCGAAATCCTGGTCAGTTAAAATGGTAATGTGTTTGGATGCCATGTTATCTCCTAATATTTGATGTTAAATCACTGATGATCAACAACGGCTTGAATTGGCGCTTCTGATCATGAAAGATTTTCCAAAATAAGACTCCTCGAAATCGATGACGCTATTTCTTACGTATTGTTCATCCTCGGGATCGTAAATTACACGGATCTCGTTGGCGATGACTTGTATATCGTCTTCTTGTGGCTCATCCAGAGCCATTCCCAGTCTGGGGCCGCCTCAGCCGAGACCTTCCAGGTAAAGACGGACTGATTTTCCCTGATCTTTATCCAGGGTTTTGATTAACTGTACTTTGGCGCTTTCTGTAACTTGAATATTGTTCATTTAACTCCTTTGAATGATAAATGGGCTTGCCTTAACAATATTAGAATATTTGAATAATAAAAAACAGTCAAGCTGAAAATGTAATATCATTGAATGTATATAAAGTTTTTTCACTTGATCCTATACCCTCTCCGTGATAGGGATAATGTTGATCGAATTGGCGATTTTTTTAACATCTTCCGGTCACATCAAAACAAGTCTTGAAATGCGTTGCTACTTCATTCGTTCTATTTAGAACATTGAAACAGAAGCTATCATATAACGGCATAAAAAATCCCGAGCGCATTTCCCATGTCAAATTTCCTAAATAAAGCCGAGCGTCCCGAAACGAAAAAAAAAGGGCGTTCGATGACCGAAGATCCGGTCTTTAAAATACTGTGGAGCAAGAGTCTGCCGATGTTGGCTGGGATTATGGGCATTTTTGTCTTTAATCTGGTGGATACTTTTTTTATCGGGCAATTAGGAACGAGGGAACTGGCGGCGGTCAGTTTTACCTTTCCGGTTATCATGCTGGTGGGTGGGGTTTCTATGGGGCTGGGGACCGGAGCATCGGCGGTTATATCGAAAGCAGTTGGGCAGAAGGACTTTCAACTCGTCCAGCGTCTGACCACAGACAGCCTTGTATTGTCCTTTTTGGTGGTGGTGGCTTTTGTGCTGGTAGGTATTTTTAGCATCGATAGTCTGTTTTTGGCGCTGGGTGCCAGCGAAGATATCCTGCCCTTGATTAAGCAGTACATGCTCATCTGGTATCCCGGGATGGCTTTTTTAGTCGTGCCGATGGTGGGCAATAGCGCCATCAGAGCCACAGGGGACATGAAGACGCCGGGGATGGTGATGCTCTTGGCGATGTTGATCAATCTGATTTTGGACCCGCTTTTGATATTCGGAATCGGTGTTTTCCCCAGGATGGAGCTTGCGGGAGCGGCGACAGCGACCATCATAGCCCGGGCCACGACTTTTTTCGTTTCTCTTTGGGTTTTGTACTTTAGAGAAAAAATGATCACTATCCGCTTTCATGATTTTTCCCAGGTTTTGGATTCCTGGAAGAAAATCCTCTATATAGGCCTTCCAAGCGGGGCGACCAACTTGATCATTCCGGTGGGCGCGGGCGCTGTAACCCGCCTGATCTCCTTTTATGGCGCGCCGGCAGTGGCGGCTTTCGGCGTTGCCAGCCGGATCGAGATGTTCGTTTCGGTTGTTTTTATGGCTTTGGCCAGTGTGCTTGGACCCTTCGTCGGGCAGAATTGGGGAGCTGGGCGTTTGGACCGGATTCATCAGTCGGTTGATCACGCTTACCGCTTTGCCTTGATTTGGGGGGTCTTGATGATGGCTTTGTTGGCCGGAATATCGGGTTTTATCGCGCCACTTTTCAGTGATAATCCCGAGGTGATAAAAATCACCATCCGCTATTTATGGATCGTTCCGGTGGGTTATGGATTTCAGGGAATCTTGATGATGTCCAGCGTAACGCTTAATGTACTTAACCGACCTTTTTGGGCATCCAGCTTAAGTTTGACTTATGTGGCCCTGTTTTACGTTCCATTGGCTTATCTCGGCTCCAGCCTGTTTTTACTAGATGGCATTTTCGGAGCGGCCGCCATCGCTAAGATCCTTACGGGAATTCTGGCGGGTGTCATCCTAAAAAAAATCCTAAGTATCATTTAAGGAATTTAAAGTTATCTTAAATCCTTTGGAATTTACAAAACATCGGCCATCGACTAATCTGACAGGGTATCCAGGTTGTCTTGGGCAAACTTTGCTGAATCCTTTACAATAAGAATCAATGCCTAAAAAAATCGCCATCATCATGGACCCCCTTGAAAAAATCCAGGTGGATAAAGACACTACCTTTGCTTTGGCTCTTGAGTCACAAAGAAGAGGGCAGGAAAACTGGATCGTCTATTTGGAGGATTTTTTAATTCAAGACGCCAAGGCTAGCGCCTATGCCAGACAGGTCGAATTTAAAAGAGCCAGCCCGTGCTTTAAAATTTTGCGCGAAAAAACTTTGGTTGACCTGGACGAATTTGATTACGTTCTGATGAGAAAGGACCCACCTTTTGACGAGGCTTATTTTTTCGCCAGTCATTTCCTGTCTCTTCTTAAAGCGGCTAAGGTGCTCAATCGCCAAAGCGGACTGCGCGAAGCTCCCGAGAAAATCTATTCCCTGCATTTTCCACAAGTGATTCCCCCGACTCTGATCAGTTCGGATGCCAGCGAGATAAAAAAATTCATGTCTGAGCAGGGAGGAGAAATCATCCTCAAGCCTTTAAACCGATGCGGTGGCTCTGGGATCCTTTATGTCAAGGAAGGGGATAAGAACTTTTATTCAATGGTCGAGCTTTCTACCAAGGACGGCAAGGAATGGATCATGGCCCAGAAATACCTGAAGGAGATCAAGCAGGGTGATAAGAGAATCATTCTGGTCAACGGCGAGGCCAAAGGTGCCATTACCCGGATTCCCAGTGCCGATGAGCACCGCGGCAATATCCATGTGGGAGGGATCGTCCGTTTTTCCAATATGACCGCTAGGGATCTCTGGCTGGTTGATCAGATCAAGGATCAGCTTAAAAAGGACGGTTTGTTTTTCGTGGGCCTGGATGTTATCGGTGATTGGATTACGGAGATCAACGTTACCAGTCCCACGGGCATTCAGGAGATAAAAAATCTGGGGGGTATCGACATCGCCGAAATTTTCTGGGACGAGGTAGAAAAATTTAAGGGTTGAGGAAGAATAAATTATTCCAGCATTCTTTTAAAAAAGGAGGTGATTTCTTCTTCGACAATGTAATCGGTGATTTGACCCCGTTTGATTTTTTTTTCAGAAATCGTTTTATTGATGATACTGAATCCTGCTTCCTGAACTGATTGTTTCCTGCCGGTGATCAAAGGATGCCAGGGCAGAAGTCTTTTCCCCTCGTATAGTCTTCGATAAGCGCAAGTCTTAGGCAGAAGAGAAAATTTATCGGGATCTTTGATCGAAAGTGGTATGCAGAGCGGGATTAGTTTCGTGCGGTCAGGATAACGGGTGCAGGTGGCGTTTTTCATGTTGAGGAGGCGACAGGTCACCCTAGTATAATACAGTTTACCCGAATCCTCATCTTCTAATTTGAAAAGGCAACAGATCCCGCATTGGTCGCAAAGCAGTTCCCACTCCTTATCGTCCATCTCCTCCAAAGTTTTTTCTTTCCAAAAGTGTCTTTCTTTTTCACCCATGATTATTTTAAAAGATTAAACCGTTCATATTTCAGCTCTAATGCACATATTGGTCTTATTTTTTAGCAAAGGTAGCGAATTTGACGCAAAAAGAACAGGTGTTTTTGATTTTAGGCGAAATTGGTTGAGCGAAAATGCCCACTTGGTTTTTAAGTATCATAAGGAGCTTTATATTGCGGTCTTTTTATTTTTCGGGTAGAATTTGTTAAGCCGTATAAAAAATCAGGAGTTGGCCGTTAATATTTTTAATCAGCGGAAAAGTTCACTTGGAAATTTGTAGGTTATCATATTGGATTATTGGTGTTTTTACCGTTGAACGACACAAAAGTCAATGATTTGGTGGCATGGCCTAAGCTGTTTCATATCCGTCTGGTCACACCGGTTGATCATGAACAGGTTTAAAAGTTATTTGGCCGGTTTTTTAAATATGATTTCATGATGCTAAATAATCCCGACCCGATTTTCAAGGCACTGGAGGAGATACTGAACCAGCATAAAGAGGGTATCAGTGAATTTGAGCTTTTAAAGCTCATAAAATCAAAAGGTTATTTTTTGGATGGAGAGGAAATATTATTTAATAATCTAGCGATGTTTCAGACTCATTTTTCCCTGTTTCACCTGCTCTATCTTTTAAGGGAGCGTTTTTTGATAAAGAAAAAGGCAGTTTTAGAGATCCACTGCCTGAAAATCCAACTAAAACCTTATATCGCGACAAAAACCAGCCAGCCAGAAGTAAAAGATCCCTTAAGTGAGTATTATCTGGATTTAAACAATCTAAAGGAAACTACCGAGAAGGATGTCGATGAAATGCTGAAGAAATTCTGGCGGGATTACACCGATCATCATCAAAAGAAAGAGGCGTTTGAACGGCTCGGGCTAATGGGAGGGGAAAGTTCCCAAGAGGTGAAAAAGCGCTACCGGGAATTAGCCCGGCTTCACCATCCCGATAAGGGAGGAGACCCAAAGCGGTTTCGCCAGATATCAGAGGCGGTCAAATCGCTATTAAATTAGCTGGATTGATTTTTGAGAAAAGCCCTTAGACAACTAGCCCCCCAGGTCAAAAGGGAGCTATACGCGGGGTAGCGTCGCCTAAGGGCTCATACAAGACGCGGTTGAAAAGGAATTGGAAAGCCCTTAAACCACTAGCCCCCGGTCAAAGGGGCTGGAGCGGGGTTCGCGGCTTAAGGGCCTAAATTTAGCTGGCAAGCTTGAATTTCTGCATTATGGTCTGGAGCTGTCCGGCGATGCGGGTCAGGTTTTCCGCCTCGCTACGGACATTGTTGACGCCTAGAGCGGTTTCCTTGGTGGCCTTGGCGCTCTGGTTTGCCAGTTCTTTGATTTCGTTTGCCACGACGGCGAATCCCTTACCGGCATCCCCAGCGTTGGCAGCCTCGATGCTGGCGTTTAAGGCCAGCAGGTTGGTCTGCTCGGCGATGTGCTTGATCTTCTGTCATTTCCCGCTCCTTATGGATTCATGTCAGTTGGTTCGATTTTCATTCGGGTACCTATTGAAATGAACGTGCCATCGATCAAAAAAAATATAGCTCAATGAAATTACTTAATAATAATAATTTAACCGAACGCAATAATGAAGAAACCATAGCAGTAAAAGGTGACAGCCGATTGTGGAAAGAAAGCGGGAAAAGTTGCTGGATGGTGATTAAGACAGGGCTTC
>JAOUME010000170.1 GCA_029881655.1 Deltaproteobacteria bacterium | reverse complement strand
CGGTCGTAAAACCCCCCCTTCGTCTTCTCCTTGATCAGCCCGGCCTTATCCTGCGTCTCAGGCGCAAAAGACTTCCGGGTCAGCCATTGATGGAGCCTGTCCCAGTCGCTATGAGCGTATCCCAATTGAAATATCTCGACCGATTCCCTTGAAATCTGACGGGCTTTTAAGTAATTCGCGATTTCGCTGTCAGCTTTCGCTTCATTAAGGGCCTTTTTGTAAAACTCATTGGCTTCCTTGAGACAGTTGTTGATATTGACATCACGGTCATCCTTTACCTGAAGGTTTTTCCGGTGTTCGATGACGATCCCGGTTTTTTCAGCCAGAAAAAAAACCGCTTCCGTGAACTTCAAATGCTCGATTTCCATCAAAAATCGAATCGCGTTGCCGTGTGTCCCGCAACCATAGCAATGATAGTTCTGCCGGATTTGAGAAACGACAAAAGACGGCGTTTTTTCATGATGAAAAGGACACAGCCCCATAAAGTTCTTTCCAGCCGGTTTAAGCTGGATATAACCGCCGATCAAATCGATGATATCGGTGGCCTGGACAACCTGCTCGATTTGTTCCTTGGGGATAAAGCCTCTATTCTCAAGCATCCAATCTTCATTGCCCTTTAGTTTACAAAAACAGCGTCTTGCGTGAGTTTCCCGTTGCCTGGCAAAATTCCCCTTGATACACACATCTCGTAGAGGTTGAACAGGGCGTCCTTGCCTTCCTGACCTAATTGCTTAGAGTATTCGTTCACGTAAAGATCGATGTGGCTTTGAATGACCGCGTCGTCCAACTCCTGAGCGTTCATTTTGATATAATCCCAAACCAGTGCCTTGTTTTGCTCAGCGTAAAGAATCGATTGTCGGATAAGCTCCTCAATTTTATTATGGACTGAACGGTCCAGTTGACCGTCGATCAGAATGATCCCAAGCGGAATAAGGCATCCTGTTTGATTTTCCCACCACTGACCCAGGTCCAAAAGCGATACGAGATGGTGACTGGAATAGGTGAACCTCGATTCATGAATGATGACTCCAGCTGTGACCTTGTCTTGGCAAATCGCATCGATAATTTGGTTAAACGGCATATAAACAGGCTCGAAATCACCTGGAACCGCCAGTTTGAATAGCAAGGATGCTGTCGTATATTCGCCTGGCAGAGCGATTTTACCGCTTTTGGGCATCTTGGTGGTTTTGCTTAATAACAGGGGTCCGCAATTTCGTCCCATCGCGCCACCGCTTGATAGAATCTTATAATCTCCCAACAGATAAAAACCTGCGTGCGCAGAAACCTTGGTGATGTCGAGCTGCCGCTTAAAAGCCATTTGATTTAACTGCTCTACATCCAATAAAACGGGGTTGAATTTGAATTCATCATTGAATTTTTGATGAATTAATCCCTCGAAAATGAAGGTGTCATTGGGACAGGGAGATATTCCTAGAGATAATTTGCGCATCGTAAACCGATTTAGAATTAACGGATACTAATAAAGAAAAAACAGGATGATCTTTAAATATTAGTTCTAATCGGGTCTTAAATTATCACAAATCAATCGGGAATGTTTTTCGTTTGAAATTAAAAAGCAACAAATCGTCATTGGTTGCGACTATTTTAAGGTGTTATCAGATATTTCGTCTTTGTCGTTTTTGACTGTAAACGGCCAATCAATAGCTTCCGGTTAGCTAAAATCAAGCCTGCTTTATGGTTTTGTTGAGCATCAAACTCATCCGGGACTTCTTTCTTGAGGCAGTTTCCTTTTTGAGGATTCCCTTGGTCTGAGCCTTGTCGATCATTTTATGGATATGAGGTAAAAAGTTCTTGGCGTCATCGAATTTATTCTGAGTAATTAAATCTATGAATTTTTTGATCTCGGTTTTGAGAGTTGACTTCAAAGCTCGATTTCTCAGTCGTCTGCTGACGTTTTGCTTGGCTCTTTTTAATGCTGATTTATGATTCGCCACTGTGTTCTCCTTCTCGTTAATATGCTGTGGTTGGATTAAAAGCGTTTTTAATATGTTCTAAAGTTAAAGTCGCGTTTTTATGAACAACAATCCCAATTACATCGAAGCGGGGTTGTAAATTGATCATTTGTGTCTCGCTGAGAAAATGTTTGCATAGCTGAATTATTTTATCGCTCTTGCTTTGAGTTACCGATAACAAGGGGTTGATGCCCAAATGGGATTCTCTTCTTGTTTTCACTTCGATAAAAACGATATACTCGGCATCGAGCGCGATGATATCAACTTCTCCCAACTGGCACCGGTAGTTTTGTCTGAAGATCTGATAACCTATACCGATCAGGTAATCACAAGCCTCCTTTTCTCCCTTTCTGCCCAGTTCGGCATCGCTCATCGGCGTCACCCCAGCTTCTTGGCCACCTGCCTTGTCAGTTTTTCCTTAATCCTGGCGGCCTTACCGAAGCGGTCTCTCAAATAATACAGTTTCGCTCTTCTGATTCTTCCCTGTCTAACGACCAGGATATTCTCAATCCGTGGTGAGTGAAGGGCGAAAATCCGTTCGATACCGAATCCCTGACTAACCTTGCGCACGGTAAAGGTGGCTTTTAAGCTCTTATCGCTATGATGACGAGCGATCACAACGCCTTCAAAAGGCTGGGTCCTTTCCTTATCGCCTTCCTTGATCTTATACATTACCCTCACGGTGCTGCCGATCTCAAATTTCGGTAGGCTTCGAAGCTGTTTTTTTTCCAGCTGGTTAACTAGGTTGCTCATTAATAAATACTCCAAAATGACTGGTTATAAATTCAAATTACTATAAATGCCCTACTCTTTTTCGGGTTTTTCAATCAAATCAGGTCTGATCAGTTTCGTTCTGCTTAAGGAACTCTCCTCTCGCCATTTTTTGATCTGCTGATGGTTGCCCTTAAGTAAGACTTCAGGCACCTTCGATCCCCTGAAATCGTCAGGTCGCGTATACTGAGCGTATTCGAGCAAACTGTCCTGAAACGATTCCTGATCGAGTGATTCCTTATTGCCGATGACTCCCGCCTTAAGCCGACTGATTGACTCGATCAGGGCCATGACCGCAACTTCTCCGCCTTGCATGACAAAATCACCCAGGCTGATTTGCTCATCAACGTATTCGTATATCCGCTCGTCGAACCCCTCGTACCGCCCACATATCAGGATGACCGGATCTTCCAGCCGAGATAATGACACGGCCTTTTTCTGCGAGAATCTTTCGCCCTTGGGTGTCAGGATAATCTTTCTTAAGTTCGCGTCTTGATACTTTCGCTGAATATGCTCCAGACACTCAACGATCGGTTCCGCCCTAAGAACCATTCCAGCGCCGCCTCCATAGGGTGTGTCATCGACCTTTTTGTGTTTACCGATGCCGAAATCCCTGAAATTGAAAAATTCCAGCCTGATTTTTTTATCCTCAATCGCCTTCTGAAGCAGACCGCAGGCCATAAAAGACGTAAAAATTTCAGGAAAAAGTGTCAGTACGATCAAATGTAACACAAACTTTCAACTTATGAAGTCATGCGGTTTTACTCGATCAGTCCTTCCAAAAGGTTTATTCTAACCGTCTTTTTTTCACTGTCGAAATCCTTCAGAACTTCCTTGGTCGCGGGAAACAGAAAGGACCTCTTTTCATCCTCGACTTCGCAAACTCCCTGTCCAGCGGTCTCGAAATAATCCGTAATCACTCCCAGATACTCGTCGGTAAGCGAATAAACCTTGGCGCCGATCAAGTCATCTATATAATATTCGTCCGGTTCCAGGGGCGTTAAGCAACTCTCTTCCAGGTAGATATCCTTACCCTTAAAATTTTCTACCTGACTGATTTCGTCATAATCCAAAAACCGAACCAGCCACAGACTCTTATGGGGTTTGGCCGATTTTATCTTAAGGCTTTTGGGTTGACCGTCCTGTTCGATCAAAATATGGTCAATTCGCTGTAAAATCCCTTCCTCACTGCTCAAAGGCATGATCTTAAGATCCCCTTTTAGACCATGGGTATTGGTGATCCTGCCTATCTGACGGATACCTTCAAGATTCATCATCAAACCAGTATCTATGCCTCAGGTTTTTCCTCGGCTTTTACCGCTTCTGGCTTGCTTTCTTCTGCCGCGGGCTTATCCTCGGCTTTTACCGTTTCTGCCACCTCGATTGCAGGCTTCTCGTCACCTTCCTTGGGTTTTTTTTCTCTTTTTAAATTATGCGCGGGTTTGAGTTCAAAACCCTCCTTGATCAGCAGCCGGTTGACCGTATCAGACGGTGACGCGCCCACCGACAGCCATTTTTCAACGCCTTCTCTGTCGAGACTTAGCTCCTTGGACATGGAATTGTAGGTCCCGAGTTTCTCGATATAACGGCCGTCTCTTTTCATCCTCTGATCCGCGGCCACGATTCTGTAAAAGGGTTTTTTCTTGCTGCCTGATCTGGCAAGTCTAATTCTGACTGACACTGAGTATTCTCCTTCTTTAAGTTTAACTGCTGAATAAAAGCTTGATCCTTGGATCGTTTAAAACGGACTCATGTTTCCCTGGGAAAACATATTTTGTAAATTCCTCATCGATTTTTTGTCTTTTCCCATCAGGGAAAATTTCTTCATCATTTTCCTCATTTGCTCGAATTGTTTTAAGAGCTTATTGATTTCATGGACATTCGTGCCGCTACCCTTGGCGACTCTAGCTTTTCTTGCCCCGTTGATGATCGTGGGATTTTCCTTTTCCTTTATCGTCATTGAGGATATGATGGCGTCAATCCTCGTGATGGCGCTTTCATCGATATTGGCGTTTTGTGGCAGCTTTTTTGCCTGACCGGGTATCATACCCAAAAGATCCTTGATGGAACCCATCTTTTTAATCTGTCTCAGCTGTTCCTGGAAATCGGTCAAGGTGAACTGATTTTTCCTTAACTTGTTTTCTAAACTGGCGGCCTTGTTTTTGTCAAAGTGTTCCTGCGTTTTTTCGATCAGTCCGACCAAATCGCCCATTCCCAGAATTCGAGAGGCGATCCTCTCGGGGAAAAAAGGTTCCAAATCCCCTATTTTTTCGCCACGGCCTATAAACTTAACCGGCTGTCCTGTTATGGCGCGGATCGATAGCGCCGCTCCCCCCCTTGCGTCACCGTCCATCTTGGTCAGGATAAACCCGCTGATTTCAAGTTGTTCGTGAAACGATTTGGCGACATTGACCGCATCTTGCCCTGTCATGGCGTCAGCCACAAAAATAATCTCATGCAGTCGGATATGGGACTTGATATCCCTTAGCTCACCCATCAACTTCTCATCGATCTGAAGCCTTCCCGCCGTATCGAGAATTAAATAATCGCAAAAAGTTTCGTTTGCTTTTTGAACCGAACTCTTCGAGATTTCAAGCGGTGCCATATCCTCTTTGCTGTCATGGCAGGGCACTTCGATCGACTCGGCTAAAACCCTTAACTGCTCGATCGCGGCAGGCCGATAGATATCCGCTGATGACAGCATAACCTTCTTGCCGGATTTCTTTAGCAGGTTGGCCAGTTTCGCCGCGGTCGTGGTTTTCCCGCTACCTTGCAATCCCACCATCATCACTACCGTCAGCTCATTGCTCTTTTGAACCAAGCCGTGATTTTCCT
The DNA here is from genome assembly GCA_029881655.1 of Deltaproteobacteria bacterium. Classification (GTDB taxonomy): domain Bacteria; phylum SAR324; class SAR324; order XYD2-FULL-50-16; family XYD2-FULL-50-16; genus JAOUME01. Next base: position 59 of record JAOUME010000170.1, on the reverse strand, counting down.
TACCCATCATGTTGATCAACTCATCGTTGACGATCTTGATGAATTGCTGACCTGGGCTG
>JAOUME010000169.1 GCA_029881655.1 Deltaproteobacteria bacterium | reverse complement strand
GATTGGATCACTCGTTTTAGGGCCGGGGTAAATTGCTTTTAAACCCAGTCTTTTCATGAAAGTCCTAGCCTTTTTTCTTCCAATTGAAAATCCTTTTGTTTTCATTGCTTTTGACATTTTGCGAGCCCCAAAAAAGGGAGTCCGCAAATATTGCTGAACGATCCTTTCCTCAAGATCCGTTTCATCGGCCTTCTCTGATTATTTTTTATAAAACCCTGATCTGGAGATGCCTAAAAGCTCACATTGCCTTTTGATCGATACTGCCGTGTTTCCTGGCTCTATGTGGGACTTTTTATTTTCATTTAAGGAGCAGAGACTTTTTTTTTAACCAGTCAAGCTCCATTTCCAACTGCCCGATCTTTTGATAAAGCCGATCATCATTCTGTTGCGTTTGCTGTGCCTCCCTCTTTCTCTTATCTGAAAACAGATCAGGTAATTCCGATAACAATTTCTTTTTCCAAATTGAAATCTGGTTCGCGTGAACGCCATATTCACTCGAAAGCTCAGCTATGGTCTTTTCTCCTTTAACCGCTTCCAAGGCTACTTTGGCCTTGAAATTTGAATCATATCTCTTTCTTGGTCTCATGAACAATCTCCTTTTTTCTAAGATGATAATTACACCTTAAAGGGTTGTCCACTTTTGGGGGACCATTACAAAAAGCAACAATGCATCAAAATTTAATCCATTGGGACAAAGAGCGGGACACAAAAGTATATTCACTTTATCGTATAATTGGCGGAGGCGCACAGGAATCGAACCTGCCAGGGACTTTATGCAAGCCCCACACACGGTTTTGAAGACCGGGGTCATCACCAGAACAACTTCCGCCTCCGTAAAGGAATTTTTGGTTTTTCGGAATAATAAAAGTTTTTGATAAGATTTAACTAATGTAATTCATGATATAGCTTTGGATCATATGATCGATAATCAAGTGCATGTCTTCTACCGGGCCGTATTCTCCTTTTTTTGATTTGCAGAAGATAGATTTTTGACACTTTTTCTTCAGTTTTCCACCGTCAAATCCGACCAATCCGAAACTTATACCGTTATTTTCATTTACCCAATCTACCGCTTTTAAAGTATTCGCGGAATTACCGGAAGCTGAGATCGCCACCAAAAGGTCCCTTTCCTTAAAATAAATCTTCAATTGTTCCACGAAAATATCCTCGAAATCACAGTCAACGCCGATCGAAGTGATCATGGGCACGCTCTCGCACAGACTAACCGCCTTAAAAGGGAGTAGCAATCCCTTTTTAATGCTGGAATTGAGAAGATCCACCGTGAAACGCGAGGCGGTCGAGGCACTGCCACCATTACCGATAAAAAAGATGTTGTTATCGTTTTTCCGCGCTGTATTGAGCTCGACAAACAGCTCCTCCACCGAATCGGCATTGATCTGCCCATACAGATCGTTTAAACGGCCAAAGTAGTTTTCCGTAAATTCACGCATGTCAATAATAGGTTTTTTGGTCATCTCCTGATATTTCTAATCGTTAATATTTAAACATTAAGACTCGACGGGCGAAAGTGTTTCGAAGTCGGTGCCCGTAAAACATCCCAAAGTATGAAATCAGTTCGACTCAACCAGAGCCTCAACTTGTATTGGTGAAATTTCATCAGCATCTGGACAAACCGGCTTAATCCGGACTTCAACCGGGTTTTTATGAAGTCCGGAAAGCTTCATGTCCCCCAAGATCACCGACGGCTCACCCTTTAGCGGCTGTGTAAATCCAGGAGGGGTTGCCGACTAGACCCCCTGATAAGATTTTAACCCCAAATTCAAATTGCGCAAACTTCCAATAGAGATAAAATCACAGCCTATCATCTTCAAGTGAAGATTTTTTCCTAACCAAATCCCAACATCATGGCGATTCACTGATTTTCATAAAGACATTATTTTTCCCTTTTGAGGTCCTTTTCATCGCGATAGCTTTTAAAGCCCGTCTTCATCAAAAGACAATCCGTATCCTTATGAATATTCCATAGCCACTCGACCCATTTCTCAAGATAACAAATCTCAATTGGATTCAATACAATAGCATTTATATCCTTATTTGGAAATGATTTTTAAGCGTTTAAAGATGGTGTGATCATAATGCCTTTCAGGAAAAATTAAAAGCGGTTATTTCCCATCGATCTGCTTAACCTCTTGAGCTTTAATCAATCGAATCCTTTTGTATCGACCCATCTTCCAAAACATTAACCAATTTTGTCTGATCTCTTATTTTTCAGTGACAATCTTGATTCTATTTTGGGTATAATTATATAATTATATAAAATAAAAATAGATAAAATAATATTTAAATGCCCAGCCAATGTATTCTGGAGCCTACCTTTACTTTTAATCCTGATTGTTTTACTCATTATGGCATATTTGTTGAAACATAACCAAACCTAACTTGTATGTGAATTAACCAATGATGACCATTATTAAACCCGGCCTGATGATTTTGTTGAATTGATATCAGGTTGCATTTAAAAGGAATCCGTTATGAACAGTAAACTCAATTTAATATATATTTATTTCCTTTTGGGAAGTATCCTGACTTTAAGCTTGATCGGATGCGCCGATAGTGGAACTGTCAGCGGTAACACAACCCCAACCCCAACCACTTCTACGACAGGCTCGGTGACCCTAAAAAGCGCGCCATACACCGTGGGCAGAGCCGCTTCGGTGAATTATGCTCCGCAATACGTGATCTTCGATCCTTCCGCCGATATTACGGCAGATACCGCCGCTCTGACGGATTTTAAATTTTGCATTACCCAGCTGAAACTGACAGCGGATCCGTCCAACGATGCCACCTCTGGTGTTATCGGAAGTGCTCCAGTCGGCGCGATTCAGGCCATCGTCGGACTGGTGGATGTTTCGGACCCCACGACTGATACGAACTGGGCTACGCTTGATATTCCGGTCGGTTTCATGCTGAGCGAACTGGCGGTTGAAGTCCATACCGACCCAGAAAACTGTTCACAAGCCCCATATTCCTTAAGTTATAATGGAACTCAACTGACTCAGGATCTGGAATTTAAATTCACTTTTTTCCCCTCGGTCCAACTTGATCCAAACGATATTTTAAACCTTTCCTTATCGAAAATTGCCGGCACCTTTCAGGCCGCAGATACCGCCGGGCAACTCGATAACCAAAACATCACCGCCTATATCGAAGGTCTTTCCGAAGTTGGAACCGAAGAGTAATCTTTCCCAACTCCCAACCTAGACTTGGCAGGTTTGATCAAATCCCGTTTTTTATTTATAAAAAGCGGGATTTTTTTCAATCTCAAAACTTCGCTCTACCCGTCATCGATATATTACCCCCCAATAATATAATTCAAATTAACTGTTTTAAATATAATCAAAATACGTTACAGTATATCCCGATCATTACATTAAATTATTCAGTCTAAATCTCTTATGGTCTTATATTAATTAATAATTGTACTTTATTAAATCAAACTCACTATTTTATATTTAATGCGATGAAAATTAAAAACGATATCAATATTTATGTTGTAGATGACGACATAAATAATCTAGACATCATCGATGGATATTTATCATCAAAAAAATATAAGGTCAAAAAGGAAAACAATCCCCATCGTGCTATGGAACATATCAGACAAGAAGGGACAAATTACGATCTTTTTATTTTGGACTGGATGATGCCCGATATCGACGGAATTGAGATTTTGACTTTCATTAAAAACAACGAAAACCTACAGCGAATCCCAGTTATCCTCCAAACGGCGAAATCGTCCCCGGCTGAAATCCGTACCGGTTACGACCTGGGCGCGGTTCAGTATCTAACCAAACCTTTCGATTCGATCGTGCTAAAGGCAATGGTGAAAAACGTCCTTGAGGAGTCCAGCAAGAACATAACCGCTTTTGAAACCTCGAAAACTGAAATCGAGTTCATCAAAAAATACGCTTCCGATATGATCGATAAAAAGGAAAAGGAAACAAAGCTGGACTTGTTATTTTACCAAACCCTGCACCAGTTTTTTTTGCGGGCACAAAAAATAAAATCTTCCGCCGAATTAAAGCACTGTTTAGTCGATACTATTGAAGCGATTAAATTCGGCCATCCTTTAGCATCTGATAATCCAAAAAAAAACAGTCGTATCTGTTGCTTATTGCAAACCCATATGAAAGAACTGTACTCAATAGATAAGACCGATATCAGTGAAAATGAAATCGAGGCTTTCAATCTGGCATGCAAAGACAATAAGATCGTCAAATCGGGAAATAAAGTCGCTCTATCCTCCGAAAGTCGAACTACAGCCGTTTTTTTGGAGCATCTTCCTCTTAAATCCAGAGAATTAGACAAGGGACTCCAATGTGTCGAGATCCTGCTCGAAATGTTCGATTGCCGTTTTCAACAACTGGAAGCCAACTCCCTTAGAAACGCTCAAATGCTGGACTTGAAACAAAAAACCACGGAATACCTCAATTGGTTTGGAAAACAAATCGGCTTGAACAACAATCATGACGAAAATCTGAGTCAATCCTTCTTATCATTGCGTGAAAAACTATGCTCGCTTTTTGAGCGGAAAGAACAAAAATAAACCGCAGGGTTAAAACGGTGATCACCCCCCACCCTTAAAATATTTAAAAATTTAAATAAATTCCCCCTCGACCCCATTGGGTCGATTTGAGGATTATGAACAATATTTAAGTTTTAATTTTGCAAAAAAAGCCCTATAAACAACTTCCAGTAAAAATTTTTACCTTTTATAAAGAAATGATTTAATATTATCATGATATATTTAATATATTAAGTTTACTATTTTCAAATTTAATATGTATATATAGAGTGCTAAAAGAGTCTTCCGAGTACGACTTTGAAATCACTTTCGGAATTAATGAAAAAAAAATCAGAAATAAACGGCATCATCGAGAAAACACATCAAGACACCGATCAAAAAGTCCCCATTCGCTTTAAGCTGTTAAAGGCTTTAGAGGCTAGCATCGTCGTAGATTTCGAGGGAAAGCTTCTGGATTGCAACTCCAAGGCTCTCGCTTTGTTTGGACTCACCAATAAAGAATTCCTGAACAGCCATGTCCAGGATATTCTGGATTCGACAATCAAGGAAAGCTTAAAAACACTAAAATCCGCGAAAAATCGTCCCGAGGCCTATTTTATTGAGCGGTTTCATAAAAATTATTGCAACAACAAGAACTGCCTTGAAGTTAAGGGGCGGGCCTTTCAGGATGATGATCAGGATCTAATCCTGCTTTCGTTTAGGGATATATCAAGTCAATTAAAGGCCGAATCGGAGTTGTCACGTCTAAAGCAGCTTTTGGATATGGCAGTGGAGGCTGTTTTTATTCTGGATGTCAACACCAGGCACTACATCTACGTCAATCAGACCGCCCTTGAAATGTACGGTTATACCCGTGAGGAGTTTTTTAAACTATATCCGTCGGATATTGAAATCGATCTACCCCTCAAAGATGACGCCGATTGGGAAAAACATATCGAGGATATCCGCCGCTCCAAAGGAAAACTGATTGCTAATGGGATCAACATCAAAAAGGACAAATCGACCTTTCCTGTGGAAGCTTCCATATCATATAATACCCTTGATAATGAGATATACCTTTTAGTGATGATCAGGGACGTTTCCCTAAGGCAAAAAAGGATCGCGGAGTTAAAAAAACTTTCCAGAGCGGTCGAACAAAGCCCGGCCTCGGTCGTAATAACCAAGATCATGGGCGA
>JAOUME010000168.1 GCA_029881655.1 Deltaproteobacteria bacterium | reverse complement strand
TGGTGCACTCTGGATGCTTTCTAAAAGACTTAAGTCAGTCTGTAAGAATGAAAACTTGGAAATCGCCGTGATCATGGTCCGGATAAAAATAGCACCAAACCCGCCCAGGATTCCGATAATAATCGCGACGACGATCATGAAAGTATGCTCAGTCATTTTAGCGCGATCAATCAGCAAGACTGATCCTCTGGAACATTGTAGGTAGGCTTTCTTAATAAAATTGGTCATGCTTTGGAATCTACGCAAGAATATGAATCTTGAAGAAAGGATGCTTTTTAATAAAAAAACTCCGGGCGATTGATGATTTCTTTACCTTAAGATCATATAAGGACTTAATGCATCATATTAAATCGTCATTTCAGATTATTTTTGATTTGGATCACCTTTTATCAAAACAATATCCTCTGCTTTCTGTTTTGAATAATAACTTTTTTAGATAAGTCGTAGAATAGTATTTCTTAAATGGTCATATGCACAATATCAAACGGCAAATCAAGTTTTAAACAGAGCTTTTATCCACCCTCCCCTAACCTAACTGTGTTTAAAACAAATCAACAGAAATCATTTCATTATGGTTGGCTAATTGTAGCTGTCGGTATGCTTAGCACCTTCGCGTGCTTGGGGTTGGGCAGATTTGCCATCGGCATGCTCCTGCCATCCATGGCTAGTTCGCTGGGTCTGTCTTACGATCAAATGGGCATGATCGGGACCGTCAATTTCACGGGATATCTCCTGGCTGTCTTGGTGAGTGGTTTTTTGGCCAATAAGTTAACCAGCCGATATCTGATTTTCTTATCTCTGATCCTGGTCGGCGTTTCAATGATCTCTATTAGCCGCTCTCAGGGTTATTACTCGGTTTTGTTTTTATATTTTCTGACCGGTATCGGTAGCGGAGCTGCCAACGTTCCCATGATGTCTCTTGTTTCCAGCTGGTTCTCTAAAACAAAAAGAGGAAAAGCTGCCGGTTATATGGTGATCGGTAGCGGTTTCGCGATTTTATTTACCGGGTTTCTGGTTCCTTATCTCAATATTGAAAATCCACAGTCCGGCTGGAGACTTAGTTGGATTATCCTCGGGTTGCTTGTCCTGGCTGTATCCTTGATCTGTGTAATGATTTTAAGGGATGACCCCAAAGAATTAGGGCTAAATAAATTCGGCGCGGTCTTGGAGTCGGCAGTAAAAAACATTTCAAACAAAAGACATCTGCGTAGCTTGAAATTCAACCGATCAAAAATCTATCACTTAGGCATCATTTATTTTATCTTTGGTTTCGTCTATTCGAGTTATGTCACGTTTATCGTAACGGCTTTGATGGATGACAGTGGCTTTTCAGAAGTTTTTGCCGGCAATCTCTGGTCCTGGATCGGTTTTTTCAGCCTGTTCTCAGGACCCGTGTTCGGTGGAATTTCTGATAAAATCAGACGGAAATACGCACTGGCCATTGTTTTTTCCATTCATTTTCTATCCTACCTCTTTATAGCGGCTCCTTTACCGATTGCCTTTACCTATCTCTCGATCTTTTTCTTCGGGATCGTCTCCTGGAGTATCCCCTCGATCATGGCGGCTCTTGTGGGGGATTATGTTGACTTTAAAGACGCGTCTAAAATGTTTGGCATCATTACTTTCATCTTTGCGATCGGACAAATATCAGGTCCTTTCGTCACAGGTTTTATGGCTGACGCGTTCAAACATTTTAAGGTCAGTTTCTATATCATCGCCGGATTCTCCGCATTGGCTGTTATCTTATCTATGACCTTAAAAGACCCCGAATTAGCGGAGTAGGACCACAAAAAAAAAAGCGGTGCCGATATTTCCCGACCCCGCTTTAATCAGTTTATTAAGGATTAACAGATCTAACCATCCTTGATGATGGTTTCGGTAATCTCCTGCAACGCTTTTTGATAGCCATCGTGAGAAACCTGACATGTCCCGACTTTATCGTGTCCGCCACCGTTATATTTCAGCATCAGTTTCCCAACATTGGTCTTGCTGGTCTTGTTGATGATGCTGTGACCACAGGTAAAAACCATATTCTGTTTGTCTTTACCCTGCATGATTCTCAACTCGATGTTTTGTTGGGGATAAAGCGCAAAGACTAAAAAACGGTTTCCGCAATAGATGGTGTTTTCCTCGGAAAGATCAGAGATAATAAGGTTTTCCTTGATCGTGCAGCAACGTTTCAACATGTCCTTAAAAAGTTCCTGTTGCTCAAAATAACGCTTGGTTCTTTCCTTGACATCTTCCAAATCCAATATCTCTTCCACTTTTTTAGTTCTACAGTGCTGAATTAGATCCTGCATCAACTGATAATTACTGATCCTATAGTCCCTAAACCTTCCAAGCCCTGTTCTGGGGTCCATGATAAAGGCCAAAAGAATCCATCCCTTGGCATCCAAAACCTCTTCTCTGGTCAGATTGGCCGAATCAGCCTTGTTTACCGCGTCCAGCAAAGGCAAAAAATGAGGGCCGAATGTCTTTTCTCCTCCATAATACTCCCAGATCACCTGAGCCGCGCTGGGGGCGCTTTTGGACAGTCCTTCAAATTCCAATTTCCCCATTTCAAGACGGTCTTCTTCGCTGGAATGATGATCAAACCATAACCCACAACCCTCCGCGAAAGGCACGTTCGCCAAAACATCGTTTTGGGTTATTTTAACTTGGCCATCTTGAATATCTTTTGGATGGACAAATTCATATTCATCTACAACTCCCTTTTCGACCAGCAAAACAGCGCAGGCTAGCCCGTCAAAATCAGATCTCGTAAGTAATTTCATCAACAACCCCTTAATTAATGTTTTATTAAATTGTTCACCCTTCTTTCCACTTATTGCATCTCAAAGCCAGATATCAAATAAAGGCCTCTTTTTTAAGATGAATTATCGATTGTTTTATTTGTATCAAAATTAATTTATTTTTATATTAATTCTTTGTAAATATCAAGTCTAGTTTTTTCCTGAAAAAATAAATCAAATAATTGTATTTGAGATTCCTCCAGAAATTTAAGCATTGAATTTTCCCTTAATCGGTCAAATAATAATTCCGGCTCCAGCATAAAATCGATAAGGAATAAAACCTCTGATATCTTGATAAAAATACGGAAAGGGTCTTTTTGTATCTCGGGAAAAAGATGTCCCACTATCTTCGGCAAACTCTTTGAGGCAATCAAGTGTGAATAGAGCAATTGAGATCGATCAAGCATCTTGCTGACATAAAATGTGATTTGCGCTTGAATACTTTCAATAAACTCACGATGAGCCGGCTTAACTTCCAATCCACTTAAACTCAAAAGTTTGCCGATACTCTCGCAATAGGCCTGATAATTGTTAAATCTAGAATCCAGGGTTTGCAGATCAAGATCCAAAAGCGGTGTCTGGAAAATATCCCTCAACAAGGTATCACCCGTGAACACATAAGGTTCCAGGATATACACGATGTCACTCTGAGTATGACTGGGACAAGATAAATAACTAACCTCCATTTCCTCTAAATCTTTCGGGTTATCCTCCAGGCAACTAAAGGATTTCTGATCAGGCAGGGCTTCTTGGTAGGAGTCATGATGAAACTTCAAAGACCGGGTAACCGTTTCCTCAAATCCCAGTTTTTGTAGATAATGAACTAAAAAAGAGAATTTTATTTCCTGATTTGAAAACAGTTTTTTATCAATTTTTGAAAGCAGGATTTTTGCGTTTGAGTGCTCTGAAATAAAATCGACCAGCCCGAAATGGTCGTGATGACAATGAGTGATCAGTACATAATCCAGTTTATCCAGCTCAATCCCCGCTGTGATGATCTCCACAGCCTCTTTTGTTGGTGGTCCGGTATCGATCAATATTTTTGTATCATTATTATCGACCTCGTAGAGATGGATATCCCCTACCAAATAAGGAGTCGGTAATGTATGACTCTTAACATGAACACCCATGCTAAAATAAATAGGCCTCGGATTCGATGATGCTGTCTGCCAAAAGCCTTTTTGAGTTTAATAGAGAAACCGGAGCGTATTTTGTGTACCGCCTGATACCGCTTAAGATCATCAATAGATTATCACCCTCTTCAATATAAAACGCCGCCTGCTTGGCTGCCTTGGACAGGCTCTCTAGGGCGTTAAAGGTAAAAACCTCTACGACTGCCAAAAGCAATTGCTTTTTCTTGTCACCAGCAGCCTCATACGCCTTTTCAGCTCGGCTGACCGCGGATTCGATCGCGTAAATCAAAATGATCACGTCAGCGGCCGAGATCAGGATCTCTTGTTCATGCTGGAGCTTATCCATGAATTTCTGAGCCGCCGCGCCAGCTAGAATCAATAAAATCTGCTTGAGATTATGAATAAGATATTTTTCCTTTTCAAAAGGCACCGATGGGTCCACTTCGTCCAGAGACGGACTCATCAAACCTTCAAACGCCTTCATCGCTTCAGCCTGAAGAGGTAACTCACCCTTAAGTGATTTTTTCAAAATCCCGCCTGTGATCACTAGCCGGTTGATTTCGTTGGTTCCTTCGAACAGACGATTGATCCTCTCGTCCCGGTAATGCTTTTCCGCGGGATATTCCTGAATAAAGCCATACCCGCCGTAGATCTGGACCCCTTCATCGACTACCCTCGACAAGGCCTCTGAACAAAACACCTTTGAAATAGCGCATTCCACTGAAAAATCTTCAAAAACTTTTTCATAATCCGCATAATAATCCGTACTGGATTTATCCAGGGTATCAAAATTAACGTCCAGATCCCCCGCTAGACGATAAACCAGGGATTCAGACGCGAATATATCCCCGACCATATTGGCGAACTTTTCTTTGATGGCCCCAAAATTACAAATCGAGGTCCCAAACTGCTTTCTGTCCTTTGCGTATTTAATCGATTCACCAATCGCCGCCTTCCCTGCGCCGGTTACGCTGGCTCCCAGTTTTAATCGGCCAATATTTAAAATATTGAAGGCAATCTTATGACCTCTTCCCTTTTCTCCCAATAGATTCTCAATGGGAACTTTCGCGTCTTCCAAAATCACGGAACAGGTCGAGGAGCCTTTAATTCCCATCTTTTTTTCCTCGGGTCCTAAACTGACACCTTCGAAATCACTATCAACCAAAAAAGCGGTGAAATGCTCCTTGTCGATCTTGGCAAAAACAGTAAAAAGCTTGGCAAAACCTCCATTGGTGATAAACTGCTTGGTTCCGTTCAGAATATAATATTTCTTGTCTTCTGATAAAACAGCGGTTGCTTTGGCGCTTAAAGCGTCGCTTCCAGAGTTGGGCTCTGTTAAACAATAGGCCGCGACCCATTTGCCGTCCACCAGCTTTTCCAGATATTGATCCTTTTGTGCCTTGGTACCGTAATAAACCAAAGGTAGCGTCCCAATGCCAGTATGAGCTGTAAAAGCGACCGAAAATGACCCGCTTGGCGCGATGTTTTCCGCCACAATCATGCTGGTAACCTTATCTAACTCCAAACCTCCAAATTCTTCAGGGACATCGGTTGCCAACAAACCTAGCTCGCCACACATTGAAAACAGCTTTTTAACCAACTCGAAGTCGTGACCTTCGATGGCCTCAATATTTGGACTGATTTCATTTTCGACCAACTGCCTGGCAGTATCGGCGATTTGCTTTTGTTCAACTGAAAATTCTTCAGGAATAAAGATATCCTTTTTGTTAAGTTCCTTAACTAAAAACTCACCTCCTTTCACTATCTTTTCAGTCATGACAAACTCCGTTTGGTTAAAATATTAA
>JAOUME010000033.1 GCA_029881655.1 Deltaproteobacteria bacterium | reverse complement strand
TGTCCAATTATTAATTTGCAAAGATTTTCCATCGAAAATAGAAAATCGATCGCTTCCATTTAAATCGACGACCTTGATCACATCGGCCTTATTCAAATTTGCGTCACCATTTTGTCTCTGAATATAAAAAAGGAGTCCCTGAATAATCTGAAATGGCATTGAGTTTTGGATATTGTCCCAGTCCTCGTCATCAGCTATTTCCATTTTAAATTTCGCTACCGCATTATACGGCAATATCTGGTAGATAGCTATTTTTTTATTACCGTTTCCTGTTACAGGATCATATTCCATACCCTGAAACTGAACATAAACCTCGCCGGTTTCGTCAATGATCAAACGAGATGGGCTCAGCTTAATATCTTGTGGACTCATCCCCGTAAAGCGATCTCCGTCTAAAACCGCTCGCTCAATAACCCCGCCACCCGCAGAACGAGCGAAAAAAAACTTACCCAACTCACCGCTACTCCACAGGACCGTATTTTTTTTATCAATTGCGAGAAAATCCGCTTTATTTTGGTGGGTAGTTAATAGTGAGACTGCACCGTTGTGAAGAAGATAAAGTTGTTTATCAACCGAGAGAGAATCTCTGGCAAAAAAGGCAACATCCCCGGAGGGCAAGGTGGCAAAAGATAAGACACTCACGTCAGGCCCAGTAAGCTCCTCAATCATTCCCGTCTGTGCATATAGCTTATATAGAGTTCGGTTCTCATCCAAACCCTCAATCCAGCTATCCGTCATCAACTCGCACTGATCCATTAGAATAGCCTCACTCCAGATACACTCCTCCCACTGATTCTGTTTTCTGATTATTGTCGACCCTAAATAATAAAGGTTGCCTAAATCGTCGAACTGCAAGGGATTATTTTCGAGATTCTGCGCTTTGCTTGCTGATGGCGTTGCAACACTTAAAGCAACCCCCTGTTGGACACATTCCTTGGAATTATCAATTAGAGAAACCTTGTAAATTGTACAATTTTCCCGTGCGATGAATTGCAGATAATCATTACCATCCCATTCTTTAAGCCCTGTTTCAAGTGCAAGATATAAATATTCTCCCGTCGGATCGGTGGCCAGATGCTTGACTTTGAGCATTTCATTTGAGTGAATGGCGATCCTGGCGTTGCCATCTGAGTCCACCTTTAAAAGATTAGATCCGCTCAATGAAAAATCAGGCATCAATCGTGAGCTGGACTGTTGCTGGTTATTGATTTTTGCAGATAAATTTTCCTTTAACTGGTATTTCTTTTGGTCGATTAAGTTAAGGCCGCGATAACTCAGGGGTACGTTTTGATTGACTTTTTGGTATTGAAAAAGGGTTCTGCCATCATCGGAATAAAAAACGATGCCATTACTTTCTTCAACAACAGTTTCATCAAGAACGATAAAAGATTGTGCGTTTTGAACGTCAAAAAGCGCCACTGGAGAGATGGATTTCGTGGGGACATAAACAGATTCTTGCTTCGCTTGAATTTCTTCATTCGACTTACAAGAGCCAAAAGTTAAAAGAATAAATGAAATTAAAAAAAAATAAATCAACCTTTTCATGTTGTTCATTATAAAGGTTTTTGTTTTAATGAATTTAATCAGATATTTTTGTTAAGTTAAGATGAAAAATCTTGAATAAGGAACATCCTAAAAAATCAGCCACCGAATAGAATATAAAATCGTAAAAAGCCATTTATTTCTGAAAAACCATATTGGTCACCTGTGAGATAAAATCATTGGCAAACCGCTGTTTTTTAAAAAAATAATTCCAATCCGTTTTATCCCTAAGAAATTTTTCTACTTCGGTCATCTTGCCGGAATATTTTTGATTATGGGCATTGATTTTCTCCTGGAACTGATTAAGGACTATCTGTCTTCGACTAGGTTCGGTCCTGGCGATCTGAGAGCCTTTTTCCTGTTCGAGCTGTTTCCCCCCCCACTCCCATTCTCTTCTTAACGCATAATATTTTTGAACATAATTATTAATTTCTGGGAAGCTGTAACGTTCAGCCATTTCCTGCTTGATACGAATCTGGAAGAAAGGTGATGCCGCAAAAGCCCTGGCTATGGATGACCAAAATTTAGAGCGGTCTTCATTGGTCCAGGCCTTGTTAATCGCATTCGATTTTCCGGTATTGAAAATATACTCCAACCATTTTGAATCAAAAACAAGAGTGTTCTTATCCCCATTCTGAGTAAAAACAAAGGCACTGTCGATATCCTTAATCAAAGTTTCTACATCATTTGAATTCTTACTTTCCTGAAGGATGAATGCGAAATATTGAGATTTTGTTAACAGCATGAGTTGCTGGTTAAAAAGATCCTGATCGCTGGTTTTAATAGCCAGTTCAATTAAAAGATAAATTGTCGGCTTATGGAAAGTATCCTTCCTTTGAGCACTCAACGCTAAATTTTTGGCCGCAAAGAGGTTTCCCTGCATCATGGCCAAAATCGCCTTGTTGTGGTTTACTTCCCTATAGTTCGGGAAAATCGCATTGATCCGATCAATGGTTTCACTTAACTGTTTTGTTCTTCCATAACGAATCTGCATATGGGTCAATAGATCCTGTGTATAGATATCACTGCTGGTCCTAGCCAATTCTTCGAATCCTTCTACCTTGATCAGGGAATTGGGTTTCGACTGAAGTTTTACAAACTGGTATTGCTGTGAAATCCAAGGAATATACAAACTCCAGATCACCGCCAAAGTCAAGATTGAGAAGATGATCGCTATCCGTTTGTTTTTATAATTCGAGTGTTCTTCAACTTTGGTCACGAAATGAAAACCATAACTGATAAATACCAAAGCGTACAAAGTAAAAAGTGGCAATTTCATTACTATCATCCTAGGTGCCACAGAAAACACACTATGAAAATGATAAGCCGCAAATCCACCGCAAACGCCGATTAATATCTTCTTCAGGTTATCACTCAGACCATTATGGCGAAACAATCTGATGATCATCAAAATCAACAATACCCAAAAAGCTATAAAAGCGATCCCGCCTAAGAGTCCGCTTTCCTGAAGGTATTCTAATATCTCTGAATGGGCATGATTGTAGCTGTGTTCCCGATGAAAAAGGCGGGCTTCGGGTGATACAAAACTAAAAAACAGGTTATATGAACTCCCCAGACCGTATCCTATCCAAGGTGACGCTTTAATCGAGCTAATAGCCGTTTCCCAAGGGACCAGTCTGCCGACCCACCCTTTAAGCGTGAATAACTCGATGTATCTTGACCCCTTTAAAGCATCTTGATTAAAGTAAAGTAGCAAAATACCCAGCAAACCTAATAAAACGGCCGCACCAAAAATATAATAAAACCGTTTTCTCCAGCGCTTATCTGAAAAAAATAAAACATAAAGTACACACACCACGCCGACGCCCATCAGGCAGCCTGCAATCGCAGCCCTGGTTTCAGCGAAAACCAGCGCAAATCCACCCAATATAAAGGCCGTCAAAAAATACAAATTGTTCCTTGAAATTAAAACAATAGGTCTGTTTTTGTCGCCCTTTCTCATGTTTACAGACGGAACCGACATAACCAGAAGCAACGGTATCATTAAAATCAAAAATCCAGAAAAATAGTTCCTGTGGCCAAAGGTCGCCTTAACCATATCTGTGGTTTGGCTATACGAATCAAAGGGATTCCCGAATTTCTCAAAAAAAGCCCATATCCCGGTATAAACCACGGTTAAGGCCAATAGCCATAAAAATGGGGTTAAGTCTTCTTCCACTTTCGTATTACGGTATAAATAACAACACCATAAAATTAAGATCAAATTGGTCACCAACTCATATTTAAAATTGTAATTAAAAGCTCCTCCATAAACCAGGTACCCCGGGAAAGCGGCCACAATCGGCATTGCTAGTATACCAACCATCATCCAAGGCATCGCGTTTTGTATTTTTTTATAAGGGATCAAGTCAAAAACTAAAACCAGAAGACTAACTCCTATTCCCATTAAAAATATCTTATAGCTATTAACATGATAAAAAACATAAGAACTCGTCAGATTAATCCCTAAAAAGATAAGCCCTGGTAAAAACAAACGAGATTTTAGCAGTTCGATGGCCAGTGATATATTCATTATTTTTTTAATTGGAAATGATATAAAAGGAAGTCTTTAACTACCTACCTAACGTGTTATTATTTATGAAATTGAGTTGTGATTTAATTCGACATATGCAACAATATTGGAAATTTCATGATCTTTGCATTTAAAGCATCCAAGTTTAAACGCTTATAATTACGGTTTTATATTATTGATCGTTGTTTGATAACCACAAAATTCAATTATTTAATAATAAACTGTTATGTTCCGATAATGGTTTATCAACCTCTTACCCTTATTTACATTGATTGAGACTGTTTTTCAACTTCTTTTCCGCTTTGAGGATTCTTTAAGCGAGCAAAATATTCGCTTGTTACTGGATATCAAAAAGGCTGAGAAATGCGATTTGCTTTTTACGAATATGCGAAATGATCCCAGGTTTGATAAGAAGGGCGAAAGTGAGTGGAGTTGCGCCCCCTTAGAGACCTTCGTGAAAAACAGACCTCTTTCTGAAACCGTTTTTGTTACCACCGACATCGAAACCACGGGTTCGATTAAAGGAAATGACCGCATTATCGATATCGCGGCCATCAAAACCAAAAATAATGAGATTTTGGACCAATTTGAAACTTTGGTTAACCCCGAAAAAAATATCTCAAGAACCATCACCAGACTGACCGGGATCACCCAAGAAACCGTTAAGCACGCACCTGTTAGTGAATTCGTGCTGCCTCAGTACGCTGAATTCTTAAATGATCACATTTTCGTTGCACACAATTCAAACTTCGACTATTCATTCATCAATTATGAATTGATCAGGATTACGGGACTTGGCTTAAGATCGCCAATCGACATTTGCACCTATCGGCTTGCAAAAAAACTACTACCCAACGTAAAGTCCAGGGGTGTCAGTGGCCTGATCAAACATTTCGACTACCAGGTCGAAGACCGACACAGAGCGATGCCAGATGTCAAAGCTACCTTATATTTTTTGGACATCTTCCTAAAGGATCTTAATAGGATTGGTATCAAAACCCTTTTTGAGTTGATCGAATTCCAAAAAGAGAAGATAACTCACAAGAATATGCAAAAAAAACTACGTGTTCATCAGAGGAATAAAACTAGGAAATCGCAACAAAAAATAGCCTGAAGAAAACACGATGCCCAAACTTGAAGAACTTTCTCCCATTAATCAAAAATTAATCGATCAACTAAGCCAACTCAACCTTGGAACAAGGGATGAATTTTTAGAACAATGGGAACAAGCCGAGCTAAAAAAAGTTAAGTTTAAGGATCAACTAATAAAAGCGGGACTGCTAAAGGAGATGGACTATCAAAAAGTGCTGGGAGAGATCATTCGCATTGATTTTTTGGAGCACCTCCCCCAACCATCAAATGATTTAAGAGAGAAATTTACAGATGTCATCCCAATCCGTTTTTCTAAAAAATTCCTTTTCTTTCCCGTAGAAATGACGTCCAAACATGTCACCTTTGCTATAAAAAATCCCTGGCCCACTTCAGCTTACGAGGAAGCCGCCAAAACGCTAAACTGCGAAACACTTGACTACAAACTTTCAACCGAAGAATTAATTTTAGGCGCGATCAACCTCTGCTATGATCGAAATTCCGGCTCAGCCGAAGAAGCCGCCGAAACTTTGGATGAAGATGAATTCAACTATCTGGGCGATTTTTCCAGTGAAGAGACCGAGGACCTATTGGACTCCCAGGACGAGGAGCCCATCAAAAAACTGATGAACTCGATCTTGTTCCAATCAGTCAAGGATGATAGCTCAGATATCCATATCGATCCAACCTTACAGGAAACAACAGTCAGAAATCGAATCGATGGTGTCTTGCATCAAATCACCAAAGTTCCTAAGCAGGGTCATATCCCATTGGTCAATCGCGTCAAAGTTATGGCGGGACTTGATATTTCCACAAAAAACCAGCCTCAGGATGGTAGAACCATGATTCTATTAGCTGGGAAAAAAATCGACATCAGAGTTTCAATCATCCCAACCGTTCATGGGGAAAGAGCAGTCTTAAGACTCCTAAACCAAAGTCAAGGCGTTATCAACTTGGGCGATTTGGGAATCATTCCTGAGATGGTTTGTGAAATCGAGCGCATGATCAAACAGCCCCACGGCATCATTCTGGTAACTGGTCCGACGGGTTCAGGCAAGACGACAACCCTGTACTCCGCCTTAAGTCAGGTCGATGGAAAGGAAAAAAATATTGTAACAATCGAAGACCCTGTTGAATATAGAGTGAGCGAATATGGGCAAATGCAAGTCAACGAAAAAATCGGAGTCACCTTCTCTAAGGGACTTAGAGCCATGTTACGCCAGGACCCTGATGTGATCATGGTGGGAGAAATGCGCGATACTGAAACAGCTCAAATCGCAATCCAGGCTTCTTTAACAGGACATCTTGTCCTAAGCACCCTACATACCAATGATGCGGCATCCAGCGTAGTACGTTTGATTGATATGGGTATAAAGCCTTTTTTAGTCTCCAGTACTGTTTCCGGAGTCTTGGCTCAAAGATTGGTGCGCAAGATATGCAGTCACTGCAAAGAAACTTTCCCTGTAAAAAAGGAAGAGCTTTTAGATATGGGATTCGCAAAAGAACGTCTGATTAATTTTAAAGGAGAATTGTGGCGAGGAGTGGGTTGTCCACGTTGCTTGAACTCCGGATATCAAGGAAGAATTGGAGTTTACGAACTCCTGATCATGAACGATAAACTGAGAAATTGCGTGATTGAATCAGCTGATGCTTCAGTGATTAAAAAGGTTGCTCGGGAATCGGGAATGCTTGGACTCAGCTACGACTGTGGCGAAAAGGTACTTAAAGGGATTACTACCCTTGAGGAAATGTTACGTGTCGTCTTTACGGAATAACCCAGCAAACAGGGCATTTTAGGAATAATAATGAATCAAGACAATTCACTGTTACAAACGGTCAACAATCTGGATTTAACCTACAAGGTTATGATCGTTATTAGCATGATCATTGTTGGAACTGGGTTAGTGCTTAACTACCTTTTTATCGATGCTTTATCGGAATCCAAGCTCATTCAGGTTAAGCTCTTAGGAAAAACCGCCTCTTATACCATCACTGAGATGGCTCTTCAAAGTATTTATGACCGTGATACTAAAAAACTAGACAGCACCTTGGAGAATTTACACAAAGAAACACTTATTAACCAGTCGGATTTTCTACAAATATCGGTTGTGCTTCTTCCCAGTGGTATCTATTTCAGTTCCACCGATAAAACCCTGCAAAACAGAAAAGCACACCCCAGTCTATTGAAGGTTATCGATGATAACAGCCTTGATAAGGTTCAAATTAAAAAAATAAACCGTTATCGTTTTAACAACCAAACTGTTTCGGTTCTACAGTTTTTAAAAAATATAACGGTTGTCAAGAATGATGATAAAATCAGGATCGGCGCAACCCAAATTCTGTTTGGTTATGATGACATTGTCGCTGATACGAAAAAACAGATCCTGATGTTTTGTCTGATTATTCTGATTTTATCGAACCTAACTATCTGGCTTTTTTTACATCCAGTCAGCCATTCCCATATGATCATCGCCGATGCCTTGAACCAAGTCAGTAAAAATCAGCTGGATTTTCGTCTCGAACAGGGCAGAATGAATGAAATTGGAAAAATCGTTTACGCATTCAATCAGATGAGCACTTATCTGGTAGATTATTTCCAGAGCCTGCAAAATTCCATCGCCTCCTCTGCTCAAAAGACCCCAAAAGGACATGCCAGTGAGTTTTCCCTAAGAAAAACCGACTTGACATGCCTCTGCGCCCGGATTCCATTACTTCAAGATCACATTCAAAAAGAAACCGCTGAAGAAGTAGCGGAATATATCAAGGAGTTTATGGAGATTTTCATGACAACCATCCAGGATTTCGGCGGACAGGTGATCAAGGTTTTCGGGAATAAGTGCTACTGCATTTTCGAGGGCATGAACAGCATCGACAACGCCATCCGGGCTGCTATTAAAATCAATCACAAATGGAAGGACCTGAATCATGAGAGAAAAGTACTGAACCGCAAGCTCATGGATTACGGAATCGGCCTTCATGCCACCGAGACCATGGCCGGAACCTTTGAACATAGTTTTTCAAGTTATACGGTTATCGGCAACTCGGTGACAAAGGCTGAATATCTCTGTTCTTTAGCCAGGATTGGTCAGACCCTAATCAGTTCTTTTATGATGGAGAAATCTAACGGTTCATATCAACACCAGATCCTGAGCGAACCAAAAACAACGCTCCTGGATGAAAATGAAGATATTTTTTCTATCTTGAATCTGGACCAAACCAGTTCCCTTGAAACCGACAAGGCTGGAAAAGCTTTATTCAGCGCACACCATCAGCATTCAGGAGTGATGGAGTCTTTAAAGGAAAACCAAGCAAACAAACAGGATTTTTACGAATCTTCTCTACCCGATATGCTGGAAGAGACCTTAAGAGTTACTCCCCTTGAGCCCGTTGAAGAAAACCCCTTTGACCAACCAGAAGACAATGAAGGGGAAATTTACCTTGAAAAAGACCGAAAAGCTTTTCTTAAGAATTTTGATCAAGTTTCGCTTGAGTCCGTTGCTGAGTCGAAAAAAAAGGACGATCTAAAAACAAAAAACCTTAAGAAAAAGCCCGTACGAAAATAATCAATGCGAAGCCTCTTTCACCTCGTTCTTGTTCCAAAGAGGCACCCTGACGACGACATCCTCATCACCATTGGGGACACAACAACAAGAAAGCCTCGAATTTAGCTGTAATGCAGGAGTTTGTTCCAGATAATCCTCTTCCCGTTCACTCGTCTCGTTACAACTACCAAGTCCTTGTTCCACATAAATATGGCAAGTGGAACAAGCCTGAACACCGCCGCAGGTATGTTCAATCAACCCACTGTCTGCCGAACTAACCACATCCAAAACCGAACCGGGTAGCCCATGCCTTCCGTAGGGGATTTTCTGAGGTTCCACATCAAATATTTTACCCTCAGGTAAGAGGGTTAGCTTAAATTTTCTTTTAGGCGGTGGGGGTAGAGGAACCCTATATTTACGTATTTTTTTTCTCGTTTCTTCAGTCAAAACCGAACTCCATAGCTAACTGATCCTTCAAACCAAATTCAACTTTCTAATCTTGAGGTCAATTATAACTTGATTGATCCATTTTATCCAGTAAAGTGTTCAAATAAATCACTCAGAAGATGTTAGAAAATCAACAAACTCTTGCGGATTCTGGCTGATGCCGCTAAACTGACGAACGAATTCACCATCCTTGTTTAAAATCACGTATAAAGGCAAAGCGACAGTATTGAAATGGTCGATCTGGTACTGAAGGTTCTCACTTGCCTTCTCGCCACCATCGGTATAAAGACGAACCAACACATATTCCTCTAAAAAGAGCTTATAAACATCCTTGAGATTAAAAACGTTTTGTTCCATCCAACGACAGTTCACACAGGTGTAACCCGTAAAATCGATCATGACTGGTCGGTTGAGTTTTCGAGCCTTGACAAGGCCATCATTTACGTTATCATACCAGATGAGTTTACTGCTTTGCTCCTCGGTGATATAATCTCCTCCTTTGAGCCGATGGCCGCTGGGGGGAGGTAAAACCGAATCGATAAGACTGCCCAGCGAACGGTCATTATAGCCATAGCCGACATATACAGTCGAACAAACAAAGATCAGGACTACAAACCAACTTAAGGCAGCCCGGTTTAATATGGGGCGGATATTAGTCCAAGTCAGATAGACAATAACACATACAAGTAAAATTATCCAAATAATGATCGCAACATTTCTTGAAATCAGATTTGTCTGCCAAACCAGGTCCGCATTAGATAAGAACTTCACTGCAGCTATTAGTTCCAGTATACCCAAGACGATCTTGCTCCTTCCCAGCCAATCGCCTGAGTGCTTCTGAACCACCTTGATCATTCCCGGAGCAATCGCCAACAGAAAAAAAGGAAAGGCAAAAACGCTTGAAAAAACAACCATCCCTATAAAAGGCCAAAGCCACATCCCTTGAGATGCAGAGATCAACATCGTTCCTACAAACTGAACCGTACAGGTAAAAGCGGTTAGGGTAAATGTAAAGCCCATCAGCAAGACACCCGCCGCACCTCCCAGCCTGCGGGATTTCTCATCGAAATAATTTTGGAACATTCCCGGCAGGTTAAGAGTGAAAAATCCCATCAAGCTTAAGGCAAAAACGACAAAAAGCCCAGCAATCGCAAGATTAACAAGGGGGTGTGTCGCAAACTGAAGAGCCGAACTGGCGCCGAAAAGCGCCGAAAGCAAAAGGCCCGTACCCGTATAGGTCCCGATGATACCCGCTGTAAACAACAATGCCAGTTTGAGAACCCGGGACTGTTTGCCTTCGGCCTGCTTTGAGAAAAACGAGACCGTAATTGGAATCATGGGAAATACACAAGGCGTGATCAAAGAGATTAATCCCATAAAAGCCGCTAGACCCACAAACTGCCAAAATCCCTTGGAGACCAACTTGGTGAGAGAATTTTGTTTTTTAACTCTGGGAACATATTCGATCGATCGGTCGGCGGTCATTAATTCTTCTCTGGGCGGCCCGTTCTCGACCATGAGCTTTAAATCCAACTGCTTTACGTTGGGCGGTAGACACAACCGATCGTTACAAGCTAAAAAATCGACCTTGACCGATAAATCATTTAAGCCTGTCTTTGTGCCTTCTCCCAATTTCAAGTTCTGGTATAAATAGCCTTTTTGCTCATGGTAAGAAAGCCTAATACCAATAACTTTGTCTAATTCGGTAACCGGCCTTGATTCATAGACCGGCCCGTCAAAAATGTAATCCCCACCCACGAGGCTTAACTTGGTAGGTGGGGGGGCATCCTCTCCCTGAAAAAGGACTGAATAGACATGCCATGTCGGCCTAATATCCATTTTAACGACCACCCGAAAACTTTCTCCGATGCGAACGATTTTAGGGCTAACTTCCGCAGAAAACCTGACGACTTCCTCTCCCGGCTTAACCCCCCATTCTTGCGAAAGAAGTGTTTTTGGAATCAATAAAACAATCACAAATAAACCAAACAAGACTCCCTGAAAAAAAAGCTTCATCTTTTTAACCTTTGGGTTCATCCGTTTCATCCACATGTTGATCTTCACTTTCAATTTTGTACTGATCATCAGCCCATTTCCCCATATCGATTAAGGAACATCTCTCGCCACAAAAAGGTCTAAAGGGATTGTCCTTCCATTGGACCTGTTTTTGACATGTGGGACATTTAACTTTAAATTCTTTAGATGCGGTTCTCATATTGAATTCATTTTATTAATAATTTTCACGAAAGTTTCCCCAATCCGATATAACCGACATAACAGGCGAAAAAAATAAGAAACCCGGCACATAAAACGATAATGCTTTTATAAACCCTCAGGCTTAAAAAGGATCGGCCCCTGGCAATTAAAAAAGACACCAGCGAGTACCAGACCAAATCAGCCAGGATATGTCCTGTGAAAAAAGACAAAACGCCAATAAACCCCAAACCCATGCTGTGAAAAATATAGCCCAACCCGATAGTCGCCCACCAGATAGTCCAGTAGGGATTAGCCAAACTCATCAGGATACCCGATAAGACCAGATTCCCCTTGAAATTTAAATCATTTTGTATCTGGATTTTTAAATCGGTGAGAGACTGGAACATGCCGTATGCCATCCATAAAAGGATGACAGCGCCAATGACCCCAATTAAACCGAAAATAAAGTCCTTCTTTAAAATCGGCGCCAAACCAGCGATCAAGGCCAACACCAAGGCAAGCTCTAAGATGCCATGTCCCATAATCAGCATTGGCCCAGCCCAAAAACCCTTTTTCGAGCTTTCGCTTATGGTAGTGCTTAAAAGCGGTCCAGGCATGAGCGCACCGGATAAAGCGATAACAAAAGAAGATGCGAATATGCCAAAAAGAGGCAACATGAATAATCGTTTATGTTGTTATCGTCTCATAATAATTAATTCAATTATTACAGCGAAAATCATCATCTAACTAAACCGAAACCGTCCAACCAAAGTTATCAGGTCGTTCTCCTTTTTGTATCTGGGTCAAAAGATCATAAAGCTTCTGCATGACCGGACCAACTTTTACCCCGTTACCGTAAAAAGGATACCAGCGGTCATTAACCCATATCTTCCCGACAGGCGAAAGCACCGCTGCTGTTCCGCAGGCAGCCACCTCCTCGAACTCGTCAATTTCCTTTAACAAATTAACTGGTCGCTCCTCGGTCTTCATTCCTAACTCTTTATCAGCTAAAATCATAATCGATTTTCGGGTTACGCTGGGCAAAATCGCCTCAGATTGAGGTGTAACGAAACGATTTCCTTTCATGGCTAAAAGGATATTGGCCGAGCCAGCCTCATCTAAATAAACCCTGGTCTTCGCATCAAGGTATAAGGCTTCATTGGCTCCCAACTCTTGGGCTTTCCTTGTGGCCAATAGCCCTCCAGCGTAATTGGAACCAGCCTTGACGTTGCCTGTACCAAGTGGCGCGGCGCGATCGATATCGGTAACTGCGAGAGAAATGACCGAAAGGCCACTGCCTTTATAATAGGGTCCAACCGGTGAAACAAAAACTCTGAATTCGTAACGTTTGGCCGGTCTGAGTCCCAGATTTTCACCAATACCAATCAACAAGGGACGGATATAAAGGGATGCTCCGGTTCCATATGGAGGTATCCAAGGCTGATTCGCCCTGACCGTTTCAAAGACACCCCGCATAAAAAGGTCCTTAGGAACTTCAGGCATCAAAAGTCGTTTAGCGGTTTGGTTCATACGCTCACTGTTAAGCCTAGGCCTGAACAATAAAATCCGGCCATCTTTGGCGGTCTGTGCTTTTAATCCCTCAAAGCACTGCTGAGCGTAATGAATTGCGGGAGAGCCTTCATGGATCTCCATATTTTCAGATTCAATCAATCCCCCTTCAGACCATTTTCCATCCTTAAATTGAGCGACAAACCGGAAATCCGTACGGATATACTCAAATCCCAGGTTTTGCCATAAAAGGTCCTTCTTGGGTGTATTTATACTGATATGATTCATATTCAATTTCGGTTTAAATGTTTAATCTCACGGTTAAACGTTGCTTTTAAAACCTCGGTATCGATTCCATGAAAAAAAAGACTTGAAACACTTCAGGCAAAAGCCAGACAAAAAATGCCGCTATCACTAACCAAGGACCGAAAGCGATTTCCTTTTCTAAGGACTTTTTCTGTAGCTTCAGTGTAATCCATCCACCAATGATACCAAAAACCGCCGACCAAAAGATCACCGGCAATAAAAGTTTCCAACCCAAACCAAATCCAATCAACCCTAAAAGGGTTGCGTCTCCCTGTCCCAGTCCGATCTTATTTCTGGTCGATTGGTAAAAATAGGCTATCCAGTGAAAGATTCCCGCTCCAATCAAGAGTCCCAAAATCGAGTCGATAATGCCGGAACGGTCGTAAAAAAAGAGCCAACCAGTTCGAAACGTAAAAGCGATCAGCACTGGCTGCGCATAGACCTTGTAGGTAAGAAAATCGATGACCGCAATAACAAAAAGGCATTCAAAAAAAATTAAATGCCCTATAAATTCGATTTCAAAGCCAGTATGTCGGAATATTGAAAAGACAGCAACAGCGTTGATCAATTCCGTGATCGGATAAACCTTCGCGACCTTTGAGCCGCATCTGTTACACCGCCCCCTTAAAACTAAATATCCTATTAGGGGTATCAGTCCGTACCATACGATCCTTTTTTGACAATGATCACAACTCGACCAAGACCATAAGGAAACTTCCTTCACCAGTCGAGATGCCGTTGTATAGATATAAGACCCTAAAAAAAGACCCAGTATTGATATATAAAGGTCTAAAAGAATCATCGTTTAAAATTCGGACATCAACCAGTCTCCATTAACGGAGTGGTTTGAGAATTTTTTCGAGTTTTTCTCTTCCTTCAAGCTTGGTCTTTTTTAATTCATGGATCTTTTTTTCCTCAGCCGCTGTTAAAACACGGATTGATTCTATCTTGGCAATTTCTTCTTCAAGCTGAAGATGTCTGTCATATAAACGGTCAAGATCATAATTTGTTTTCCTATGTTTTTGGATCAATGCGATATCTGGTTTTTCCAAGGATGCTCCTTATATTGAAATTAATAATTAAAAAACCTAAATAAAATTTTCGATCAGGTTTTCGAATTCTTCTTCGTATTCAATCTTCCTTTGTTTGAGGAGTTCTTCTTCTTTGCCACATAAGTTAAAGTAAAACTTTATTTTTGGTTCGGTTCCAGAGGGCCTAACTGTGATTCGGCTACCGTCCTCCATGTAAAAAGCGATAACATTGGAAACCGGCAATTCTATTTTTTCCCCAACTTTTTGTTTCTGACAATAGGTAACTTCTTGAGTTAAATAATCCCTAATCTCAATAACCCTCACTCCTGCCAGTTTCTTGAATGGGTTTTTTCTAAGTGAACTCATGACCAAGGCTATTTTTCCCGCCCCCTCATGACCTTTGCTCGTCTTACTAACCAAAGAATCGGAATGAAAACCGAATTCTCGGTGAAGCTCTTCAATCCGGTCCATGGGAGTCCGTCCTTGCTCGTAAAGTTCAGCCGTTAGCTCAGAAAAAATCATTGCGGCCATAACCCCGTCCTTGTCGCGGATAAAATCCCCAAAAAGATAACCGTGACTCTCCTCAGTACCAAAGATGAAACTTCCCCCTCCTTCTTCTTCCAGCTGTCTCATCAAGGAGCCGATGTATTTAAACCCTGTCAATGTTTCAAAGGTCTTTATCCCGTATTTTGCAGCGATCTTTTTGCCCAGGTTCGAGGTCACGATCGTAGTTATATAAACCCCGTCGGGAGGTAATCGGTCATTTTCCTTGAGTTTGCGCAAATAATAATCCAGCATCAACTGCCCAATTTGATTCCCGCTTAGTTTGACCCATTCGCCTTGATGCCTGACCATCACTCCTAGTCTGTCGGCATCAGGATCAGTCGCTAAAATCAGTTGATCGGAATTCTTAGCCGTCTTGATCGCTAGTTTTAAAGCGGAAAGTTCCTCTGGATTAGGATATGAGACCGTCGGGAAATCTCCGTCTGGTTTTTCCTGTTCAGGTACGACTCTTAAAGACTCAAACCCGCACATCCGCAAAAGATCCTTAACCGGCTGGTTCCCCGCTCCGTGAAGTGGGGTATAGACTATCCCTAAGGATTTATTACGCTCTAGATTGCCGAACGAAAGTTCAGCGAGCTTGCGCAGGTATTTCTTTTCGATCTCCTTTGGAACTATTACGATACGATTTTTCTCCAGACCTTCTTGGTAACCCATGAGGTTGATCTTGTAAAAATCCACGATCGAATTAACCTTGTTGATGATACCAATGTCATGGGGTGAAATCACCTGACTCCCATCTGCCCAGGAGACCTTGTAACCGTTATACTCCGGCGGATTATGGCTAGCCGTGATAACAATACCAGCTTGGGCTTTTAGTTCTCTGACCGTGAAGGATAAAAGCGGTGTTGGTGCCAAGCGACTGAAGACATGAACATGAATGCCGTTACCCGCTAAAACTCTGGCGGATTCCTTGGTGAATAAATCCGAGAAATTACGGCTGTCATGCGCAATAACCACGGAGATTTTTTTTCCCTGATCATGGTAAAACTCGTTGAGATAATCAGCCAGCCCTTGGGTCGCACGTCGAACTGTATAGATATTCATACGGTTAGAACCCGCACCGATAATCCCTCTTAAACCACCCGTTCCAAATTCAAGATCTTTATAGAAACGGTCAATCAGTTCCTCATTTTTTTGGTGATTAATCAGTTCTGAGATTTCATTTCTGAAATCATCATCGAACTGAGGATCTTCCGCCCAACTCTGGGCTTTTTCTAATATCGAATCATCCATTGGTTTACTTAAAACTTTATGTTTTCTTTAACTAATTAAGTCCATTTTTAAAATCATCCGTATCGATTTCATATTTTTTAAGAACCTCTAATGCCGCCGATAGTTGAGATTCTCTGACCATTAAAATCATATTCAAGCCCTCAATCGCAGGAAAGATCGAAGCACTGAAGCGATTATTTACCCTGCTTTCAATCTGATGGGAGGAGAGCAGTGATTCTGCCAAGGATATCCTGCTTTGGTCGCAGCTATCAATCACAGTAACCCAGTTTGTCGCCTTTTGCGCTACCTTAACTGGGGTTTTTTCTTTTTGGTGTTTTTGTTTACGGTAGTTCTCCAAGTCAATCACATTTTCCTGACTGTCCCGCGAAACCCTGAACTTCTTAACAAAAACATACGAAAAAAAATAATAGCTAAAAATAAGCAGAAAAATACTACTTGTCACGATAAAAATCCAGGGTTTTGGTTCAAAAAAGCTGTATAATCCAAATAAAATAACGATAACTAATAATATCAACTTATTATAAATCATTATAGATTATCCGTTTGTTGCTGTTGTTAATTCAATCTCATTTTATTTTGGACCACCTTGTTGCAAAAATCCTGTAGTCTCTTAGTCATGGTATCAATATCCAAACCGGACTGCACTAGCTGTTCTTCACGGCTGGCATGTTCGATAAATTGATCAGGAATCCCAAAACAAACAAATGGTATACAAATACCAGTCTGGCTCAATAATTCCATAACCCCGCTACCGAAGCCTCCAGCCAAAGCGTTTTCTTCCAAGGTCGCCACGGCTTTTACTTTGGATACGGCATTTAGAATTAAATGCCGATCAAGCGGTTTAACAAACCGAGCGTTGATTACTCCGACCGAGATACCGCTCAAAAGAAGATTCTCAGCAAGTTGTATTGCAGAATCGACCATGGTTCCTACAGCGACTAAAAGCAAATCGACTCCTTCCCTGATCATCTCTCCTTTACCAAAAAGGATATCTGGAGGTATCTCCTGAGTGAAATCATGATATTCCTCAGTCTGACTCCTTGGGAAACGCAAAGCTATCGGTCCCTCGTCATAATGTTGCATCAACTTGATCATGGATTGAAGCTCGCTTCCATTTTTCGGAGCCATCACCACCATATTAGGGATCATCCGTAGATAACTTAAATCCAGTACACCGTGATGGGTTGCACCGTCACCACCAACAAACCCCGCTCGGTCTAGAATAAATCGGACTGACAGATTTTGAAGAGAAACATCATGCACGATTTGGTCAAATGAACGTTGCAAAAAAGTAGAATAGATCACTACAAAAGGTTTAAAACCTTGAGAAGCCAATCCTCCCGCAAAAGTCACAGCATGCCCTTCCGCAATCCCGACATCGAACACTCGCTCAGGAAACCGGTTTTTAATTTCCGACAAACCCGTATTGGCCAGCATAGCGGCACTGATAGCGACAATCTTCTTATCCTCCTGCATGATGAATTCAAAGCTCTCACTCCAGATAGAAGTATAGCTTTTACCCTTTAGATTTCTATTAATTTGCTTCCCACTTTGCCTTTCAAAGGCACCTACGCCATGAAACGCTAGAGAATCACCTTCGGCATGGGAATAACCTTTACCTTTTTGAGTCGCGATATGAAGGAGAATCGGTCCTTTTAGCTTTTTAACTACCTTGAACAAAGTTACTAAATCCTTTATGTTATGCCCATCCATCTGACCAAAATAACGGAAGTTCAGTTTTTCGAACCAGATTCCTTGAGTGAAAAAAGCCATAAAGGAATCATTGACCTTGCGCAGGGTATTGCGAATGGCTAAGGGGATTTTCTTATGTTTGGTCGAAGAAAAAAGCTCTCCGCGCAGTAAATTGTAGGTCTTGGAAGTCGAAATGTTAATGATCGTTTTAGACAAAGCCCCCACAACCGGGTCGATGCTCATTTCATTATCGTTGAGAATCACAATCAGGTTCTCGTCAAGGTGCCCTGCATGATTTAACGCTTCAAAAGCCATACCACCTGTCATTGATCCATCTCCGATCACAGCGATCACGCTATGATCCTCACCTGAAAGCGTCCGGGCAACACTCATACCCAAAGTAGCTGAAATGGAAGTTGAAGCATGACCCGCTCCGAAATGATCGAATTTGGATTCCCTAGAAGAAAGAAACTTAGAAATTCCGCCTTTCTTACCCAGTTTATCGAAAACTTGATTTCTTCCTGTCAAAATCTTGTAGGTATAAGCCTGATGGCCGACATCCCAAACGATTTTATCCTTTTCAAAATCAAAGACCTTCAAAAGAGCCACCGTCAACTCGACCGCCCCTAAAGAAGAGGCCAAATGCCCGCCCGTCTGACTGACCACTTCGATGATCCTCTGACGGCAGTCATCGGCCAGATGATTGAGCTTGCGAACGGGCAAGCTCCGAATCTCGCTGACATGGCTAATCTCATTAAGCAGGTTTGACATAGTCTTTGTTCAATTCAAAATGGGCAGGTCTTAGTTTTTACTTTGACAACGCAGCATCATAACCGCAATTTCCCGGTTAAGTGCATAATCGTCTTTTTCAGCGATTTCGGTCAGTATTTTTTGTTGAATAGTCAGTTCCCTTTTCTTGTAAAACATCAAACAGTGCCAGCGAACAACAGGGTCACTATGGCTTAGATAAACATTGACTACCTTTTCAGCACCGGAGGTGCCGACAATTTGAAGATATTTAAGGGAAGGCAGTAAAATTTGATCTAAAACGAAATCTTTATCAAAGATCTTTTCCTGGGACAAATCAATTTTAAGTTTAAATTTTCTCTTCCAATATTTTTGCTGTATCCGTTTTAAGACCGCAGCTTCGAAATCACCAATGCTAAAATCACAAAATGCCCTTAAAAGAGCGACTAAGATAACGGGATTATCCGATTTCAAGTAAAGCTCTTTGAGCTTTGAAACACTCTTATGAATCTTTTTCCTACCAAAAGCACCAATCGCATAGACCTGATAGACTTGGTCTTCATGATCAAGCAACTCAAAGAGATCCTCTTCCTTAATTTGACCTTCCTCTTCCATATAAACCAGTTCTTCAAAGGCGTGGTTCCTCTCTTCGGAAGTTTCACCGAAACGAAGCTGATCCAAGAATAAGTAGCGACTACCCATATCCAATAATATTTGCGAAAATTCCTTGTTGAATTGTGGTACTAATTGTATTCGTCAAAAATTCAAATTGACAAGGGCTTAGCTCAATTCTAAAGTAATATCATATATTATTCCTAAATAGCCTTTCCAGCAACCTCGGATCGAGTTTTTTTGCCAGCTGGATCACACAAACATAAACTAAATGCAAGAGTCACTCATCGTTTTCAGGAAGAACAACTTTTTTTTTGGAATCAAACCCAGTGATTTTGACTATCAATTCAATCTAAACAAGGTTTTTATTTCCAAGGAAAATCTGACCGAGGGTGTCTGGCGATTTGAAAACGCCGATTCCGAGTTGAAAAAAGGTGTATTCGTCCATTTAGGAGCCCTTTTCAACCTTTATCCCGCTTTTATTCAGCATAATAATTTTGTGTTTTGCAAACAGGTAGAAAAAGATTTTTACTTGGGATATGTCTTTGATAATTTTTATACTCAGATCGCATTAAAGAAATTCAAAAACAAAAAAAAAGATTTGCAGGAAATCCACAATCTCCCTCCAGATATTCCCAGAGAAGCTTTCCAATATATCCAGCTTTTCAAAAGAAAAAAGATCTTGGTCGTCGATCCGATCGGACTTTATCTGACCTACCAGGATCAATTAAAAAAATATTTAAGCATACGGATAAAAAAAGAAATTAAGGAAAATTAGTTATTGGGATTTGAATCGATCCAATCCAGCAAGAGTTTAACGACATCATCAACCGTCATTTTAGTCGTATCTATTTTTTTTGCTCCCTCAGCTAAAATCAAAGGTGCGATTGTCCTATTTCGATCTCCCTGGTCCCTTTGCTGAATCTCATTTGCTAATTGTTTATACTCCGCTGAGTTGAGCTCAATTCCCATTTCCAGAGCACGTCTTTTAGCGCGAACTTCCACATCAGCATCCAGATAGATCTTATATGGCGTTTCGGGGAATACCACTGAACCGATATCCCTTCCATCGATGGCAAAACAATGGGTTTTTGCGAGGCTTCTCATCTTGGCATTGACCACATCCCTGCATTCGGGGTTCGAGGCGATAAACCTCACCTGCCTGGTTACGTCCCTGCTACGGATTCGCTTAGAGGGGTCTTCCCCTTCCAGGAGCAAGGTCTGCCGATGATCGACATAGCGTATTTCCAAAAGTCCGGGGTTCTTCAGGAAACATTGGGCGATCTCAGACTCATATCCTTCACAGGATTGATTAAAGTGGTTCATACCGTAAAGAGTTAGACAGCGGTAAACGGAGCCTGAATCGAAATATTCGATCTTGAGTTTTTTGGCAAGTTGCTTTGCGATAGTGCTTTTGCCCGATCCCGCCGGGCCGTCAATCGCAATGATCATGTTCTGCATGTGTCAGGGGCTTTAGGTGTGAGATTTTGGTTAAGATGGAATATCTTTTTACAATCCGCTGGAAATTGCAATCAAAAGCGGGTGTCTTCGGATTTCTTTTGGCGCTGGGGTTAAATATCCCGAGCTGAACTCAAGAGGGGGCTGACCTTTGGGCGAGTAAGAGCAAACCGGGCAAAATCTACTATCCTGATCGCCTAAAAGATTTTCAGGGGCTCATCTATCTATACGCCCATAACAAAAGGCGGGCTTATTCCTCCAGCTGTTGGTTTATCTCACCGATTTCAAGGTGTCTTTCCAGAAACGAAAGCCTTAGCCAGGTTTTAATTTGTAGCGTCAAGACGAAGTAGTTCATTTCCGTCTTGGCTAGAAATCCCATCACCGAACTCTCGAAGGCGTGCTTTCTCTCTTCCTGCGAAGCGGTCAGGAAAGTAAAAAAACAAAATGGATGGCTCTTTTTATAGCTGTCGTTATAAAACTTCAAAACGCCGTATCCATCGGTTCTTGGAAGACCGATATCACAGATGATCAGATCGGGCTCCTCACTGACCAGCATCTTGATGGCCTGCTCTCCATCGGAGCCCTCCAATATATCGCAGACGATATCACCTCTCTGACGAGCCTTGGAGAAAAATTTCTTCATCAGCTCCAGGGTCTGAGAATTATCCTCTACGATTAAAACCTTCTGTATCCTGCTTTTCGTATCATCCGCCTGAGTCATGGCTCTAGTCCGTTAATGAGTTAATAGCCGATCAAATATTTTGTCTTACATATAAATATAGAGGATATTTCTAAAAAAACAAGCGAGAATTGGAGGCCGTTATTTCTTGCTTGGATGAACCCGGCGGCAAACCCTCCGAAATCCTCGGCCAAAGAAGGCCGCCGAAAATACCCCGAGTTTGGGCTACCCGCGCAGGTATCTGCCTGATATATTTTGCTTACTGCTGATTATCGTGGCGGGAATGTTTGTAGTTGATTGTTATCATGACTTTTGACGCGATTATTTATATGAATGATTTGTGAAATACGGGGACAAACAGCCGAGGATGAAATCAGTTTTTTAGAGAG
>JAOUME010000166.1 GCA_029881655.1 Deltaproteobacteria bacterium | reverse complement strand
GGCCATACGGAGCGTTACCGTTTATCTCATCCCGATGATACGAACTATATCGATCAGAGCTTTAGAAGGATCAAGCCAAAGCTGACCTATAAATCAAAGGATCTGATTTTAAAGCTGGGTCTTACTGATACCGAAATAACCGAGACCCCGGCAATGTACCAAAAAACCGCCGAGGATGACCGGCTTCAGTTTATAACACCGGAACTATACGGTAAGTATCAGCTTGATCCTGTATTTATTGAGTTGGTTGACTGGCAGGAATCGGACGTGCAGGTTTTTAACGGTTTCAGGTACGCCAACTTCCTTTATCATAACACCCAAGTGGCCATAGGATATGAGTCTCTTGAGAATCACAGCCTGAAATTGTCCTACAGCCAGATCAACCGCAATTATCCTGCATCCTATAAAGCGAAGAAAAACGCAAAAACCCTTCATTACGCGCTTGAAACCGGATTGGGTCTAACGGAGAGTTTTTTGTGGAAGAGCTTTAGCGCTGAGTTTTCCCAGACGGATATCCTGGGGATTCTGATTTCCAAATTGAGTTTGAAAAATGACTTTACGTTTGAAATAATGGGCTTAAAACATTTCCTAAAGCATGCTTTGGACTTCACAGACGGAATGACGACTTATATAGAGGGGGATTACCGATATTCACTAATCGAAGTTGACGAAAAAAAACCGGACTTGCTACAACTGATTGAGCTTTCCGGTTTCAGCAGGATTATGGATTCGGGTTTTTTTCTCTCATGGAAATACAGGGTCGAGGATTCATTGACTCAAGACAGTAAACTCGACCAACTATACCAGCTTAAACTAGTGTACGCATTTTAGTTCCACTTTAACCAAAGGGAATATGGGATATACAATGGTGCTCGCCGAGGATGAAGAGCATGTCGCAAAAATCATCATTTTTAAGCTGGGCAAGGCTGGCTTTAACGTTGTTTGGAAAGATAACGGCATTGACGCTTTAAAGGAGATCGAAGAAACCGTGCCAGATATCGTTTTGCTGGATGTCATGATGCCGGGAATGAACGGATTTGAAGTCTTGGAAAAAATCAAATCGAATGACAAGCTGAAGGACATCCCCACGGTCATGCTAACGGCAATGGGACAAGAAGGCGATACGGTAAAGGGGTTTGATATGGGTGCTGTGGATTATATTATCAAACCGTTCAGGCCAGCGGAACTGCTCTCCAGAGTTAACCGCATTTTAAAGATAACTTAAAATAAAGGATCCCCAAAATTTTGATTCAGGATTTTTTAAATCCTTTTCTCGTCATCTTTCCCCATGATTTCTTTTTTCGGAGAAAATCGTAGATGCCAATCAGCCGCCAAATCACATTGATTTGCCGGTAGCCGAAATTCTCTAAAATACCGTAAAAAAACAAGGTTAAAACCATTTTTAGGCTCGGGTACCTTCTAAAGGTGAACTCCTCGATGATGATGGCGGAACTGGACATCACGACCCCCAGCAAAACGGCGGCGAATAAAAACGCGATAGAAAAAAAGCTGTCCACGACCCCCAGGTAAAATGCCAAAATCAAGGTGAAGACTCCCGTAACCTCGATGATGGGACCCAATCCCTCCACAAAAAAAGCGAAAGGCATGGCAAACATGCCGATTCTTCCATAAGTGGGATTGAAAATCATTTTTTTGTTATGAAAGACCGTTTCCAATAGACCCCTGTGCCAGCGGTTTCTCTGTCGGCCTAAAACTCTCATGGTCTCGGGAGCTTCGGTCCAGCAGACCGGTTCGGGCATAAAAGAAATGTGGTATTTCTGTTTGGTTTTCAGCATGTGTTCGTGCAGACGGACCACCAGGTCCATATCCTCGCCGACGGTATCATCTCGGAAACCGCCGACTTGCAATAGCGCCGATTTGCTGAACATTCCGAAGGCTCCGGAAATGATGAGCAGCATATTGACCGCTTCCCAGCCGACCCTGCCGAACAAGAAAGCCCTGAAATATTCGATGATCTGAAACTTGGGAAGGATGGTCGGCGGCAATTCGATCTGTTCGAGGTTCCCGCTTTTGATGTCACAACCGTTGAGGATTCGGACGACTCCTCCTACCGCGACCGTTTCGGGGCGGTTTAAAAATGGGCGGATCATTTTTAACAGAACTTCCTTTTCCAAAAGTGAATCGGTGTCGATGCCTATGACCAGGGGATATCTGGAGATATTGATCCCCGTGTTCAAGGCGTCTGCCTTGCCTCCGTTTTCCTTATCCACGACCAGGAGATTTGGATATTGCTTTGAGGCGTAGATACCTCGTAATGGTTTCGTGGTTATGTCGCCCGGGTAGGCTCTTAACACCGGTTTCAATTGATAATGCTCAATCACGGTCTTAAGGGTGTTGTCTGCTGAGCCGTCATTGATCAAAATGATTTCGTACTGGGGATAGTTCAGCTTCAAAAGAGAACTGATATTTTCAACAACGGTCCGCTCTTCATTATAAGCCGGAGCGAGAATCGAAATCGGTTTTAAAAGCGAAGCGTGCCTAAACAAAAGCTTGTCATCAAGCATCCGGGATTCCCTCAGATACCTCTTTACCGAGAAAAAGGATAAAACCATCAACCCCAAATAAACCATGTTGATAAATAAAAAATAAAATAAAACAAAGTAGTTCCACTTTTCCAAAAGATAATACAGCATAATATTTAGTCTTATAGGATGTTCAGTTTTTCTTTGATGATATTTTTTAAAAGGATCGAACTGGGATTTTTCAGTTTATGATTTAAGATTTCCAGACCCTCCGGGCCGTATTCAAAAATAGCGTCCGTCGTATTCTTGATGATCCAGAAATCCGTATGATCTAAAAGCGGTATCAGTTTTTCAAGTGAACTGGGCTCGCCAAAGACCCCTAGAGACTTGGCCGCCAGGGATTTAACAACCTTATTCCCGTGAGAAAGCTGAGCCTCGAAAAAATCGATCAGGGTCGGGTCCTCAAAGATGCCAAGCGTGGAAATGCAGGCGATTTTCAGTTCGCGGTCATCGGTTATTTCATAAAGGCTGATCAAATCTTGAGTGACTTCGTAGTGAGTGTAATTTTTAAAAATATCTATGCAGACGAGCTTCACCTGGGTATTTGAATCGGGTGAGCGGAAAACAGGTACGATCTCCGGCAGGATGTCTTTGCCATATTGAAGGAGGATATTGGTTAAGCGGATACGAATATCTTTGGTCTGATCTCGAGTCAGCTTATTGATGATCAATGGAATAGACTGAGCGTCTTTTAATTGCATCAAAACGGTCGCGGCCATAAAGCTAACGGTTTCGGATTTGTCAAAAATCCGTTTTCTGATCAAATCGATTTTTTCTTTGTAGAGGATCAACCCCAGGAAATAAATGGCAAAAGCTCTTTCCCATTGATTCCTGTTAGACATAAGCCTGAAGAGATAATCTGGAAAATCAACCGCCACCAAAAGGTTCAAGAGTCGACGTTTGTCATCCCCTTCGATGTCCAAAAAAAATTCTTTTATGAAATCCCCGAAAATCCGGTAATCCCTTTTATGAATCTTATCTTTAAATTCGTGGCCGCTTGAATCTCCATCGAGATAGGAGAAAATCAATTCGTACCACTCGTCGAACTTGAGTTTTTTGTTTTTATCATATTTCGAGCTTAGAAGGCGATGGATGAAGATGTAAATGATGAGGCTAAAGATAATCAGGAGCTGCAAGCCTATCGAATAAATAATAACTAAAAAAACAATCGACGTCCGGCCTTGAAAGTCGGGTTGAAATGAATAGATCAAACTTATGATTTTATCTTCCATCGATTGTCTTTATAAATTAACCTCTGTGTTCCTGACGTGGCCTTTCCGCGCTTAATTAGCTTATTAAAAACCGATCTGGAATTACAAAGCAAAACGCTGGAAATACACTCAGTTTTTTATTGCTGTCAAATCCTGCGGCTTTTATCGTCTGTTCTTTGGTTTACGAGATTTTAAATACACATTGTACTTGATGGTGTATATAACATCAATGAAAATAGCCTTTAAGGTGAGATGTCTCGGTAATTGTCATTAAATAAGCGGCTGGATTTCACCATGAGTGTCTCTAACTAAATCGATTTATTTCCTTATTTTGTACCATTTAAGACAACTAAGGGAATCCCTTAGAATTAACAATTCATTTTTTCAAGAAAACAAATAATCATAACATTATGAAATTAAAATCGATTAAAAAATCAGAATGATTGAAAATGTCCGTTAGCAAATTTTCCGATGACAACTTAAAACAAACATATTGACGGGATTTTAAGATGAGTTATTAATAGATCAATATAAGGTCATCTGAATTTTAAAAGAATAAAGGATAAAATGAAAGTAGAACTTACCATGTTGATCGCCATTGTGGTTCTGATTTTATTAGTGATAATTGCGTTGTGCTTTATGACACGAGATCAAAAAAAGATCAGCGACAAGGCCACAAAGCCAGAGGCTAAGGGATTTAATGAGAAAGACGTCCTCGATTCGTTCAAAGAGGCCAAGGGCTGAGTAATTTTAAAGGGCTTCCTTTAAGAATTCCAACCTGAGGCCGAATAAGTCATCTTCGTAAAGGCGGACGGGGATGTTTGCGGTCAACTGGAGGAAGCCTTTTAAAATCGCGGGGTAGGCTGATTGAAGTTTTTAATTTATAATCAATCACTTCATCAAATGGAACTATACACGATCTTAATCATTATCGTCATCATTATCGCCCTGATTGACCTGGCTGTTCTTATCCTTGACTTTAGTGATCGCTTTCAAAAGGAGAAAGAACAGCCGGATTCGATTGAAACTATCCCCACTAAAGCGATCCATGTACCCCATAAAAACAAAACTCCCCACCCAACCCCATTCTCGTTTTAATTATTCGTCATAATAGTCGGATTACAACCAAAATCCAAAAAAAACGCCCATTTGCGCCTAAGAATTATTATACCATAAATTGGTGTCCAAGCTTATGATAATAGGCTTTTCAGGGCTATATGCCAAATATAAGCTAAGGGATTGGATGATAAAAATGTAGGTGAATGGAATAATTTGCCTAAGTTAATAGACGATATTGTCGAATATTCAAAGTAACCGGTTATTAAGCATACTACTCTAATCAGGGAAAAAAGATTAAATAATATCATAATAACAAGGGTAAAAGAACGAATAATTAAATTAAAACGGCACAACTTCCGTTCAGGTAAACAAATTGCAATATGGGTAGTTAAATGGATCAATCGAGTGGGGTGTCGATCCTTAGGTCTTTAAATCGTATTTTATAAAGTATGATATATATTGACTTGTTTTAGGGTAAAAAGGTCATTAATGTAATGCATATTACAATTAAAAATAAAATAATAGATTACATTAAAAAAATATAAGAAAAACACTTAGAAGTGACTGATGGATTTGATGAGATTCAGATCATGAACCAATTAATTTAATGCGGGGGTTAAAATGCGAACTTATTTAAAGAAAACAAAAATTCTTTTTTTGGCGGCCATAGGTCTTTTATATTCATATAACGCTTTTGCGGTTGACGAGCCATTTATCGCCTCGATAACGATTCTAGCGCCCTTGGCTGTTGTCGAGACTGCGGCTCTCAACTTTCCGACATCAGAAAGTCTGGCTACGACCCAAACGGTCGTGGTAGCGCCAACCGACGCCGGTGCGGCGACTTTTAATATAACCGGAGCCGCGACGACCGGTATTACCGCGTCGATAGTCGAGGCCAGCTTGAGTATGATCAACGGAGCCTCCACGATCGTGGTCGATACATTTACCTTTGGA
>JAOUME010000167.1 GCA_029881655.1 Deltaproteobacteria bacterium | reverse complement strand
GGTAATACGCCTCCCAGGTAATATCGTGCCAGAGTCCGTGCTTTTTTCTCCGGAGCGCCACCTCCTGACGGTGCGCCTCAACGGTTTCCTTAAAGCGTCCCGGGATGGTGTAGATAGTTGAATATTTCATCGCCAACTCTTTTTACGTTTCCAGCGTTGATAGCCCTTTGTCGCGACCTCGGTCTTTATACCCAGGTAAAACTCCTGTACATCCTTGTTTTTTAATAGCTCCTTCGAGCTTCCATTAAGGACGAACCGACCGGATTCGAGAATCAAACCCTTCTTCGCGATTCCCAAAGCCATATTGGCGTTTTGTTCCACCAGCAGAATCGTGACCCCCTCCTGGTTGATCAACTTGATGATCTCGAAAATCTCTTTCACCAGTAGCGGTGAAAGTCCCAAAGAAGGCTCGTCCAAAAAGAGCAGTTTCGGTTTGGACATCAACGCCCTTGAAATCGCCAGCATCTGCTGTTCCCCGCCGGAGAGGGTGCCGGCCCACTGTTTTTCCCGTTCCTTTAAAATCGGAAAATAATCATAAATCCGCTGGATATCCTTGTTGATGCCGCCTCGATCTCGTCTGAGATAAGCTCCCATTTGCAGGTTCTCCATGACGGTCAGTTCCTCGAAAACCTGCCGCCCCTCGGGAACATAAGATATCCCCATCTTCACTATCTTCTCGGTGTCTTTATGATTGATCTTCTTTCCCTCGAACTGGATCACCCCCTTCTCAGGCTGGTCGTCGATCAACCCCATAATCGTCTTGAGGATGGTCGATTTTCCGGCGCCGTTGGTTCCCAGAATCGTGGTAATCTCTCCTTCTGTCAGGGAGAAGGAGACCCCGCGGACGGCGTAGATCAGGTCGTAGTAAGTTTCGATATTATGGACGCTGAGGATCTCGCTCATCCCACCCCCAGATAGGCCTTGAGGACTTCAGGGTGAGAGGTTACCTCAGCGGGTTCCCCCACGGTGATCGGTTTGCCGAAATTGATCGCCATGATGCGGTCGGAGATATCCATGACGATGTTCATGTCATGCTCAATCAGTAAAATCGTCACCCCGAGTTCATCCCTAATATCCTTGATCCAGAAAATCATATCCTGCTTCTCCTCAGAGTTCATCCCAGCGCAGGGTTCATCCAGCAACAGCAGTTCAGGCTCCAGCGCCAGGGATCTTCCCAGCTCCACCATCTTCTGCACTCCATAGGGTAGAGCGCCCACCGGTTTATTGCGGTAAACCTCCAGATTAAGCAGCTTGATGATCTCCTCGGCTTTTTGGCGGTTCTCCTGCTCCTCTTTCCCAGCAAATGAGCGGCGCCCGAACATCAACCCGCCGTGGAACAGACCGGTCTTCATAAAAAGATGCCTCCCCAGCATGATGTTTTCCATGGTATTGAGGTATGGGAAAAGCTCGATATTTTGAAAAGTACGGGCGATTCCGAGCCGGGCGATCTGGTGGGGTTTTTTTCGCTGAATCTCTTTTTTCTTGAACTTGATGCTGCCGGAGGAGGGTTTGTATATCCCGTTTACGCAGTTAAACAGAGTTGTCTTCCCCGCGCCATTAGGACCGATCATGGCAAACACTTCGCCCTTGTTGACGCCAAATGAAATTCCAGATAGTGCCTGAAGCCCCCCAAAGGCGATGGATAGATTATCCACTTCAAAAAACATTGACTCAGTTAAGTTAATTGTTTGTCTGATAAGTCCTCAAACTTTGTTATCAACGGAAATTTGAAAGGCGATTATTGAGCTGATAAAGTCGTCAGCGGGCAGGTCGGCTCGTATTTACGACATCCGAATTTCAGTGTCATCAAACCTGTGATTCAGGGTGTCGGATAACCGACACCCATCCCTGACAACTAAAACGCTCAGTCCAATTCAATCCAATCGGTGAGTTTCTTGTTCGCGCCGTTATCCAGACACTCAGTCAAATAGACCGCGTTGGTCCCCTGCCGGCTTCTGGGATCTTTGACGTCGAATTTCTTGTAAGAGGTCACCGCTCCGATTCCCTGGAAATTCTTCAACCCTTCCAGTTCCAGTACCAGGCGTTCTCTGGTAAGCTCATCATGAGGAATTCTCTTCAACGCTTCAACCAGAGGCTCGGCGAACATGAATCCGGCGATAAAAAAAGTACCCCACCTTTCATCTTTGGACGCGAACTGCTTGAAGGCTTCCTTGTACTCCATCATCAAAGGAGAGGTCGACTCGGGAGGTTCATTGAAGGATGCGGTGATCACCCCTTTCCAGAGACCCTTGCTGATCTTGAACATCAAAGGAAAATCAGAAACGGTGCTGGTTCCGAAAAACTGGGGAGAAAGCTGCATCGCCTTGGCGGTTCCAATCGTTCTTACCGCCTGACCCACGCTGATCCAAAGCACGACAGCATCCACATCGGCTTTTTTCAGCTTGAAGATATAGGGTTTCATATCCGTATCCTTCACCTCCATAGGCAATTCAAGTACGGGCTTCATGCCGTTTTTCTCCAGTTGCATGCGAACCCCTTTCAAACCACCTTTGCCATAATCGTCATTTTGATAAACAACAGCGATGCGCTTTTTTTTCATGGTCTCCACCGCGTACTTGGTCAAGACCATCGCTTCCTTGTAGTAGGGAGCGTAATTGGTGAACAGATATTTTTTGGGTGGGTTGACCCAGTGCTCAGAAGCCGTGGCAGGCCCGATCCAGGGTACTTTGGCGTCCATGAGATAATCGACCACCGCCAATCCCGGACTGGTTCCCACGCCGCCCACAAAGGCGAACATCGGGGTTTCTCCTTCCTGAAGCTGTTTCACGCCCGCCTTGGTCCGGGCGGGATTATAGCCATCATCAAAATGGTGAAAGACAATTTGCCTTCCATTGATGCCACCCTTCTTATTGATCATTTTAAAATAGGCGTCCGATCCTCTGGAAATAGTTCCCCAGGGTGCCGCAGGTCCGGTTTGAGGTCCCCAGGACCCAATATGAATCTCCTTGTCCGTGATGCCATCCCCCGCGTAGGCGCTGAATGAGAGTCCCAGCATCAGCGTTATGCTGAAGAGGCAATTTAAAACTAACTTTTTCATAAATAATCTCCACTATAGAGTTAAGATGAAAACAAAAAATCACACAGAAACAACACGCCTCAATATAGACAGGTCATCACTCGCCTGACTATCTCCTGTTACACCTTCTTAACATAGTGCCTGCCAAAAAGGCCACTGGGTTTGACGCAAAGCATGATCACGATAATAGAAAATGCGAC
The DNA here is from genome assembly GCA_029881655.1 of Deltaproteobacteria bacterium. Lineage (GTDB taxonomy): Bacteria > SAR324 > SAR324 > XYD2-FULL-50-16 > XYD2-FULL-50-16 > JAOUME01. The sequence goes on along the minus strand of JAOUME010000167.1, from coordinate 2,530 downwards.
TACTGATTTGAATTCAATAGAGATAAAAGTCCCGAAAAAATTCTCGATTATCCCGACGATATAGGCGCCGACCACAGCCCCTCCCAAAGAGGTCATTCCACCCATGACGGCCGCGGCAAATCCTTTTAATAAAGGATCCCACATCATGAAAGGTCCCATGTTCGCAGGAGCGATCAGCAACGCGGCCAACGCCCCAACAAAAGAGGAAATACTCCAGGTAATCATCAAGACGCGGTTGGTGCTGATTCCCATCAATTTGGCTGCCATCGGGTTTTGCTGCACCGCTTTCATCGCCACGCCCAGTTTGGAAAAGCGGAAAAAAAGAAAAAGGATCAGCATCACGGCAGTCGCAACCCCAATAGTCAGGACCTCCAGAACGCTGATATAGATATTTTCCACCAGCTCGATACTCTCAAAAGGGGAGATGGGAAAGGGCATGTCCTTGGGGTCCGCTCCGAACTTCCAGGAGACAAGTCCCAAAAGGATCATTTCCAGCCCGATCGTAATAATCATCAATCCCAGGACACTGGGGTCCTTTGCTCTCCTTAGAATCGCGAACTCCATCAAAGCGCCTAAAAAGAGGGCAAAAACAAAAGCCCAGAAAAAAGTGGCCAGATAGCCAAATCCATAATAATCCAACATCATGAAGGTGATATAGGCAGAGATCAGCCCCATCTCCCCCTGAGCGAAATTAACCACCCCGGAGGTCTTATAGATGATCACCATCGCCAGCCCCATTAACGCGTAGGAACTGCCTGCCGTGATGCCGCTTGCGAGCACTAATAGAAAATCCGTCATTTAGATCGCGCCTTTAGCTGGCCTTTGCTTTAGAATGGCCATGTTTTCCAGTATTTTTTTGTTCTTATCCAAAATCCGTAGATACCGTGAGGCTCAAAGAGCATAATCAGCACCAGGATGCCGCCAAAAACGATATATTGGATATTCGAGACCCCTGTGATCGAAAAATATTCCCGGGACAGGTCTTTGAGCCAATTCCCGAGATAGGGGATATCCAGGATGTTGCGCAGCTCCAGATCCAGCCAGCTCAGTAGCATCGCGCCGGCGATACTGCCAAAGATGGAGCCCAGTCCCCCGACCACGACCATGGTCAGAAATACGATCGACATGTAAAGCCCGAAAATCTCAGGCTCGATAAACCTTAAGACAAAAGCGTAAAGACCCCCGGCCAGGCCGGTATAAAAGGCCGATATCGCGAAAGCCAAGGTCTTGTAAAAAATCAGGTTAACGCCCATTGTTTCCGCGGCGATTTCCGCGTCCCTGATGGCGATAAAGGCCCGGCCCACCCTGGTCCGGGTAAGGTTGCGGGCGATAATGATCAGGCCTATGGTCAGGGGGACCAACAGAAAGTAGAGGTCCAGGTCTGTTTTTAGCTCCCAAGGACCTATCAGCAATTCGGGGGCGTGGAGTCCGGTTCGTCCTCCAAACAAATCAATCATGCCGATCACTTGGGTGATGGTCAGTCCGAATCCCAAGGTGGCGATAGCGAGATAGGGTCCTTCCAATCTGAGGGCTGGAAGCGCGATCAAAAAACCGAAGATGGCGGAGATCAGCGCCGCGGCGGGCAACGCCAGCAAAAACGGGAAGGAGGCCTTTTGCATTAACGTAAAGGTCGCGAAAGCGCCGATCGCGAAAAACCCCGCGTGACCCAGAGAGATCTGTCCGGTGTACCCCACCAGAATATTCAATCCCAGTGCGACAATGATATTGATGGCCATAAAATTGGCCACATATATAAGGTAGTTGTTTGATATAAAAGGGAATGCTCCAAGAAAAACAAGGAGCAGAAAAAACCAGAATTTCTCTACCCAACCGGGGAAGAGCTCAATATCCTCATAGTAGTCCCGCTTCATGTCCATGAGTATATCACTTTATGGCAGCTTTAAGGGTGATGTTGACGCTTGGGATAAGACATAAACGCTTATGCAGCAGTATAGAGACTGAATTCCTTTTGTCAAGTTCTTACAAATCTAACTATATAATTTGGAGGCAAGCTACCCGCTCTTTTTCCCGATTTAAAGACAACAACCAAAACGATTTCAATTCGTATGCCGGAGTCAATGATCGCCGTGATTAAAACCTTGGCTCATAAACGTGATGTCCCCTATCAATCCTTGATCAAAGCTTTTCTGCAAGATAGGATAGACGCGGAAATAAAACACTGAGATTTAACTCTTGCTACCCGCGCCAACCGTGGAGTTCAAAATATTCAATAGGGTTAACAGAGGAGTTTTGCTGAAAGACTCCGCCGCTAAAGGCCCGTCTTCCCGCTCAACCGCGGATCATAAATCCAATTGGTCTTTTTGCCGCGATGAAATGGGGATGAGGTGGTTTTAGGTGGTTGGGGGGCTGAACTACGGGTTTGGTCGTGGCTGGGATAGGAGTAGGAATGGAGGGGGTTAATTGAAATACTATTTAAAGAGAGATACAATCAACACAACAAACTGAATTCAACCAATCTTACAGGTCACTTAATTTTAATGAGAAATACGTTATGGGAAACGATCAATAC
>JAOUME010000165.1 GCA_029881655.1 Deltaproteobacteria bacterium | reverse complement strand
TAGTTATAAAGGCGCTTGTTTTCCTTTTGGAAACGATTAAGTTCGTATTTCTCCATGCTGAAGGCTTTTACGACCCTGATGCCAGTAATGGTTTCGGTCAAAAGGGTTGTTAATTCACCGTATTTGTTGAGTCTTTTTTGCGTCACTTTCTTATTTTTATTACCGAAAATAGTTATCAGCCATGCCGCAGGAGGAAGTAGAAAAAAAGTGACTAGAAATAATTGCCAACTTCGAGTTAGCATGATCCCAAGGAGCATAAAAAGTTGGGGAATGTCTCTTAATGGTCCGGTTATAGAGGCATAGAGTGCTTCGTTAAGCGTATTTAAATCGGTTGTGAAGCGAGAAATAATATCTCCGGTAGACCTTTTATTGAAAAAGCCAAAGGGCATCAGAATGATTTTGTTATAAAGCTTCTCCCTCAACTCCAAGATCAGTTTCTGACCAAGTGTACTCATCAAAAAGTTTTGGCCAAAGTAAGAAATACCCTTAAAAATGAATAATAATATGATCCCGAACCCGACCATAATAAATTTTTTAAGTTGAGGAATGTTTCCTGAGCTTAAAGAATCGACAATGGGTTTCATATACCATGCAGGCGCCACCGTAAAAAGGGAATAAGCCGCCATAAACATAAAACCAAAGAACAGTTGAAGTTTATGCCTCAGGAGCAGTTTTAGTATTTTGGTTATCACTGACATGAAATCGATGTTTGATAAATGGAGGATTTTTCAACATCCCATTTATTTCTGTATTGGAATGAATGGGTCGGGGAAGACATTATTTTAATTGGTATAAAAGGAAATGATATGATTTAAAAAAAGCGAAGTTTTCACCGTTGGATTTGTTTTGAAAATATTTATAGGTGACTTTTTCGATCTTATGACTGAATTTCCACCTAAGAATCTTTGATAACCAGGCGTAGTTATGATCCAGAACGTAAAAAATCAAATCCCAAACCGGATGCAACACATCCGTCAGAAAACCATTGACGATATCCATACTTGGAGCCGTTTCCTTGGTAATATCTTCATCGATCAGTAGCTGAAATGGACTTTTTGACATGATATCGTAAAAATTCTTTAAATCATGCCCTCCACCGATCGGGCTTCTTCCCTCGACATCCTTCCTGAAAAAATCACATATCAACATGTGACCACGGGGTTTTAGAAATCTGGGGGTTTGTCTCATAATTTCAGCAAGGGGAATATATTGGAAACTTTCACTGAACAAAACTAAATCGTATTTTTTCGTGGTTTCTACCTTTTCATAGCCACATTCGTGTATATGACAGCGGTCGCCAAGAATTTTTTTCGCGTGTTTTGTTAAATAGGGACTGGGTGAGACGCAATCTACCTCAAAACCGTAATCCAGGAGTTTTTCCGCGAACTTTCCCGCACCACATCCAACATCCAGTATCGTTTTGGTTTCCTTGGGTATTTTTGAGAGGATATAGTTTGCGTAATTTTCCTGAGCAATGGAAATATTACCTGGCTCAACCTTAAGATCATCCGTAAAGTAACCATAATGAAGGTACTCTGTCTTAAAAAAATAATTCGCCAGGATCAATGCGATATCCAGTCCGATTTCTTTTGAGTCAACTTTATTCTTATTTGACATAATTCCTCAGTAAATATATAAATTAATCTTTAAACATCAATAGAGTTCGGTTGTTTCAATGACCTTTTCATTAAAAGAGATAAACCAACTCAATATTTGATTCATCTTGTTTTAAAATACCTGATCGATCAACCTAAATTATCATAAAAAGTTGATTTATAATATTATTTGCAAATCTCAACTAGACCAGTTCAGTAGGGTGGGTTATGATAATTAGATTAGGAAGGGGCTGATAAACTCTTATTCGAATCCAAAATTACACCTTTTGGTAAAATTGGAAGACTAATTTTAAGTATCTTATAAATCAGGTTAGAATATCACTTCCATTGCCAGTTTTCGTAATATTCCCAATTGATAATCTTATCAAGGCTTTTTAGCTCTTCAGTTTTATCGTTGATCATACTCTTCATGACATCACCAATAGATAAGACACCTAAAAATACGCCATTGTTTTCGATTAAAAGATGGCGAACTCTTAATCCTAAGAATTTATCCATCAACTCATAGATGCTCGATTCGTGACTGGTTGTATAGAGTCTCTCCAACATATAATCGCCAACCTTGGCGGTTTTAATGTCAAAACCCGGCATTTGCACGTTTCTCATCAGGTCTCTTTCGGTCCATAGACCAATAAATTGATGATTTTTTTCGACGATAATTGAACCAATCTTCCATTCGATCATTTTATCGATGGTTTTTTTTATGGGTAAATCAAATGGAACGCTGAAGATATTATTGCCCTTTGTGCTTAAGATATTCTCTGCTGTTTTCATAAATCCCCTTTGATAAGATTAACAGCTTCTTTAAGTAAGATATATTTCTGCTTATATTATACAAAATAAATCAAAACATAGAAAGTTATTTTTGAAAGAAATCTCAACGCTAAAATAACACAAAGAGTACGCAATTATTTGAATTTAACAGGTTTGTAGTGGTTTAAGCCCTCCGGCAATTGAATTCCCAAAACATTAAGGTTAAAGATTCTGTAAAGATAAGCTGCTCCAATCATGATCTGGTTGGCAACATCGAAAACTTCTCTATTTTCTGGGTTTGAGAGATAAGTATCCCTGCTCCAGTCGTTAAAAGCACCCATGGATGGACCGCACCATATTTGATAGTCCATCTCTCTGCCCGGTTCGTTGGAGTTTGCCCAATGGGATGAAAGCCCTAAATACCATCGAAATATCAAGGCCATCTTTTTTTTGGGTTGCGCCTCAGCTTTCCTGATTAACTCGGGATCTCGTTGGGAAAAGAACTCAATTGTTTCGCGCCATATCTCCTCTAGATTTTTCTGGAAAATCATTTTTTGAATTTTATCTCTTTCATCAGCCGGTATTTCATCGATTGACCCATATTGCTGATAGATTTCATAGAGCTTTTGCGCCCTCATAGGAAAAAGAGTGCCCCTTTTTAACACCTGTAGCTTGACTCCCATCTCAAACATATCCGAAGCGGGAGCCATCATTACATCGGCAATGCCAACCAAGGAAAGTCCATGCTTTACATGCTCCGATGTGCCAGCCTCAACGCATGCCTGATTAACCGAACCCGTAACAACATAGGCCGCGCCCATCGCAAAGGCACCCAGAGCGGCTTCGGGAGTTCCTATTCCACCACCAGCTCCAACTCTTATTTTTTGGCTATAAGCGTATTTCCTTTGTATTTGATCTCTCAATTCGATGATAGTGGGCAATAGCACTACCAATGGCCTGTTATCGGTATGGCCTCCGGAATCCGCCTCAACCGTAATATCGTCGGCCATGGGAACTTTTTGAGCAATTTCATGCTGCTCTTTGGAAATCTCGTCCTTTTCAAGCATTTGATTAAGAAACTTTAAGGGAGGAGGCTCCATGAACTTTGTGGCAACTTCTTTTCTTGATATTTTAGCCATCACTTTATTATTGATGATGATATTACCTTTGGAGTCTTTCGCCAGCCCTAAAACCCGGTACCGGACGACATGAGTTGTCAGATCCAGAAAAGCTGAAGCTTCGATCGTTTGGACTTGATATTTGATAAAAAGATCAACCGCATTTTTCTCTAAGGCCTCTTCGCTTGGACTATGGATTAAATTAAAGGCGTAAGGCCCCTTTGGAAGAGCGGATTGTATTTTTTTAATGGCACTTTCGACTCTGGAGGGGATCAGTCCACCAGCTCCGAAAGATGATAAAATACCTTTCTTACCAAGAGCGATAACCAACTCCTCGGATGAGATGCCATTAGCCATGGAACCGGCGAAATAAGCGTAAGAAACTCGGTGAAATCGTAAGAAATCCTCATCGCCTAAGTTTTGTACTGGCATAGGAGGCAAAAAGGCTAAAAGTTTGGCTGAATCCTTCGAGACACTCTTTTGCGCTACGGTTTCACCGGAGTTGCTGATAGCAAGTTGATCGTTCTTTTCTAAGATAAAACAGGGCTGGTCTAAATTTAAAAGTTTGGTTTTCAGGTCACTTGTCTGAAATGCCACCTCACTATCTGATCCATTCCAAAATAACCCCGGTAAAAGAGATTCCATATTTCTTTTTTTTAACTGGTTTGAAAACATAGATGACTCCTTAAGATTCGATAATAGAGATAGAAGCGTCAGTAACCTCATAAATTCGAAGATGATCTTTCCATAAACTGGCGTCAGCCGTAAGAATGATGATGCCTGATTGATATTGGACGTTTTTGATATGGACTTCTAAAGACATAATTTTATTTTCAGGTATTATCTGTCCGCTGTATTTCCACTTAGTGGTTGAATCAGTCGGCGCAAAATAGGGAGATTTGAACTCCTTACCAATTCCCTGGTTGATCGCAAAAACCCTCATGGACTCTAATATCGCCTCCACACCCAGCGAGCCAGGCATCACAGGATCCTTATAAAAATGATATGGGAAAAACCAGTCATTTGGATCGATATCTTTTTCAGAATAGATGTAACCTTTTTGAAATTTACCCCCATCCTTGACGATCCATAAGCGATCCAAAAAGTTCATATAGCCGGAACCTATAAAATAATGGCGCTTGTCGCTTGGCGGGTTGAAATAGGAATTCCTATCCAGTTCGGATTGAAAATTAAGGGATTCTATATTATTGGACTCAATTTCATTCTCGTGAATCCAGGGCTTGATTTTAACGCCTCTATCGAGTCCAAGCTGTTTTTGAAACGCCTGTGGCGTAAAATAACCAAAGGTCGTTTTTCCTTCATAAAAAATATTATTATCGCAAATAAGCTTGAAATCGTATTTTTGAATGATGGTATTGGCGATCGAAGAGCAGGAAAGCATGTTGATTTTAGCGGTGATGGTTTTCCCCCTTAAATCAATCTGTTTAATAAGAGTTCCCTCACCATCAAGATTCCTGAAACCCAAATCCTGATCGGGATATAAAAGGCAACTACCCATATAAGCACCAAGAAAACCACAGGGCTGAAGAGCGATTTCCATGATAACCGCATAAGGCATAACCGGATAGGAATTAAAACGGTAAAACCAGGCGCTTTCCGGTACATCGTACTCGGATGTGAGGTTGGAGGGGCTTTTAAAATCCAGCCGATTACCCGTGACATTCGGAACTCTTGAAATCAATTGCAACTCTCCGTTGGGATTGCGTTGGGTGATTCTCTTTTCAAATATACGAAACTCGGAACCAAAGCACCTTTCAAGGCTACCCGTCGCGAAATCGATCACGTCTTGATCCGTAAAATCCAACGTCCTTGTGTTTAGAGCTGGTTCAACTTCTATCTCAAGTTCGGATAGCGCGCCCCGTGATTTCTCGATGATCTCAACGCCGACATCTTTAAAATCGACCACTACCCTTCCATCAAGGATGATATCGACATTCGCTTTGGCAAAGGGTCTCGGACTCAAACCGATCTGAGTCACTTCCATTCTATAAACGAGTCTAGAATGCTGGGGAAGTGCCTGCCCGCGGCATCTGACGACATTCGGTAAGTTATGTATCGGTTGAAATCGCGCGTCCTGGACATTTGTCTGTAGACCAAGATAGATCATATAAAACTGAAGCAGTTGCACGCAGCCTTCAGCCATCAGGGAACCCGCAAGCACGTTATCATCCTTAAAATGACAAGGAAAATACCAGTGATCTGGAGCCATATCCTTCGAAGCCTCAACTAGACCAAGCCCCCACAACCCGCCACGAGTATCAAGCCTGTCAATCCGGTCCAACATCAGCATTTCCTCGGCCGCGAAACGTA
>JAOUME010000032.1 GCA_029881655.1 Deltaproteobacteria bacterium | reverse complement strand
TTTGTTTCTGATGATTTGGTCACAAGTTAATGCAGGGCTAACGAATGAGTAATAGAGGGGAATTTTTAAAGAGATGGTCTTGATTAAGAAGTTTCACTTTACAGAGATCAAAAAAAAAGAACCTAATAACCTTTAAGCAAATACAACAATTAGCAAAAAACTATCTAAGAGAAAAAAATAAATGACAACGATCATCAAACCAAAGGACGGCACTGCGGAGGAAAGCTGGGAATTCGACGGATCGACTTTAAAACCACTAGATGGTACTCGGGAACAGGGCTGGGATTATGACGGCAGGCTTTTGCGTCCGATCCAGGGAACTTTGCAGGAAGCCTGGGAGTTCGATGGTAGAATCCTAAAACCCTACAATCGGTCTAAAGGCAAGGGCTGGGAATTTGACGGCAAGATATTAAAACCTTATAACGTTCCTTCGAATATAAGTTGGAATTATGATGGGGATAATCTGGTGCCAGTTGACGTACCCGATGCCAAAGAATGGGTGATTGAAGGAAGTGCGCCGATTTTAATTGTGGCAAAGGCAAGCGGAATCATTTAATCGTAATGACTCCTGATCATTCCTGGAAAATTAGGAGTCATCCCTCATATTAAATACCCTCTTGTCCTCAGATGTCAGTCAGTTCCTTTAGGCTGATCTTGCTGAAATGTGGCGCAGCGGAAACCGATTTCCATCGATCGGGTTTTGGGTTCATAAAAATCCCGGTATGTACTCTGGTAGTCGCTGTCACTTTTAAGTAAGGAGATGAACCAGTTTTCAAACCATCCGCTCCCTCTGACGATTTTTTTACTGCCGTTTTCAGGGCCGATAGGGTTGGAAACCATTTCTTCCGAGTAGAAATACATCCAGTCGTTGACCCACTCCTTGACGTTGCCGGCCATATCGAAGGTGCCGTTTATTTCTTGGGATTTGCTGCCTACTTCCCAGGTCGAATTTATGCCGCAGCCGTTGCCATTCTCTCTGATGACCGCATCAACGCAGTTGAGTTCATCCTTACCGCTGGCGAAACGGTACTTGGCTCCGTCCCTATAAGAGGCCGCCCTTTCCCATTCCGCGTCGGAAGGGAGTCTTTTTCCGACATGCCAGCAGTAATCATTAGCGTCATACCAACTCACACCATTGATAGGGTGGTTCAATTGGTCCGGGTCATTTCCATTAAACCGGTAATCATCTCTAGGTACAGTACAGCCCCCTTCCGCGAAGCATCTTTGGTAATCCCTAACGCTAACCTCGTATTTGTCGATATAAAATCCTCTGAGAAAGGCGATGTGAACCGGTCTTGAGGAGGAATGCTCAGACGAGCCAACTTCAAACTCCCCCTCTGGAATATAAACCATTTTCTCATAATCTAACTCGCCGGGCTGTTTTTTTAAGCATAAGATATCGATCGTATTTTGAGAGACTCCTTTGATGATCAACTCAGCCAGTTTATAATCAGAGCATTTTTTTGCTCGATGAATATTAAAGGAGCGGTCCCTGATGCTTAAATCGACAAAGGAGATCTGATTCCAACTCGCTAGTTGACTTTTTGCCGCGTTGATACAATCGTCTCCGATTTTATTGATTTTGATGGTGACATTTTCCGGATACTGCCAAAGCGCCCCCGTAATTAAGTCAACGAAAAAACCATAGAACATATTATAAATATTTAAAAACGCTATCCCTTTGAAAATTTCATTTATCTGGATTTCCTCTTTTCTATAACAGGGATCCGTGATTTTAAGGGTAAACTCGTTTGACAGGAAAGGAGAGGGGACATAGATTTTAAGAGGTGTAAAGCTGTCAAAGGTGTTGCCGAAAGGAGAATGGATTTGGACCTGAACCTGTTCGTTTTTTTCTGAATTGATCTCGATCATACTGTGCTGGTTGGCGAACATGGTCGCGCAGCCCGAAACCATCAGACTGAACAAAGTGAACATCCCCAAAAGGATCAGCCTTTTTTTGAAGTTTAGTTCGGAGGATGAGCTCAATGAGTTGAAAACCAAACGATCGTTTTTATTAATTATGGGTCTCATTGTTACCTTGTTATGGTGTCGGTTGAAGGATCATAATGGCATCCGGCCACATCCGCCGTGCTGTCGGAATAGGTTTCTCTGAAGTATTCGTTGAAATACTCCAGCCTAAGATGTTGACGCAGATTAAGGTCTTCCGCGGTCGTAAAAGCCAGGAGTCGGCCATCAACCTGTTTTAAGCGGGTCACCGTTACTCTGTAGTAGCCCACAATGAGTTTCACAGTAACGGATTCACCGAGGCCCAGATTGGAGCTGATGATGGAATCGGTATCCTTGAAATTCTGATTTTCGCGGTGGACGAAGACATGGCGCAATTCATAGAGACTCTGGTTCCAGATACAAAGGGCGTAGTAAGAGGGCTCGTAAGGAGTTCCTGGCCCTGGAGCATCACTACTTTTACAGCCAAAAAGCAAGACTCCCAAGAGCCCTATCAGTACCAGCTTAGTTAATGCCGGCTTTATAAATAAACCATTAAAATGCTTAAAAGGCATAGTTGAGTACCACTGAAAAATGCGTGACTTGAAAATCCACCGAATCGACGAATACCCGTTTCCGCTCATAGGCATCCTTCTCGGAATTAAAGCGGGGGATATCCCTGAATTCCATATCGTTGGGGATTGGGAGGTTGGGATAATTTAAGTAATCCACTCCAAACCCGATAAAAAGGCTGTTTATGAGCATTCCGGTCGATAGATTGATGGTATAATATTTCAATCCGTCGAAAACCTGATTTTCGTAGTTGACCTTCTCCAGGCTGACTTTGACATCCCTGTACTCGACTAATGAGGTGCCGATGGAAAGCATGAAATTATATTGAACAAAATAACCAAATATAGCGTCCGAATAAAAGGGCTCCATCATATAACTCACCTCAGCCATGTAGCCCGCTGAACTCATTTCGATATCATATTGATTGGGTTCTTGAATATCGAAGGACTGGCCGCTTTGGAAGTCGGTCACGATGGCCGGGATGTTGTTTGTGCCGGCAATCTGAGTCATCGGGATGTCTTTTCTGAAATCGCGGATAATGATTCTGCTAGAGATATATTTAGGATAAAAGAAATAGTCAAAACCGCTGTCAGAGATTTCATAAGGTGCCCGGTAAGAAAGCCAGTAGGCCTCGTAGCTGTTCATGCCGTTAGCCAACTCCCTCCTGGTGCCGTCCTGGTCAACGACGTATGAGAAAACCGAAGCTTTCCCCCAGTCGTATCCGATGTTGATGCCGCTTTTTGGACTAACGTAAATGGGAGTAACGCGTTCCTGTATTTTCTGGGTCGGTGGTGTTATTTTTTTTCTTCGATAGAGCTTTTTGCCGGAGATGTCTGTGGCGGTTTTCTTCTTGATTTTTTCAAGTGGGGATTTTCTGCGTTGAGCGTCTGAGGTCTGATCAATTGTCGGTTTGGTTTGAGAGCAAAACTGGTCGATGATCGCCTCGGGTATCTTGTTTTGAATCATCCGGTTGATGGTCTCTTTGCTACAGGGCTCTTTCGTCTCGGCAAAGAGCTTATGGGGAGCGAAAAAGAACCCCAAAAAAATAAAGACGATGACCAAGCGAACAAAATAAACCATTTCTTTTCAGCTCTTGGTTTGGATTAATTTAAGGCGTTTTGTCGGCAATTAATTTCCATTTTTTATGAGCATATAACAAAACGATAAAAATAAAAAGTTTAAAACTCAATTGGTTAATTGACGGGGAAGGGGTTGAAAGCTGATTACAATTTGGTTTCCAAGGTTTTTTAGGCGCAATTGTTTAATAAATTTAGGTTTAAGGGTTTTTATCCGATATCGAAACGGACCCCCTGAGCGAGAGGAAGGGAGTCGCTCCAGTTGATGGTGTTGGTTTGCCTTCTCATATAACCCTTCCAAGCGTCTGAGCCCGACTCGCGGCCACCGCCGGTTTCCTTTTCACCACCGAAGGCACCGCCGATTTCCGCGCCCGAGGTACCGATATTGATATTGGCGATTCCGCAGTCGCTACCCATGGCCGAGAGGAAATATTCTTCGTTTTTAAGGCTGGTGGTGAAAAGAGATGAAGAGAGCCCATGAGAAGAACTGTTGGCGATTTTAACGGCTTGATCAAGTCGCTCATACTCCAGCAAATATAAAATGGGAGCGAAGGTCTCCCTGGTCAGGAAGTCCTCATCGCCCGAAGCGTGAACGAGAGTGGGCTCGACGAAGTTTCCGGGGGCTTTAACTACTTTTCCTCCAGACAGAATGATTGCTTTCGAAGCTTTGATCCGCTTGATAACCGCTTGAAAATCCCCGACCGCTTTTTGGTCGATCAAGGGGCCCATGTGATAATTCTTATCCAGGGGGTTTCCGATCTTTATTTGGTGATAGGCCGTGATGAGGGCTTCGCTTAAAGGCTTGAAAAGGCTCTTTTGGATGATGACGCGCCTGGTGGTGGTGCATCGCTGGCCTGCGGTTCCAACGGCTCCAAAAAGGATGGCTGGAATCGCTAGTTTAAGGTCGGCTGTCTCATCGACGATGATGGGGTTGTTGCCGCTAAGCTCAAGGATCGTTTTCCCGAATCGGGTAGCCACGTTTTGTCCTATTTGGCGGCCAACCTTGGTGGAACCCGTAAAAGAGATCAGGGGTACTCGGGGATCATCGATGAGCATTTGGGCGATCAGACGATTCTCAGGGACAAAGATCCCAAAGATATCCTTGTATCCGATCTCATTCATGGCCTGAACACAGATACGCTGGACCGCGATGGCGCAGAGCGGGGTTTTGGTCGAAGGTTTCCAGATAACCGTATTGCCGGCAATCGCCCCGATAAAAGCGTTCCAGGCCCAGACCGCCACAGGGAAGTTAAAGGCGGTGATCACCCCCATGACGCCCAAAGGATGCCATTGTTCATACATGCGATGGCGCTCTCTCTCCGAATGCATGGTCTTTCCGTAAAGCATTCTTGATTGCCCTACCGCGAAATCAGCCATATCGATCATTTCCTGGACTTCTCCGTCACCTTCCTCTTTAATTTTTCCCATCTCCATTGAAACCAGACTTCCCAAAGCGTCTTTTTTTTCCCTTATAAGTTCCCCGATCCGGCGAACGAGTTCTCCTCTCTTTGGCGCTGGAACCATCCGCCATTTTTTAAATGCCCTTTGCGAGGCCAAGATCAGTTCCTCGTAATCAGCTTTGCCGCTCGAAGAAATCCTGGCGATCCCTTGATTATTGGATGGGTTAATCGATTCGAGCCATTTTTGATTGTTTGGCGAGCTCCAGGCGTTTTCAGGCGCGCTACTGCCTGGATTTTCGTCCTTGATGCCCAATAAATTTAAAATATCCATTTTTTCTCCTAATGAAAATAGATGCCGAAACGGTTACTCAAGAAATCCTTTAGTTTAAAGCTTTCCTGGGTAACAAATCCCAGATGGGCTCCGGGATCTTTAAAAACCAGATCCAGGATGCAGCATTGGCTCGCCGCGGTGGTGATTTGGATGGCTGACCAGTTTATCCCGCCGATCTCTCTGGGATAGATTTTCTTGAAATAGTTTTCCTCAAAAAGTTCTCCCTTAATCAGGCCCGTAACCGAAGAATAGATTAAAACCACGTCCTGCCTGGTTTTAGGGATGGTGTTTTCCAATATCCGCTTTAAGGTATCCCGGTCATGATTGAGTTTGAGATCCCGCATCAAAAACTGGATCTTATCGCAGTGTCCCGGATAGCGCATGGTCTTGTAATCCATATTGAGTACTTTTCCCTGGCAGCTCTCAGCCAGCGTTCCAAGCCCGCCTGATGTGTTAAATGCCTCATATAAAAGCCCGTCTACCTCAATGGTTTCCAGACCGTCCAAGGGTTGAAGCTTTATTTTATTTCCGTTGAGGATGGCCTCGCAAGGATTTCCGTATTCATTGATCAGCCCGTCTGTTGACCATGTCAGGGAATACTTAAGGGCGTTATTGGGATTAAGAGGCAACGCTCCCACCCGCATCTTGACCGTGTCGATTTTATCAAAGCGTTCGATCAGGCATTGTGTCACGATGCTGATGAACCCGGGCGCCAGCCCGCCCTGGGGAGCGAAAGCTTTTTTTGTATTGCGACTTAGCCGGCTGATTTGTTGAGTTACCTCAACGTCTTCGGTCAAGTCGAAGTAATGCGTTCCGTTATCCCTCGCGGCTTTAGCGATGATGGGGTTGAGGTAATATGGAAGAGCGCTAACCAGGGCATCGGGCTTAGCCGACTTTATCGCTTGAAATAACGCCTTCTCGCTTTCGGCATTAAAACTCATCGGGGCTATTTGGTCCTTTTGGGGGACCTTGCTTAATCTTTCGGTATCCCGGTCGACCAAAATCACCTCGTAATCGCTGTGTTCCGTTAACAGAAACGCGATCAAAGAACCGATCATACCCGCGCCCAATACCATAACTTTTTTTGTTTTATCCATCATCACCTATGAGTATGGTTTGTATTTATGGGTTTGACTTTATTTTAATGCATTATGTGATAATCAGTCAAAACGGAAATGTCGCTGGTTGTTAACGTGATATATTGAGACGCTCCTCATAAAAATAGCGTTCTCTGACATTTAGGACTTTATGGATTAAAGATTCGCAGTCAGAGGGTTTATAGCTTGAAGTTTAATAAAATCAATCAGGCTAATTTTACGAATCAACAAAAATAAAGCAAATACGGACAGTTCAGGGGCAATATTGTCATGGCTTTGGAGGTGGAAGGTAAAAAAAGGGGAATCTGAAAGGATTATTAAAATATTGCGAAATGATTTTGAAAGGTATTTGAGTTGGGACGTTAATCTCGACTAATCTAATAATTAACCTGGGATTATGAAAAACCGAATTCTGCTTTAAACATTACCAGTTAATCCAAAATTTGGTAACAAAATAAAACGAACGGCTAGTGGATTTAACCGTTTTAAAGGATGGATTCAAAATAAAAAATATAACCGCCCCATTTATTACTGGCGGTTATATTAAAAAGTTATCAGGCGGGTTATTCCTTCTCTGGCAATTCAGCCAGGCATTTGCCGATAGATCCTTTCTTGCAGATGGTAACACCATCAGTCCAAAGAGCTCCTTCGAGGTTCGCGCCTTTTAAGTTCGCGCCATTGAAGTTGACATTAAAAAGATAGGCTTTTTGAAACTTGACGTATTTCAGCTTAGCGTTTTCCAGATTGGCGCCTTTTAGATAGGCACCCCGCAGGTTCGCGCTCTTAAGGTCGCATCCAACACACTTGTTGGTTCTGCGAAGGGTATCGAGATCAACCGAATTGAAGGCCGATGCCATGCCGACACCGATGATCATTTGTAGGGTTAAAAACACAATCAGCATTCTCAGTTTCATATTATTTCTCCTTATTATCGAAAGCTTAACTCAAAGGGAACGTCCCGCGATAAAACGAAATGACCGTCTCTTATTTATATATCAATTTGTAAACAAGAATAATGCCAGCTAAAAACAAAGAAGCCGCATTGGCTAAAATAATCGGCAAATTATCGCTCAAAATGCCGAAAACCAACCAGAGTAAAATCCCAAACGTTAAGGTACTGATCCAGATGATAGAAAAATCTGTGGTCGATTTCGTCCGGATCGTTTTAAAAACCTGAGGCAAAAAAGCAAAAGTCGTTAAGAAGCCAGCCACTAGGCCAATTATTTCCGCATACTCCATGCAGGCAAATCATCTTTTTAAGGTAATAAAATATGAACCGACTTGTTCATTTACCCAAACCCACTTAATATGGTTTAGGATTCTTTGGTTTCACCCGTTTTTATGTCAGGGACACCGAATATATCTTTTGACTGGGCGTTTAATTCGTTTTGAATGATCCTGAGGAGTTCTCTGAAGATCTTATCCAAATTAATGTTTGGATCGCCGGTATAGTTTAGCTTAATGATATGTCTTAACTCACCCAGGGAAAGGAGAGCCTCGGTAATATTTTCGATATCCTTTGCGCCGGTTTCTAAAACCGTCAAGGTTAGCTGTTCGTAAGAATCTTTTAAAATCGTTTTAATGCTTTCGGCCTTGGACAACTCTAAAAAGCCCTCTACATTTCTTTTGATAAGTTCAAAATCCCACTGTTTTTCCATATTATTTTTGTGTTTTTTGGTGTTGGTCAAATCCCTGCACTTAACATAAGGCAGCTTGAACTGGCCTTCTTTTATAAAACCCCAAGGTTAGATTTAGGGGTGTTATGATTAAGATAAGGCTCATCTAAAATCGCTTATTAAAGACTGATCAGAATATTATCTTTTTTAATCCAAGGAAGCAACCGCTTTTGCGAAAATCATATAATTAAAGTAACATAATAATTTAATAAACCATCTTTATTTTATGCGTCGAGCTTTAGCGAAACCTAAAAAATATATCGCTAGAAATCAAGCAGCGCAAAAAATGAGTAAAAAACTCCTTAGATATAGATCACGGCATAAAGGATAAAAAGGATGATGAAGATTCCGAAACCTAAAAAGCTTAGACCGGAAACATAGGTCAAGGTTAGAAACCATTGTTTGGGTTTTTTTGTAAAAAGACTATCGAGTTTTCCATCCCTTTGAAGTTCATCATATTCTCTCGGCCTTTCTTCTTTGAATTGCTTCAATGTCATCCGGCCGGTAAAGATGACCGGATCCATTGGGAATTTTTCAGGTCTAAAATGGGTATTGAAAAAATGCACCGTGAAGATAAAACCGACAGCCAAGATGGCCTCGTCGCTATGGACGATGGTCGCCAGATTGATAAACCAACCGGGCAGGAAGGCGGTGAAGCTCTCTGGAAACCATAAAATCAATCCAGAAAGACCGATTACGGTAATCCCCCAAAAAACCGCCAGATAATCAAATTTTTCCCAATAGGTCCAACGTCCGAAGCGAGGCTTGGGGCCTATGAAGAAAAACCACCTTAAATTCTCAAATAGCTCAATAAAGTCCCTTTTTAAAGGTACGAGGCTGTACTCCTTTTGCAAAAGACCTTTGAGGGTGATTTCTTTTCTGCGTAGTTTTTCATACAGATCAAATAAATGGGCTGCAAAATAACCAAATGTCACTAAAGCGAAAAAACGGTGCAGGATACCCATACTCCCGGCTCCTCCCAACAACCCGGCGATTTCCGAAAAGATGGGGCTATCTGAAAATTTCAGAGTTATACCGGTGATTGCTAAAATGAGAAAGCTGACGATAACTATTAAATGCATCACGCTTTGGTAAGGTTTAAAGCGCCTTATATGCACAAAGACTTCATCATCATGGAAGTTTTCTTTTTTCTTTGCGATTTGCTCGATAAGGGAACGGGTCAGCCAAAGCAGGGTATGAAGTCCGAAAATTAAAAAGGTTCCCGCCAGCAAAAAGGTCATGCCCCAATAAGTGTAATATAATGAAGTGTGTTTTTCCTTGTCGTAGTTCGAAGTGTGCGGCAAGTAAGTCACGAAACGCTCGTTTGCCCCGGGATGACACTTCTTGCAGGTTTTGACGATATTGTCTGGATGCAGGGTCGAAGTGGGGTCGGATTTTGGCTTGATTTCGTGGGAGCCGTGACAGTCCTGGCATTTTGCGGCGGCTTTCATGCCCAGCCTGGATACCTTTCCGTGATAGGTATTGAAATAAGTCTGAGCGAGCGTTTTATGGCAGGTGCCGCACTGGGATGTAATTTCGAGTCTGAAGTTGGATGTTTCCACATTCTTGATTTGGTGGGAACTGTGACAATTATTGCAGGTCGGTGTTTTTCCAATGGTTTCGGAGAGATGCGGTGAATGGATGCTCCGATTGAGTTTTTCAAAGATCCCGTAATGGCATTGAGAACAGGTTTCGGCTATTTTATCGGGATGGACGCTTGATAAAGGGTTTTTTGCCGGCAACTCGCCGTGGGCGGTATGACAACTGACGCAGGTTGCCGAAACCGAAAGCCCGCTCATAAAAAGTCCCTTACCGTGGATGCTCATGCTATAATTTTTAAGGATATTTTTCTGCGAACTTTTTTCTCTCAGGGCTGTCTGCTCTCCCTCCTTGTGGCAACGGGCGCAGAGCTTGGGAATGTTTAACGGGAACAGAGCTGATTTTGGATTTTCTTTTAGAAGGTCGTTATGAGGCTGATGGCAAAAAACGCAAGTCGGCGCTTCAGGATCGTTTTTGGCGGCGAGGTCTCCGTGAATGCTTCTCTTAAATTCCTCGACCGGTCCTTTGTGACAACGGGCGCACTGGACTTTTTTCTGTGTGACCTGCTTATCGTCATGGTCATCTTTGGCATCGGGATGGCAATTTAGGCAGGCTATGTTTTTGTGCGCTGAAAGTTTGAAAAATCCAGGAACCACACCCGGAACATCATCAACGTCTTCCAGGCTTGATTGTGTGGACTCAGAGGGCAGTGGTTCCTCAGCCTCATGACAATCCATACAATCATTCTCGCCTAAGGAATAAAGACTGGCAGGGGCAGAAATGATTAATAGCGCTGATAAGAGAAAGATCACCGTGACCCAACTCTTTTTTTCACGGAAACCAGATAACATCCCCCTCCTTTTATTGATAACCAAAGATTTTGGATGATCAAAAAGCATCTAATTTACACTCTTTTCAAAGTATCTGTTAATATCATACAAATGAAAAGTCCAAATACCAAGAAAAAAAGTCTTTTTTATAATTGTCTGGATATTATCCTCTGATAAAATAAACTATAAAACAAATTAGCCTCGACATCCGAATTTTGATGTTGAAGGATGGGTTTAAGAAAATAATCAGTTTGATTCATTTTAATTTAATCTGAATGTTCATCGCTTCGCAATGATTGAAGTCGACCGTTTATTTATAAAGGAAGGGAAATGCCGGATGATAAAAACTCCAGTTGGCGAGTAAGAACCTATAAAAATCCCGAATTCATCAACAGCCCCGAAGCAAGACACATTAGGATTTTGAGTGAGCTTTTAGCTCCGAAATCCCGTTTTGAGAAGCATGAGATTGAAAATACCATCGTTTTTTTTGGGTCTGCAAGAGCGCGTCCTTTAGAGGCGGTTGATAAACAGATTAACGCATTGGAGTTTAAGATCCAGAAAACCGGCTTAACATCCGAACTGGATGATGAACTGGAGGACGCTCAGGCAGAAAGAAAGTTGGCCCAATACTATGAGGAAGCCACCGAACTCGCCCGGCTGTTAACAGAGTGGTCAAACGACATTATCCAGCGTGAGAAACGATTTATCATTTGCTCTGGAGGCGGACCGGGGATTATGGAGGCGGCTAATTTGGGCGCGGAAAAAGCAGGTGGGCCTTCCATCGGACTTAATATCAGCCTGCCATTTGAGCAGGATCCCAACCCGTATCAGACAGAGAACATTTCCTTTGAGTTTCATTATTTTTTTATCCGTAAATTTTGGTTCGCCTATCTTGCCAAAGCCCTAGTCGTTTTCCCTGGGGGGTTTGGCACCATGGATGAGCTTTTTGAACTTCTGACGCTCCTGCAGACAGAAAAGATCGAGAAAAAACTACCGATTGTGCTTTATGGGAAGGAATTTTGGAACGATTTTGTCGATTTTGATGCTCTTATTAAATGGAGGGTGATTAAAAAAGAAGATCTTAATCTGATTCGTTTTTGCGATACCCCCTTAGACGCCTTTCATTACATCAAAGATAAATTGGTCAATTCGGTTCTTTAATCTAAATACGGTCTTTATCAGGGAGAATTGTTTTATCCTGCTTCCATTTTATAATATTATCCTCTCAGGATCGTTTCTTGCTTTATTAAATAATAAAGACAGCGAAAAAATCTACAAATAAGCTTTTAACTAAAGCCGCTTTAAATTTTGGAGGTTATCGCGGTTTTTTGCCGAGATAATTATGGATTTGACCTGGATCATTTTAAGATTAAATTAAGGCTGGACAAATAACAATCGTGAAAAGCATTAAGGGATGAAAAACGCAGGATTTTAACCGGAACAACCAGTGGTCATCATGGAACAAAAAAAACTGAATCCCTATACTCAGGCAATGCTGAATTGCTTGAGCCAGTTTGATGAAAAAGAAGAAAATCCCGAATTAGATAGTTCCACCAGCCAGTTTTTGACCAATATGATCCAGGGAAGGTTTTTACAGTATCTGGTATCCAGGATGTGTCAACATTATCGTATTCAGGATAAGGATTTGGAAAAACAACTATCCCTGGTCCTGATGACCATTTTAAGTGATAAGTTTTTCGTGGTTTTTCGAGAAAAAGTAAGAGAAAGACCTGAAATCGTTTTTAAGATAGCCAAAAAAATAACCGACAGTGAAAAAATCCATCCTGATAAAACTCAAAAAATGGATGCCCTTTTTCACTTTATCTGCAAGACCTACTTCGAGTATCAACGTATAGGCATTATTCTGAAATGGATTAACACCAACCCCGAAGTCGAAAAGATCATCTTTTTATCCCAGATTCAACAGAGAATTAGAGATTCAGCCCTAATTAAGGCTCTATGCTATATCCTTCAAAACGACAAAAGCGGGGTCGCGCCCCAGCTCTTTAATCGCTATTTAAAGAAAAACCGCATCGAAAGGCTCAACAGCCTGATCAAAACAGGGGACTGGCAATTAGAAGCTGAGTTTCTCCAGCAGGAATCCTCCAAGCTGATCACTTGGCGTAACTACATGAACGCCATTGAGTAAAGAACTTATTTGATTTCCACCAGTTGTATCTTCCCCAAGCCACTCACTGTTTTTTCCAGCTTCGCTTTCATTGTTATGATTGAAGAGCGGTCTTCTTTTCCGACACGAACCCGGTAAATCTTGGTATTTTCGATAGTGATCTCCGTCACATAGGCCGGAAAAAGTTTCTGCTGAAGTTGCTTGACGAAGGTTTGGGCTTTATTGATATCACGGGTGGCCAGTACCTGCAGAGAAAAAAGTTTGCCCTTTTTGGCGCTGGTTGATTGACTGTTCTCGGGCCAGCGTTTCTCTAATTTTATTTCCAGTGGCACCGCCGATTTTTGTTTTATTTTAACGATTTTTTCGGGCTCAATGGTTTTTTCTTCTTCGCTTGAACGTTCCAGCCTGATTTTGTTGTCCTCTATGAGGTCATCCGTTTTTTTGTCGATATCCTCAAAATCTTTTTTGAGAGTGGAAAGTGAGTCCTTTTCGTCACGAATATTAAAAAAAGATAGTTTGTCTTCAGACTGTTCGTCGCCGGATTCCAATTTAACACTGTCCTGAACGCTCTTTTCTGATTTTGTGATGGATGTGTTTGGATCACGGGTGGCTTTCCCGAAGACCATTCCCAGATAAAAAATGATCACGGCAGACAGGAGGGATAAAAACAGGAACAAAACTAGCCCCTTAAGGTCGATGTCAATGGTGAATTGTGACTTGTTTTTTTTCTGTTTGGGTCGGTTGATATTGCTTTTAAGAGCCATTTTGATTTCCTTCAATAGGCGTTTGGGTTGATAAATCCCTTGATCAGGGTGAGTATCAGGATTTTGATGTCAAACCAGATCGACCAGTTGGTTAAATAATAGATATCAAACTCGATTCTTTTTTCCAAGGATGTATTTCCTCTCCAGCCATTTATCTGGGCCCAGCCGGTGATTCCGGCTTTCATTTTATGTCTTAGCATGTAATTGGGGATCTGTGATTTAAAATCTTTGATAAAGACAGGTCTTTCCGGCCTGGGTCCGACCAAACTCATGGTCCCCGTCAAAACGTTAAAAAGCTGGGGAATTTCATCCAAACTGGTCTTGCGCATGAACGTTCCGAGTTTCGTACGACGGTCATCTTCCTTTTTAGCCCAGACCGCGCCTGTCTTTTCCTCAGCACCTATTCTCATTGATCGGAACTTTAGCATATGAAAGGAACAACCGTCCAGCCCCATCCTTACCTGAGAGTAAAAAACAGGGCCGGGCGAAGTAAGCTTGATTAAAATGGGTAGCAAGATCCAAAGAGGAAGGAGTATGATGATTGCGACTATGGCACCAAAGATGTCGAAAAGTCTTTTTAAGACTCGGTTCCAACCGCCGATGGGACTTTGCCTGATAGCGATGATGGGAATACCGTCAAAATCCAAAATCTCTGGATTGATATTTAAAGTGTTGTAGATATCCGGAACGATATGCAGGTCCACCATTTGTTCGGCCAGGTTATGATTGATGATTTTCATGTCCGATTGATGCTCGGAATCCAGCGTCACATAGATTTGATCGATATCCAGTTCTTCGATGATTCGCGGTAGTTTGTCATAATCCCCAAGGTAGGCTGTATCAAGCATGACTTCCGATGGTCTCTGGGCGGCATAGCCGGTGATGATAAACCCCAGAGATTCGTTCTCACGGACTTTGTTGATGAAATTCACACTTGTTTTGCCGGCGCCGATCACCAGGATCCTCCTTAGATTTTTTCCGTGGCGGCGCATGAAAGAAAGCACTAGTCTGACAATCAGCCTGAAAAGGATATTGTTCAGCAGGCTTATGCTCAGGAAATAAACCATATGAATACGTGAAAAGGAAAATCCACGGTAAAAAAAGGTTAATCCCAAAAGCAGGATGATTAAAAACAGGTTTGATTTGAAAATGGAACGCAACTCGGCCCTAAAACGCGAAATCCTCTTGGGATGATACATCTTAGCATAGATAAAGCAGAAACTGGCGATAAGCAGGACGATCAGGGTGGCTCGTAAATAGACTCGGTAGTTGGGAATAAAATCGACAGGTGGATAGTTGAACCAGAAAAACCGGATAAAATAGGCCAGATTCCAGTTGATACCGACCATGATCAGGTCAGCAAAAAACAAAAGAGTTAAAAAAACCTGCGACTGTTTCTTCAGCATAAAAAATTATCTTTTGGATCGAAGTAGCTTGATGATTCGTTCGCTCATGTTCTTTAAAAAAACATCCTCGCTAAATTTTTTTGCGTGTGATCGAATCCACTGTGGATCAAAGTGATGTTCCAAAGTTTCAAAGCGGGTAAGCGCTTTAAGTAATGACTCGCAATTGGGTTCGTCAAAAAAAATTCCTGAGGATCGCTCGGGATTATTATCGTTTTCGACAACGGTCTCTAATGCGCCTCCCTTTTTTAAGGCGATAACCGGGATACCCATGGCCATGACCTCTAGGGGAACCATACCGAAATCCTCTTCGCCCGGAAATAACAGGGCCTTGGAATCGCGGATGAAGGATTTAATTTCTTCAAAAGGCAATTTGCCTAAAAAACGAACATTGGGAGGCGCCAAAGCCTTCAACTTATTTTTCTCGCTTCCCTCACCAATGACGATGAGTTGGCTATTTGTTTTTTTAAACGCCTCGACCAAAAGCCCGATGTTTTTATAAGGCGTGATGGCCCCGAAGCTGAGGTAGTGAGTCCCCTTACTTTTGACCAATTCATCTTCAAACCAGTCAGCCTCAATCGGAGGATAACACACACCGGCCTCTTTCCCGTAATATTTTTTAACCCGTTCAGCCACGTTTTTTGAATTGGCCACATAGGCATCCACCCTGTCGATGGTACTTCTATCCCACTCTTTAAGCCGCTTAAGCCAATACCGAGTCAAACCTCTGCTCCAACCCGGCAAACTTAAAAGATAAGGTTCAGTATACCCCCAGCAATAACGCATCGGCGTATGAATGTAACAGAGATGAGGGCTGTGGTAGCTGTTTTCGATGCCTTTGGCCGGACCGGACTCAGATGAGATGATCAGGTCATATTTTTCTCTAAGTTTAAGGGATTTTATTCCAAATGGAAACAGGGGAAAGAG
This sequence comes from Deltaproteobacteria bacterium, assembly GCA_029881655.1. Lineage (GTDB taxonomy): Bacteria > SAR324 > SAR324 > XYD2-FULL-50-16 > XYD2-FULL-50-16 > JAOUME01. The sequence continues at coordinate 6,750 of JAOUME010000032.1, read as the reverse complement.
TTTTTGATAATGCTTTTTTAAGACCGGCTTGTTTAAGGTGGAAGCAAAAACCCTGTGACCTTCAAGGTGAGAGCCGCAAACCCTTTCATCGTAGAAAAGAGTATAAATGTCAGCCTTGGGAAACAGCTTCAAAAGAGAAGCGATGACTTTTTCTCCCCCCCTCCAGGTCACCATCCAGTAATGGATGATCGCCACTTTTAGGTCACCCAGGTCCTCAGTCTCCACAAGGATCTTATTTTCCGGTGCTTCCAAACCCCCCCTCTCCTCTTCGAGTCTGAGTCGTTTCGGTCACGATCTCAAAGTCAAATAGTCTCAGTTCCCTTAATATCAGTTGCGCGACCCTGGTGCCGACAAGTTTCCCGGCCTCATGTACCGCATTCCCTTCACCGACGTAGCGCATCGGCAGATACAAGATCCCCCGGTAACTCTCGTCGATAATGCCCACGCTGTTGGACATGATGAAGTCGGATTTGTAGATGCTTGAGCGAGGGAAAAGTTCCCCATAATAACCTTCGGGTGGCTCAATGGAAATGCCGGTATCGAAAAATATCAGGTTGTCCCTCTTGGGTAGAATTTTGATCAAACTCAGGTCGATGCCACTGTCTGTCGGGTGGCCTCTTTTAGGCTCAGGCATACCGGGGTAATGGAGTTTGATCTTAAGTTTGTGACTGGGCATTTGAAATCCCTATGTTTCAGGGTTTATCATCCACCGTTCCCAGTAGATGGACAAGCCGGTAATTTTTCTTTCCGGTTCTTAAAATCAAATATGAAGGAGATGCTAGATGATTCCTTCCAAGGACGAGTCCAATTTCTTTTTGAGGAAGGTTGTTAACGTAAACCCCGCCGGACTCGATCAGTTTTCTGGCCTGGCCCTTGGATTGGCATGCCTTAGTCTCGATCAGCGCATCGATCAGGCTCCAACTGCCAAGCGCGTCGGCCTGTTTTTCGGTTGAGGGAACGTCCTTGAAGATTTCGGTGATGCTGCTATCGTCTAAATCTTCTATCTTATCTCCAAAAAGGACTCTGGATGCTTTTTTAACTTTTCGCAGGTTTTCTTCACCGTGGACCACTCTTGTAACTTCTTCCGCCAGTTTTATTTGGGCCAGCCTCAAGTGCGGCTCCGTCTTGAGAGATATTTCCAACTCCTTGATCTCACTTAAGGGAAGTTGGGTAAATACCTTTAAAAAGCGGACAACGTCCTCGTCAGCTTGTCTCAGGAAAAACTGGTAAAATTCATAAGGCGAAGTTCTCTTTTCCGAAAGCCAGACCGTTCCCGATTCGCTTTTGCCGAATTTTGTGCCGTCTGACTTGGTGATCAGGGGCATGGTGAATCCGTAAAGCTGATTGCCGTTGATTCTTCGGGTCAGGTCAATGCCAGAGACGATATTTCCCCACTGATCCGAACCGCCAATCTGAAGTTCACAATGGTATTGTTCGTTGAGATGATAAAAATCGAAAGCCTGTAGAAGCATGTAGCTGAATTCGGTATAAGAAATTCCCGCGCCGTCTCGGTCCAATCTGGATTTGACCGAATCACGGGCGATCATGGAATTGACTGAAAAATGCTTACCGACATCCCGAAGGAAATCGATGTAGTTCCAGCTGGAAAGCCAGTCGTAGTTGTTGACGATGACGGCCTTGTTACCTGACTTAAAATCCAAAAACCGTCCGATTTGACGTTTGATGCCCTGAATATTTTGAGTGAGATTGGCTTGGTTTAAAAGGTTTCTCTCCTGACTTTTTCCACCCGGGTCGCCAATCATGCCGGTCGCGCCTCCCATCAGGCCGATGGGCTGGTGTCCTCCTTGCTGTAAAAACCGCATCAAATTAAAGATGGCCAACTGACCTACATGGAGGCTTTCGGCCGTCGGATCAAATCCGACATAAAAGGTTAGTTGGCCTTGGTTGATTTTTTCGACGAGTTCCTCCGAGGTGATCTTGTCGATAAAACCCCTTTGTCGAAGCTCTATATATAGACTCATGGGCTTGGCGAGTAAAAAAGGTTCATAATGCCTGAATGATCTTTGAAACGACTTGGTTTTTTGTTAAGGAGCCCGTCATGATGACGATGTCAGCCATTTGGTACTGGGGCAATCTTTTTTCCAATAGTTCTGTGACTCTCTGTCTTGGGTTCTCTGTTTGAAGAAGTGGCCTTTTTTTATTTCTTGAGACTCTCTCGAAGAGGATTTCCAAATCAACATTTAGAAAAACAACCCGGCCGATCGATTTCATCAATTCTAAATTTCCCCGGGTACTCAGGATCCCTCCTCCCGTTGCGATGACGGTGTTGTTTTTGTTTTTAAGCATTTTTAAGGTCTGAGTCTCAAGCTCTCTGAAAAAGCTTTCCCCCTTGGTTTTAAAGAGCTCGGTGATGCTCATAGCCTGTTCATCAGCGATTAGATTATCGGTATCGTAGAAACGGTAGCCCAGTCTTAGGGCCAACTTCCTGCCGATTGTGCTTTTCCCAGCTCCCATGAAACCAACGATAACAATATTCAAAATCAGTCCTTTGTCAAAACAAACGGGATTTCAGAGCTCTTTGCTGTTTCATTCATCGCCTAAAAACCCTCTTCCGCCATGAGAAGACTTTGATCGATGGTGATGGTCGCTTTGTTCTTCAAGCTTTCATACCATTGTGTGTAGGCTGTGTGTTGCCTTTGTTTGACCAGTTTTTCCTTGATCATGTCACTCGCCTTTTTGAGCGTGAGTCTGACTGTAGGCCGATACTGTATCAGGTAAAAAATATGAAAACCATCCTGTGAAAGGATGATGTCGCTGTAGCGTTTATTGAAATTCAACTGAAAGATAGCGTTTTCCATTTCCGGTGGTAACTCCCCCCTCTCGATAAAACCCAAGTCGCCATCAACCATCCGGTCTGGGGAGATGGAATAGTTTTGAACCAAATCCTTTAATTTCGCGCCTCTTTTTAGTTGAAGCTGGATCGCGTCGGCGTCGTCTTTGGTGGCGACCGTGATATTACGTACCCGGTAAGCCCTGGGGATTTTCATTTCAGCTTTGTTCGCCTGATAATAGTTCTTGATCTCCTTGCTTGAAACAGGGATTTTTTCGATAAGGTCATTTTGCACCAGTTTTTTCTCTATAATCAAGTATCTTAATTGTTCAAGCCATTGCTCCTTTTCAGCCTCGTCATCATCTAAGATGGATTCGAAACCGGCGCCTTGATATGGGGAAAAGGATTCCGCCGCCAGGGTTTCCATTTCCTGAGCCGTGATGGTAATCCCCTTTCTGGCTGCTTCCTGTTTGATCAGTTCCTCCTTGACCAACTGGTTGATGACGATGTTCTTAACCTCTTTTAAACTTTGCTCTTTTTGTTGGATGATATCCTTGTATCGCTTTAAAAAAAAGTGGAATTTTTTTTGAAAATTTGACAGGGGGATCTTCATGTTGTTGACAACGGCGATGGTTTCGCTTTCGGATATAATGATATTTCCTTTCTTCTGCTCATCATCGCATCCGATAACCGAAAAAAAAATTATCCCGATCAAAAATAGAGTGACTGTTTGTTTCATCGTTTATTAAAAAACTTTCTCTGTTGCCCCTTTATTGAGTCGTCGCAAGTTCGCCGCTTGAAATAGCCTTATCCAAACCTTTTAAGAAATATTTCAGCTCGAAAGTCGAAGTTTTCACGGGTTGCAACTGGATCTTGTTATCTGGTAAAATCCTCAAAGGGACCGGCGAATTTTCAACAAAAGGGAAAAGAACCTTTGGGTCGGGTTTGAATTTATCCGAAAACCGAATTAAAAATACGTCCCCAAAAACATCGATCTGCTCGATATCCAAGGAGGCGGCCAAAAGTTTAATCTCCATACTTTCAAAAAGTCCCAGGGCTTGATCGGGCAGTTTTCCGTAGCGGTCTTCCAGGGAAGCTCTGGTCTCCCAAAGTTCCTCGTCGCTTTTTGCGGCCGCGATCTGCCGATAGGCATCCAATCTATGATTCATACTGCTTATGAAGTGATCTGGCAAGCTGGCATCCAGCCCAAGATTTAATTTGACTTCACAGGCCTGGCTCTGTTTCTTCACTTCCTGATTAGAGATCGAGGAAACGGCCTCTTCGATCATCTGGGTATAAAGTTCAAAGCCCACCTGGGTGATGTGCCCCGATTGTTTGGAGCCCAATAGATTTCCGGCGCCCCTTAGCTCCAAATCGAAATTGGCGATCTTAAATCCCGCTCCAAGATGGTTGAGTTCCTGAAGGATGTTAAGCCTCTTCCGGGCAAGATCCGTCAAGGTCTTTTCCTTGGGGGTCAAAAGATAGGCATAAGCCTGGACACTGCTTCTTCCGACTCTGCCCCTGAGTTGGTAAAGCTGGGAGAGACCGAATTTGTCGGCGTTGTTGATTAAGATGGTGTTGGTGTTGGGAATATCCAGTCCCGACTCAATGATTGTGGTACAAAGCAGGAGGTCGAATTCCCTTTGGATAAAGCCTCGCATCACCTCTTCGAGGTCTCTTTCGCTCATTTGTCCGTGAGCAATGGCAATGCGGATATTAGGCAGGATGTGCTTTAGGTACTGACCGACCTCATGGATGGATTCAACCCTGTTGTGCACGAAGAAAACCTGGCCTTTTCTGCGGATTTCCCGGTTGACCGCCTCGGTGATTACATAGTCGCTCAGCTTTAAGAGTCTTGTGCGGATAGCCCTCCTGTCCATGGGCGGGGTGTTGATGATGGATATGTCTCTAATTCCAATTAAAGACATATGCAGGGTTCTGGGGATCGGGGTTGCGCTGAGGGCCAGGGTGTCAACGTTGGTCTTTATCTTCTTGATGGTTTCCTTGTGGCGTACTCCAAAACGCTGTTCCTCGTCGATGACCAAGAGTCCGAGCTTGTTAAAGACCACGTCTTTGGATAATAAACGGTGAGTGCCGATAACGATATCGACTTTATTTTCCTTGAGATCCTTCAGGGTTTGTTTGATCTGGGTTGGCGTCTTAAAACGGCTCAGCAGACCGATGGAAACGGCGGTATTTTCAAAACGCTTCTTAAAAGTTTCATAATGTTGCTGCGCTAAAACCGTGGTTGGAGCGAGAAACCCGATCTGATAGCCGTCCACCACCGCTTTATAGGCCGCTCTCATGGCGACTTCTGTCTTGCCGAATCCCACGTCTCCACAAACCAGCCTGTCCATGGGCATTTCGGATTCCATGTCGCTGGTTACTTCCTGAATGGCTTTTTCCTGATCATCGGTTTCCTGATATGAAAAATTCAAGGCAAAATCCCGGGTCAAACTGGATTCGGGGGAAAAGGCGATCGCTCTGCATGCTTTCCTTTCTGCGTAAAGGCGCACCAGTTCATCGGCTATATCGTCAATCTCCGAGCGGATCTTGGTCTTGGTTTTGCTCCAGGATTTATCTCCCAGCCGGTTCAGATTGGGAGCCTGAGCATCGCCCCCCGCGTATTTCTGCACCAGATGAAACTTATCTACAGGAACATAGACCTTATCTCCTCCCTGATACTGAATCACCAGAAAATCGGTTTGCTGGTCTCCGGTCTGAATTTTTTTAAGACCCTGATATGAGCCGATTCCGTATTCCACATGAACGACGTAATCCTTTACCTTGAGATCTCCAATAGAAGAAAAAAAGTGCTGGATTTTGGATTTCTTGAGTGTCCTTTGCTTCTGCTTGGGGCCGAAAATCTCCTCTTCGCTAACCAGCAAGGCTTCCACTTCGCATTGAGAGTTCAGCCATTTAAAACCCCGGCTTAATTTTGAAACCAGCAGGCAAAAGCTAAGGTCCATTGGCTGGGACGGTGTCAAAAACAGGCCGTTTATGATTTCCTCACCGCTTTTTTCCGAGATGGGTACACTTATCCCGAATTCCTCTAATGTCTGGCGGATATGTTCGGCCCGGGTATAAGATCCGGCAGTAACGATCACCTTGGCACCGGTGAGATGCCATCTCTTTAGTTGCTCCAAGATGGAACGGGTAGGATTTTGTACGGGGCTATCCCCAAAAACGTCGATCTGTCTTAAAAGAGAGTTGTCCCTAATCGGAAGGTTGATGGCTTGTTTTTCACCTGAAGCATCCCGAAACAAATAGATCCTGGGATGTTTTTTCAGTAGACCTGTCAGCTCCTTTGGACTAAGGTAGAGATCATCAGGAGCGACAGTGGGACTGCCTTCCTTTATGGAGTATTCGTATTCATGGCAAACCTCTTCGAAAAAAAGCTCCTGGTGTTTTTTGAGACTTTCAGGCTCAAGAGCAAGAATCAAGGGAGCTTGTCTGAAATAATCGAAAAGGTTTTCGGTCTTGGAGTAAAAAATAGGCATGAGGTTCTCGATACCAGAAAAACCGATTCCTGATTCGATGTTTTCTCTAATTTCAAAATAGGTTTCAGGTTGCGTGTTGGCCTTGAGGCCAGAGAGCCTCTTCAGGGCCATGTGAGTGTTTACGGTACCCAGAAGGGCTTCACTGGCTGGTAACACGCAAAAGGACTCCAGTGGCTTGAGCGATCTTTGGGTCTCCACCTCAAAAGTGTTGACACTCTCGAGTTCCTCGTCGAAAAAATCAAGCCTAAGAGGATTTGTCGCACCCAAAGCGTAGATATCGATGATTTCTCCCCTGACGGCGAATTCACCTTTTTCCTCCACCATATCCACCCGGCTGTATCCAAGGCGGACCAGGCTTGTTAAAAGTTCTTCCCTTGGATAGCGTTGGCCTGTTTTCAGTTCGATCTGATTTAAAAAGAAGCTTTCGGATGGCATCAACTTCTGCGACAAGGCCGCGGG